>JACPPM010000238.1 GCA_016191015.1 Acidobacteriota bacterium | reverse complement strand
GGCCGTTCCGTGCGAAACCGCAGATGGCGCAGATTTCCGCGCAGATTACGCAGATACTTCCAGCATTCAACCGACGAGCAACTTGCTCCTCACTCTCGGGTCGGCGCGAAGCAATCGGCGACATCTGCGAGTCAATCTGTGAAATCTGTGGTTTCCGGGACTTTGCCGTAGTCTTGGGCTAAACGCCATCAGCAGATAGGAGGGCGCTGGAATCTGCGCGACCGCAGGATGGGTCTAGGCGAGCTCTTCGTAGTTATCTTCCTGGTACTCCGGGATCTTCGCCTTCTCGGTCTCGGTCCCCAGGAAGAAGCCCAATGCAAACGCGGATGTCACGGCGGCAAGCACAAGGATCGCCTTGCCATAGTCCTCAAACTTCAACTTGCACCTCCTTCTCTCATTCTATGAATCGGCATCAATCGTTGTCAAACTTAGTGGTGATCTGCATCACTCGATCGTGCCGGTTCTGCGTGCTGGGTGCTGAGTGCAGCTACCGGTCGCCAGTCCCACGCGCCTACCCTTACCCGGGATCGGCCACCTCGGGTATGGGCACCCCCACGAATCGATGTGAATGATCCCTGGACCAGATTGTTTCGGATTCCCACACCGATTTTTTTCGCCGGTTGAAGCGCGCGCCAACCTCGCGTATATTGAGACAGGTATGCGCCCGTAGCTCAATCGGATAGAGCGACAGACTTCGAATCTGTAGGCCGGGGGTTCGATTCCCTCCGGGCGCTCCAAAAACAAGGAGAAGATTTACATGGCGACGAGCGCACCTCAACCGCAGCCCCCTGCCACTCCCGCATCACCTCCAAAGAAAGGGACCAGTCCTCTAGTCTGGATCCTCATTGGATGCGGGGGTTTGGTCGTCATCGGGACCATTGTGATCGGCGGAGTCTTTTGGTGGGGAGCGCACAAGATCAAGAACTACGCCGAGGAGGCCAACAAGAATCCGGCCATCTTTACAGCCAAGATGATTGTGGCGGCCTCACCGGAGCTCGAGGTCGTGTCGGAGGACCAGGAGAACGGGACTCTGACTGTCCGCAACACGAAGACAGGCCAAGTGATCACGATGGATGCGAAGGCCATCAGTGAGGGCAAGCTGAAGTTCACAGACGAGAAGGGCAAAGAGGTGACCTTCGAAGGCAGCGGCGGAGAAGGCCAGGGAGGGGGACTCAAGGTGACCTCCGACGAGGGCACCATGACCGTCGGGAGCGCCAGTGGCGAACCGTTACCATCATGGGTTCCCTCGTATCCGGGCGTCACACCGATGAGCACTCTCTCGAAGACGGGTGAGGACGAGCTCTACGGCAACTACTCGTTCCAGACAAGTGACTCCGCCGAGAAAGTGCTGGAGTATTTCGAAACAGAGCTCAAGGCCTCAGGCTTCACTGTCGAGAAGTCGAATGTTCAAGCCGGCGTTCTGGCGATGGGCCACATCAACGCCAGGACCGAGGATGGCAAGCGGACGGTCGATGTCAGTGTCATTCCCGTGGACAAGGTTGTTCAGGTGACCGCGCAGTACTCAGAGTCGGGCGGGACTCGCTGAGAGGGTAGTAGTTCAAAGTTCAAAAGCACCGGTGGCTCGCACAGCGTTCTTGAACTTTGAACTTTAGACTTTGAACTCGATCCTTGCTCTCAGCGGAGGAATAGGACGCCGATCGCGATCGTGACCGCCGTCACGATCGCGCCGCTCTTGAGGTACTCGGCGAAAGATATCTCGACACCCTCACGGCGGGCTCGCTGCACGACGATCAAGTTTGCGATCGAGCCGAGGACCGTGAGATTGCCGGCAAGAGTCGACGACATCGCGAGCGTCAGCCAGGCGGCGTCCGGGTCGGTGAGGTGTCTGATAAAAGGCTTGAAGACGAGCACGGCAGGGACGTTGCTGACGAGATTCGAAAGCACCGCCGCCGCGACACTCAACATGGCCACGCTCTCGAGCCTGAACTGCGCGACGATCTGCTCCATTTCCTCCGTTAGTGCCGCCTTTTCCACCCCCGCGATGACAATGAAGAGCCCGATGAACAGCACGAGAAGCGGCCAGTCGATCTCCCGGTAGATCTTCTGTGGCTTGACCCGGCGGGTGATCAGCAGCAAACCTCCGGTGACGAGGGCCACCTTGGGGACCGGCCACCCGCCGAAGAACAAGACGATCATGCCAATCGACGCGACCACCGATTTGTACATCAACATCCGGTTGATCCGTATCACCCGATGTCGTGGCGTCACTTGCCCCTCGATCCGGAGCTGACGCCGGTAGAAGATCCAGAGAACTGCGACGGTGGCGAGGAGCCCGATGCCGGCCACAGGTGCGAGTCTCGCGAAGAAATGCCCGTACGAGATCCCCGAGAAGCTGCCGATCATCATGTTTTGTGGGTTGCCAGTGATCGTCGCGACACTCCCGATGTTCGATCCCATCGCCACGGCCAGCAGGTACGGCACCGGATTCCGGCCGGAAGATCTCGTAATCTCGAGCACCAGCGGTGTGAGCACGATGCAGATTGTGTCGTTGACGAAGAAAGCTGAAAAGATCCCTGCCACGATCACGATCGCCGCCAGAAGTGTCACTGGCCCCCGAGTGTGCTCGACCACCCACTCACTGATCGCAGCGAAAACGCCCGACAACCGCAGGTTCGCAACGACGATCATCATGCCGAAGAGGAGCAGGATCGTGTCATGGTTCACCGCCGCATACGCCTCTTCCAATGTGAGCACGTTCAGCCCGACCATCAGGCTGGCTCCGATCACCGCGGCGCCGGTGCGATCCATGCGGAACGGCGGCAGGCGCCCCACGGCCAGGACGAGATAGGTGCCGAGGAAAATCGCGATGCCGGCGATCATCAGGAGGGCATTCTACCAGTTGTTTCGCATCTCACCTGGCGGGACGCCGCCCTCACTGCTGGAACAGGCTTGCGATATCCACCGAGAATCCGGGCAATATCTGCGATTCGATGCGGCCTTCACCGCGGCACTGCCCCGCGAGAGAAAAGAGCCCGTCGCGATTCGCGAACACCTCGACCTGGCGCCCCATCGGATCCACGACCCAGTACTCCTGAACGCCCGCCTTCTCGTAGATATCCCTTTTCGTCCGCAGATCATAGTAGGCCGTCGACGGGGACAGGATTTCAACGACAAGATCTGGCGCCCCCTGGATGTTCTTCTCGCCGATGATCGCGCGACGCTCGCTGCGGATGAAAATAATGTCGGGTTGATAGACATCGCCCTCCGAGAGGACGATGTCGATCGGGGCATCGAGCACGGTCCCGAGGCCTCGTTCGATCACGAATCCCATCAATGCGAATTCAAGACGGGCCGAAACGATCTGGTGAAACGGAGCCGGCGATGGCGTCATGATGAGCTCCCCATCGATCAGTTGATAAGGCGCGCCCTCGGGGAGCCGTTCGTAATCGGCGATCGTCGCGCGTGGCCGCGTGACGGTGGACATCATCCCCTCCCTCGCATGAATGGAGTCTACCAGCGCGCGGGGGGGACGGGCAACTGCCGGGAGCAGCCGCCCGGGCCGCTGCAGGTGACCTCGTCCAACGGAGGACGTTCTGCACGCACATTCTCGGGCGCCCGGGAGATCTGATAAGCTGAGGCGCGAAGGCGAGCGAAGGAGCTGTCATGCTGATCAGGCTTTTCATCACGGGCGGAACGTTCGACAAGGAGTACGACGAGATCGGCGGACGGCTATACTTCAAGGATACCCATGTCCACGAGATGTTGCGTCTCGGACGGTGCCGGCATCAGGTGAAGGTCAGGACGCTGATGATGGTCGACAGCCTGGAAATGAGTGACGCCGACCGCCACCTCATCCTGGAAAACTGCCGGCAGGCAGAGGAGGACCGGATAGTAATCACTCATGGCACCGACACCATGGCGGAGACCGTCCGCCTGATCGGCGAGGCGAACCTTGCAAAGACAATCGTCCTCACGGGAGCGATGGTGCCCTACGCCTTCGGCAGCTCGGATGGGCTGTTCAATCTGGGGAGCGCCCTGTCATTCGCACAGATTCTGCCCCATGGCGCCTACATCGCCATGAACGCCTGCTACTTCCGATGGGACAACGTGCGCAAGAACAAGTCGGAGGGAATCTTCGAGCGGGTTCGTTAGCCGGCTGATCGCCCTATTCCTGGCAACATGTCGTCAGCGGCGGGAAGGAAAACTGGCCGTCCAAACCACCAAGACTCCAGGACACCAAGCCGCACCAAGAGGTGGGAGAAGAAGCCCCTTGGTGGTTTCTTGGTGCCTTGGTGACCTGGTGGTATTGCGGAATAGGGCACCGAGCGGTGCTGGCCGGCTACCCCCCGAATGTCGGCGAGAAGTCCGCGACCATCGCTTCCATCTTCTCCCAGATGTGGCTGACGTCGTTGGCCAGGATGACCAGGTCGCGCTTCATGCCGTGGATGTCCTTGACATGTCCCTTCAGCACGGCTTCGGGATGGAACCCGAGCCGCTCGAATGCGCGGCGCGCGCCGACCTGGTTGTCGATGACTTCGCCGACCATCTCGTCCAGCCCGACGGAGATGGCATGGCGGACGAGGTACTTGGCGAGGGTCGTGCCGAGTCCGTTGCGCTGGAAGGCTCGCGCGACAACCACGCGGATTTCTCTCACGTGAGACGACCATCCCCGGTGTGTCCGGTGCAGCGTCGCGTCCCCGACAATCTTGCCTTCATTGATGGCGAGAAGCGGCAGTACGACCTCGCGGGCGAGCTACTCGAGCTTGCTCACCGGGATGCGGGGGGATTCGTGCAGCGGCGGTACGCGTATGAGTACGACGCAGCGGGAAATCGGGTCGCGATGGATGATGACCAGGGACGCCACGCCTACGGGTATGACGACAAGTACCAGGTGGTGAGCGCGACCCACCCGCTCGACCCCTCGGAAAGCTTCACCTACGACCCGGTGGGTAACCGCCTCAGCTCACATCTGTCTTCCAGCTACGTTTACAACGCAGCCAACCAGCTTCTCGATGACGCGGAATTCACGTACAGCTACGACGCCGACGGAAACTGCACAGGCAAGATCAGCAAGGTGAATGGCGAGCGCCATGAGTACGTCTTCAATAGCGAGAATCGGATGACAGCCTACCGGAAGTACGACATCGGTAGTAACCTGTTGACCTCGGCCGACTACTACTACGACGCCCTCGGGCGCCGGATCGCCAAGAGTGTCAACGGCCTTCTCACGCGCTACATCTACCACGGCGAAGACATCTGGGCCGAGCTCGCCCCCGACGGGCAAGTCCAACGCACCTACGCCCACGGCCCCGGAATCGACGAACCGATCGCCACCGCCGGCGCCGACAGCCGGCTGTACTACTACCTGGCCGACGGCCTCGGAACCATCCGCCACATCCGCGACGACAACACCGCCGCTTTCAACATCGTCGCCACGTTCAACTACGACTCCTTCGGCCAGTTACTACCGTCGTCGAGCACAGGCTGGAATGACGCCTACCGATACACATCGCGCGAGTGGGATCCGGAGACTGGCACGTATTTCTATCGCGCGAGATACTATGACCCGCACAGCGGGCGGTTCACGGCGGAGGATCCCTTGGATTTCAAGTCTGATGTCAATCATTACCGATACGTTCGGAACAGTCCGGCTGATTCTCTGGATCCCTTCGGCCTTTGCTGCACGGCTCTTGATAGGACGAGAGAGCTTTTCGTGGCCCTCTCCATTTGCGAGAGGACCAGGGGCAGGACCTTCAGTGCTCAGGCGTGCAGCGGAGATCTATTCAAGGGCGCTGGATATGGATGCGAGTACAATGCTAGCGGCCTTGTAGATGCGCTGAACGGGCAATTGAAGTGCTGGGACCCGGAGGTCATCTACGCTGGCTGGCCATCCGTGAGCAGTACTTTCACGAAACGACGTATCATCCCGCATGCGTTCGTGAAGCTGGTGCCGAAAGACAAGTGCTGCAATGAACCAGACACACCGCCGATTGCTGTCGACAACTGCCTCGGTGGATGCCGACTAGCCCCGTTCACCGATTCTGACTGGTCTCCTCTCTAAGCCGTTGCGTGAGGATGGCAACGATGCACTTTTGTCCATACCTTGCTTGGTTTCTTTCGAACTTTGCGATGTTGCTTGCATCCGAGGCATTTGGAAGGTATGCCAGCGGTCCCCCTTGCGCATTGCCTCTGTTTGCTTGGGCCATCGCGGTCATCATCTTTGAAATCGGCTCACGCTCCGTTGGACAGGGATGTGGATGGCTTCCCATGACGGCCCTCCGACGCATCGCTTTCCACTGTGCAACCGCGGTCTTCAACATCTTCGTTGGTTGGCCTGCCCTCAGTATCAGAGTCCAGATTGATCCGATATTCAGGATTCTCGCTCTCTTATGTTTGACGGCCGTCTTCGCCCACATATACGCACACGCGCTAGGATCGCCGAATAGCAGATTCAGGAGGGTGCTACACTCCGCCTTCGCTGGTATCTCTTGGATTCCTCATGTACTGCTTTGGGTGATCACACTGGCCCTGATCGCCATTGCTATCCTGGTCATTGGCGGGTGGCTGTAAGGGAAAGAGGAAATATGGCGGACCGTATCGCTAGCTTTCCGGAGGGCGTACCGCGCCGGCGGGGCTCCGGCTCAGGCTCTGCCGGCGATGGGGCGGACCGTCTCGCTGGATGCTAGTTTTCCGGATGACAGATGGGGTATCAGGCAGAGGCGGCCATGCGCTGGAATTGCTTTCTAGCGAGGAAGGCGTCAAGGAAGGTGATGACGGCGTCGAGATCCTTGCGGCCCTCGATTTCCTCGTCGAGGCGGCGGAGGCGATCGAACAGCGTCGCATGACGAATCGTAGGCGGTTCCCCGCCGTTGGTGCTACCTGTCAATAGCTCATCAATCTTCGAGCCGCTCGGCTAGGCCGCCGAGCGGCCTGTTCTTTGCCAACGTGTCGTCAGAGCGCGCAAGTCACCGCTCGTAGTCGTAGAGTGAATAGAGATACGATTCCACGGTCCCGCCCCACCGTTCCGGTTCAGGCCTCTTCATGATATCATTATGATGAGGTTGATATCGTTGAGGAGGACGCCCGAAGGATGACGCGAACAATTGTGAGCCTCGACCCACAAGACAAGGAGTGGCTGGACCGGATGGCCAAGGAACGAGACGTTCCCATGACGCAGATTGTGCGGGATGCCGTGCGCCGGCTCAGGCGTGAGTGGAGTGCCGAATCTCCAGATTTCAAAGAAATCCTCCGCCAAACTAGTGGCATCTGGCGCAAGGGAGACGGTCTCGACTACCAGCGTATGCGTCGACGGGAATGGCAGGGGCGTCGGTGAAGTTCCTCTTGGACTCAGTCATCCTCATCGATCATTTCAACGACGTCCCACAAGCCACGCAGTACTTGGCGCGCACTCACAATGATGCGGTAATCTCCGTTATCACACGCGCGGAGGTCCTCTCAGGGTTCGACGCGCTAGGCTCAACAGCGGCCCGGCGACTCCTGGATTGCTTTCCGACGCTCCCGATCGACAAAACGGTTGCTGACCTCGCCGCCCGTCTACGTCGCGAGACTCGTTGGAGGCTGCCCGACGCCTTCCAGGCTGCCCTTGCTCAGATGAACGGCCTCCGTCTCGTCACGCGCAACTCGAAGGACTTTCCGCCTCAGAAATGGCCGTTCGTGCTCATTCCGTACAAGGTCAAATAGCCCAATGAGTTTGTGGAGCGTAGACGCTCGGGATGTGATCAACCACACCCGTTCGCCTGGTGGCGACAAGTTCACCAAATTTGTCGATTCCCTCATTCGGTCGCAAGCGTTCGCTGGAGGACTCCCAGACGCTTTTGTTCACACCAATATCCAAACGAACCAGCCCGACGGAGGAGTCGACACTCTGGTCAAGGCCCCCATTCCGAATGATCCTACCGGGCGGTTCGGGGTGCCGAGCGTCTGGCAATACAAAGCACGGGCTGCAGTCGACGTCCGTAAAGCACAGCTCTTGAGGGAACTGCAGAACCCCTTCGTCAAGTCCAATCTTCTGCAAGGAGGCGCGTATCGTCTCTGTGTGTGCGACTCCATTGCAGCGCCAAAGAAAGCCAATTGGGAGGCTCTTCTACGCATCGAGGCGAGAAAACTGAATCCAGCCGCGCCCGATCCACTCGTCGTCAGCGCCGACGACCTGGCGGCGTGGGCCTCTCGATTCCCTTCCTTGGTAGTAGAGTTCTTCCGGCCGGAATTGGCCGGCGCCGCCCTCCCACTTCGGATACGGGCGAAGTCCGTGATTGGGAATACGCCTCTCTACATCGACGTTCAGGCACGGATGGAAGTCGAGACGGCGATTATGAATCACATTGCGTTCTCGGTGTCCTGCAAACACAGTATCTTGGTCCTGAGGGGCGCGAGTGGGTCAGGAAAGAGACGCTTTCTCTGCGAGTGCCTGTCTAAAATCCCCGGTGCTGATGGCACGGTCCTTTATGTCGATTCCGAAGACGTCGGCAGAGTGGCAAGAACGCTGCTCGTGGATCAGTCCGTCACCGCCATTCTTGTGGTTGATGATTGCGATACCGAGACCCGTGTGGCGGCGGCCCAGTTGATTCAGGGACACGAGCACAGGATCAGGGCAATCCTTGTCGATAGCGCGTCCAGACAGGCCTGCCCCGATGACGCCATCTGGATTGATCCTCTCCCATCGCAAGTCATCACGGACATACTCGATCGGAACTTCCCGGGCGTTCCTGCTGAACGCAGGTTGGCCTATCTGAAACTGGCCGGCGACAACATCCGCTTTGCGGCCGATATGTGCGCGAACGATCGGCAGACGACCGTGGCCTCGGGCAAAGGGGCGGTTCCGTCATCTGTTCCTGATTATCTTGCAGTCCGCCTCACACAGCAGGAGTCGAAAGTTGCGGAGGCTTTGTCCCTGCAGATGAAGGTCGCATTCAAAGGCCCGGCTCAGGAGGAAATAGTCCTTCTGTCCTATTGGGTCGGAATGGACAAGGACGAGCTGATTGAGATGGCCAACCGGCTGGAGAGCAACGGTGGTGTCGTGAGAAAAGTCGGTCGATACTTCCGAGTGGCCCCTGCCGTGGCCGCTCGCGCGCTTCTTGCCTCGGCGTGGAAGACCCGCGCCGAATATGATCCTGCCGCCTTCCTCATGCGGATACCCCCGCGCCTTCTGCCATCCTTCCTCGATAGGGTGCAAAGGGATGCCAGCCCAGAGGTGCGCGGTTCGGTATCGTCTTACTTCCTCCAATGGGCTACGACACTTCAACCTCAGAGTTTGGCAGACACAGCAACAACAGATCGAATAATCGCTCTCGCACGGATCGATCCCAAGCCTTATCTGTCCATTCTGCGAAACCTCGTGCACAAAGCTTCGCGGGAAGGGACGCTGAATCTTCTCTCGCAAGCCGAGAACGGGAGAAATCCGCGGCGCAAGCTCGTCTGGCTCCTGCAGGATCTCGGTCATCTGCAGGAAATGTTCGATGAAGTGGAATCCGTTCTGCTCGAGCTGGCAGTTGAGGAGACTGAGCCGAATATCGCGAATAACGCGAGGAGAATCTGGACGGAGCTTTTCAGAATCCACCTTTCAGGCACACCGACTCCATTTCGGAGGAGGATGGAGCCCCTCAAGGTTAGGCTCCTCTCCGAGCGGAGAGAGGTTGTATCTCTTGCGCTAGATGCTCTGGATGGGATTTTCGAGGAACTCGCGGTGGGGCACCCATCGCCGACTCTCGTGGCTGGTACGATCCCACCGCCAGACTGGAGGCCGTCTACGCTTTCGGAGGAACGCGAGTGCCTGGAACAAGCCGTACAGTTGCTTCGAGAACTCAGCCATGGTGAAGACAGCCTCCTTGTTACGGGGTCGCATCGAATCGTGATCTCGAGGCTGAGACACTTGCTGCGCGCTGGATATCTCGACGATGTGGTTGCAATGTTCGAAGCAAGAAACATCTCCGACGAATTGCGGGCGAGCCTGCTCGAGGTTGGAGAGGAATTCGTGCAGTACGACGTTGACAGGGATTCTGAAAAGCCGGAACAGGCGGAGGCATATGTTCTACAGGTCAGACAATGGATCGATTCGTTGATTCCGCGGGACCTCCACGGCCGACTTCGGGTGCTCGTGGGAAAGGCCTCCCATCGTGACTCCACTTCGGCCGGTGAGGAGTCTTGGTTGGCAGAGATCAGAGCGCTCGCAACCAAGTATCAGCAATCCCCGACATCGCTCCTCAATGATGTGGAATGGCTCTTTTCGGATCAGGCCCGAAGCGCCGAGACTTTTGGTCGAGAGTTGGGCGAGCTCGACGAAGATGCCCGATTCCTCGACGTGGTCCTGGAGGCTACCAGGCATCACTCCCGCATCGAATTCGCCAAAGGCTACGTAATGGGACTGATGGATTCGCGGCCGCATCTGACCGGTCGATTGTCCGCGGGACTGGACGAGATGGAAGTCGTGGCCCCCCGCGCGGCTTTCGATTTGTCGATTGGCATCGGCGACGCGGCAAGTCCAGTGTCTCGTGCTCTACGACTCTACGACAAGGGCCTGCTGACGCCAATTCATTTGGGAAATCTTCTGCGGGGCTGGATCGGCCATTCAATTGGCGATCGCGAGTTTCGTGAGCTGTTCGGCCGATTGGTAGATGCTGCGACGAAGGGGAAGGATGAGCTTGCTCGCCAACTTGCCTTGGAATCGCTCACGGCCCGGATCGAGCAGAAGAAGCGAAGCGGGGAGGCACCAGTGGTGGCCCACAGGCAAACGCGAATCCTGATCTGGAAACTAATTGAGGCGGGCGGATTCGTCACGGCGGAGGAGTGCCTTCACTGGCTGGTGGTGCTCAAGGAGTTGATGGGGGCCGAGCCCACCCGGACCATTCGCGCGGCCGTCAAAGGTCTCTTTGAAGGAGAATATGCGCTGTCCGACGACGCGGAAAAGGTTTCAGTCGTACTGGCGAGAGCTAATCCGGATGAAGTCATGCGGGAAGTCGGTCGCCTACTCCTGAGCTCAAGACATGGTAGGCGTCTCGATATCACGCACGGACGCTCGCTGTTCTCGGCGATACCTCACGAGAACACCATGAACTGGCTTCGGTCCAATGGCCGTCGGGGTGCACAGAAGATCGCTCGATTCCTCCCTGCACCTCGTTCCACACCTGATGGTCAGATGTTCGTACCACCCCTCACGGAGTTTGTTCTGACGGAGTTCGAAGACGATGAAAGCGTATTTGATGAGTTCTGCGCGGGCTCATGGTACGTCGGTGGACTGGCCGGCGACATCGCCGGTCGCTACCGCGAGGCCGAGGAATCCGCCAAGAGATTCCTGAGTCATCCTCTTCGACGAGTTCGAGAATGGGCTCTACGCGCGACCCACGACGCACGCGAATCTGCTGAGAGGTGGCGCCTCTATCAAGAAGAGATCGACCTTGAGTGACCTCCGCAGGACTCGGCATCGCGTGAGCTGCGGACCGCGTCCTGACTTTTCATCTCGAGTTGACGAGACGTCGGTCCCTATGGATCGCATGAGACGGACAAACCTTGCAGAAGTACAGGTAGCAGTGGAGAAGAGTTTCCCGGGAATGCCCGAGCGCAGGCAAGCCCGGCCGCTTCGCTATGCGATGCGTTTGTATTCGGGTCTGAGATCAGTGGAGATTGCCAGGCTGCTCGGACGAAGTCCATCGGCGGTTACCATGGCGTGCAATATCATTGAGTCGGACGCATTACATGACCGAGCCCTGGGCCTCGAACTCCGCCGTTTGCCCGCAGACCTCGGCGATCCCACACAAGCCTCTCGACCAAATGAGATGTCAAGACGCGGTCCCGAGCCCTTGATGGGGATGCGATGAGGTCGGAAAATGAGGTCGTTTTGTTCGTCGATATACTAGGGTTCAAAGCTCTAACAGAGTCCAATCCGATTGACCTGGAGTATCTTAAGGCGCCTGAAAGGCTTCCTTCGTTCACGCTGGAGTCGATCGACAAGTTCATGGCGGCTTCCCGAAACCAATTGTCCCAGACCTTTTCAGGCTTCCATTACTCCTTGAAGATGGGGCTCAATTTGGCGAGCACGCGGCACCCGCTGACAGCCATCACCTTCTCTGATTCCGCTTTTATTGCCACGACGCAGTTCTCTGATGCAGCTAACATCGGCGTGGATTTAATGCATTCCATGCTTACGCAACAGATCCCAATACGAATGGGGATCGCATATGGATCGTTTGCTGCACTCAGATTTAGCTCTGAGGTCAGCCTTGATGGCGGGAATCACGCTACCGAATTTCTGGGGACCGCTGTCGTGCGCGCTCATGCCGCCGAAACGTGCGGGATTAAAGGACTTCGAATCTTGTTACATCCGTCGGTGGTCTCCTTACTAAATGATCCCAGCCACAACCCCGTTTCTCCAGATGGGAAATCTCCTGCGATTCGTCATCTCGAATGCTCTGAAAAGGAACGGGCAAACAAGGCTGGTGTTATGAACGAAGTTGACTACTGGCATCTGCCAACCACAAGAGGGGCAAGGGCCTGGCATTGCCTGCAGGACATGTGGAACAAGGCACCGCAGTCTGAAGTCGAACACTACGAAGCTACCGCTGAAGCAATCAACCGCATGCGAATTGCTCAGGGCTATGAACCTCTCAAGAAACTGCGCCGCCGCACCCTCCCATCATGACTTCTGCGTTGGACAGCTTGAATGCTAGTAACTGCCCATCCTGGAGAACTGCCGGCAGGCGGACGAGGAGCGGATCGTGATTACTCATGGGACAGACACGATGGCGGAGACGGCGCGCGTGATCGACAAGACGGTCGCTGACCTCGCCGCCCGTCTACGTCGCGAGACTCGTTGGAGGCTGCCCGACGCCTTCCAGGCTGCCCTTGCTCAGATGAACGGCCTCCGTCTCGTCACGCGCAACTCGAAGGACTTTCCGCCTCAGAAGTGGTCGTTTGTGGTCATTCCATACAAGCTCATCTAGCCCGACGAGCTCGAGAATGGGCTCCTTGCGCGAGCATCGACGCACGCGAATGTGCTGAGAGATGGCGCCTCTATCGAGAAGAGATCGACCTCGCGTGACTTCAGCTCGACCCGGCATCACACGCCCAGCCGAGCGATACCGAAGGTCGGGCTATTGGAATTCCGCAGGCTGCGTTGCCCGGGCTACCCGCCGAACGTCGGCGAGAAGTCCGCGACCATCGCTTCCATCTTCTCCCAGATATGGCTGACGTCGTTGGCCAGGATGACCAGGTCGCGCTTCATGCCGTGGATGTCCTTGACATGCCCCTTCAGCACGGCTTCGGGATGGAACCCGAGCCGCTCGAAGGCACGCCGCGCGCCGACCTGGTTGTCGATGACTTCGCCGACCATCTTGTCGAGCCCGACGGAGATGGCATGGCGGACGAGGTACTTGGCGAGGGTCGTGCCGAGACCGTTGCGCTGGAAGGCTCGCGCGACAACGACGCGGATTTCTCCCACGTGAGACGACCATCCCCGGTGTGTCCGGTGCAGCGTCGCATCCCCGACAATCTTGCCTTCGTTGATGGCGAGAAGCGGCAGCACGGTATCGTAGTCCAAGTTCGCGACGAACCTGGCGACGACCTCCTGCTGCGTGACGTCCTCGCGGAGGAACTGCCGGTCCTCCTCAGGCAGGCTGCGGAAAAACTCCAGCAATGCCGGCCCGTCGGAGGCGGTCATCGGCCTGATCGTGACGTGCAATCCGTCCTTGAGCGTGAGCGTGATCGGATATTCTTCCAGGTTCATAGGCGCTGACCTCCGTTCAGATCGCGAAGCTCTGCTGCGTCTGCCCGTTTGCGGCCGACTCCAGCCTGCGGGACTCAACCTGCTCCCGCCCGTACTCAAACCCCTTGCGGTAGGCTCGCAAGTTCAGGTCCTCCGTCCCTTTCGGCACCGAGCTGAGGACGGCCTTCTCCACGGCCTGCTCAGAGAGGAGGCCCGTGACGCCTGCGAAGAACCCGACCATGACGATGTTGAGCACGAGGCGCCGGCCGAGCTGCTCGGCGAACCGTGTGGCCGGTATGGCGTAGGCACTGACACCCGGAGGCATCGCGCCGGGCGTGACGAGCTCTTCTTCGTAGAGCAGGATGCCACCCGGCTTGAGCTGGGTGACGAACTGCTTGTAGGCGTCTCGCGACATGACAACCAGAACGTCCAGGCTTTTCACGTACGGGTAGCCGATCGGATGATCGTCGATCATGACCTGCGCGCTACAGGCGCTCCCCCGCGCCTCGGGCCCGAACGACTGGATCAGCGTGGCGTGCTTGTTGTCGTGAATCGCAGCCGCCTTCCCAATGATGCTGGCGCACAGGATGACACCCTGCCCGCCCAGACCGCCGACGCGAATATCAATCTTCGACATGATGGACTCCGTATTTCTTGAACTTGCTCCCAAAGACCTTCGAGAAATGATCGTTCATCCCGTCCAGCCACGTCGTGCGCTCACGATCCACGAACTTGCCGACTGTGATTTCGCCCTGGAACGAGAGATCGACTTCCTTCGTGTTCGCCCCGTTCTTGATCACGCTCTTTTCCTTGTAGTACTTCACCATGTCGACGCCGTCGCCGAGGCGATTGCGACGTGAGTAAAGGGTAGGGCAGGGCGAGATGATCTCGATGAAAGCGAACCCGCGCTTGGAGAGCCCCTCTTTCATCGCGCGCGTGATCTGCTTCACGTGGTAGACGGTCCATCTCGCCACGTACACAGCCCCGCATGCGTCGGCAATGAAAGGCAGGTTGAACGGCTGCTCGAAGTTCCCATACGGCATCGTCGTCTGCGTGGCCCCCATCGGGGTCGTCGGAGCGAGCTGCCCGCCGGTCATGCCGTAGGTGTGGTTATTGATGCAGACAACCATCAGGTCCATGTTGCGCCGAGCGGCGTGGAAAAAGTGGTTTCCGCCGATGGCAAATAGATCGCCATCCCCCGAATACACAACGACTTTCAGCTCGGGGTTGGCAAGCTTCAAGCCCGTGGCGAACGGGATCGGGCGACCGTGGGTCGTGTGGAATGAGTCGAGGTTCATGTAGCCTGCGACACGCCCCGTGCACCCGATGCCTGAAACCACCGCTACCTTGTCGAGATCGAGCCCGCTTTCGCCGAGCGCGCGCGCGAAACAGTTGACCGTCGTCCCGATGCCGCAGCCCGGGCACCAGATGTGCGGAATCCGGTCCTTCCGCAGATACGGCATCACCGGATTGTCTATTTCGAGGCCGTCCAGAACGGCTTGTTCAGTGCTCATCTCGCCGCCTCCATGATCTTCGCCAGTATCGTTTCGGGCTCGTGCACCGTCCCACCCGCGTGTGGGATCGACACGACCTTTGCTCTGCCAGCCACAGCGCGCTCGACCTCCTGCACCATCTGTCCCATATTGAGCTCCGGGACCAGGAACACCTTCGTGCGCTCGGCGAGGGCCGCTATTCGCGCGGCCGGAAACGGCCACGTGATCACAAGCCGCGCGTGGCCAACTTTCAGACCTTGCGCGCGCGCATCGTCGACGGCAGCGGTCGCAACGCGCGACGTGATGCCGAACGATATCACCGTCACATCAGCATCTTCGGTGTGCTCCTCGCGGACGTCGAGCAGCTTGTCGGCGTTCAGGCGGATCTTGTTGAGAAGCCGGCGGACGAGCTTATCCTGCGTCGCCGGCGTCATCGACGGGTAGCCACGTTCGTCGTGCGTCAGTCCGGTGATGTGGATGCGATACCCGTCTCCGGCCTTCACCATGTCCGGCACCATGTTGCCGTTCGTCTCGTAAGGCCGGTACTCCGCAGGCTTCTTCGCCGTCCACCGTCTCTCGACCACCTCAATCTGGTCCGCCGGCGGAATCACGACCCTTTCGGTCATGTGCCCGACGACCTCATCCATCATGAAGAAGACCGGCACTCGGTACATCTCGGCGAGGTTGAATGCTTTGATCATCAGGTCGAAGCACTCCTGCGGAGAATTCGGCGACAACGCGATGGGCTCGTAGTCGCCATGCGAGCCCCACTTCACCTGCATCATGTCGGCCTGCGCCGGCAGAGTCGGCAGACCCGTCGAGGGCCCGCCCCGCTGCACGTCGACGAAGACGCACGGACATTCGGTGATCGCCGCCAGCCCGATATGTTCCATCATGAGCGAGAGTCCCGGGCCGGAGGTGACTGTCATGACCTTCTTGCCGCCCCAGACCGCCCCCTGGATCGCAATCGACGACGCGATTTCGTCTTCCAGCTGAATGAACACACCGCCGACCAGGGGAATGCGAGCCGCAAACCGCTCGACCACCTCCGTCGACGGCGTGATCGGATAGCCGGCTACAAATCGGCAGCCGGCCGCCAGAGCACCTTCACAGGCGGCGTGATCGCCGTCGATGAAATGCGTGCCCACCAATACGCCACTCGGATCCGCTTTCAAAGCTTCCTCCGTAGGATGAATTATGATTACAGGCGCCGCTATGCCGATACACGTACCGGCGTGGCAGCATCCTGTCGCAATTTTTCGATGTCCTCGTACTTGACTCCGAAAATCGCGAAATCGGGGCAGTACAGGCCGCACAGATCGCAGCCCGTACAATCCTCGGCGGGCGAGAGCACCGGGTAGTGGTAGCCCTTCGCGTTGTAGTCATCGGAAAAGGCCAGGCAATGGGGCGGACAAAAATCAATGCAATAGGAGCACCCCTTGCAAATCTCCTTCCGCACGAAAACCGTACCTTTGGCTTTCTTGGACGGAGCGTCGTCGCTCATGTAAGAACCTCCATCGAGTCAGGATTGGACGGGCGCCCTACATCCCCTGGATGACGGCACACCCGGCTTATCGCGCTGTGCGCCTCATCCACCTTTGCTGCGACCCCCGTCGGCTAAACAAGAGGGTATTATCGCATATTCCGTTCGGGGATGTCAAAAACGCGGCGAACCGAGCTGCGTCAGAACCGAGCCGCCGGCCATCGGCGGGCCCTCCTCTGGTATGATGTAACCTCGCTTTGGACTGGGAGGATGCTGGTGGCGCAAACGCTCGTCGAGAAGGTCACGCAGAGGTACGCGGTCGATCTACCGGAGGGATTCGAGGTCCACGCACTCGACTTCGTGGCCATCCGCCCGGAGCACGTCATGACGCATGACAACACGGGCGCCGTCATTCCCAAATTCAGGTCGATCGGAGCCACGTCCATCCGAAACCCCGATCAACCCGTCATCTGCCTCGACCATGATGTGCAGAATCGAAGCGACGAGAACCTCGAGAAGTACCGCAAGATTGAGGAGTTCGCGCGACAGCACGGGATTGCGTTCTTCCCCGCTGGAAGCGGGATCGGGCACCAGATCATGGTTGAGCAGGGGTTTGTCCGTCCCGGCTCCTTTGTCGTCGCATCGGACTCCCATTCGAACCTCTATGGGGCGGTTGGCGCCGTCGGCACCCCCGTCGTGCGGACCGATGCGGCGGCTATCTGGGCGACAGGTAAGACGTGGTGGCAGGTGCCGGAGATCGTAAAGGTGCAGCTTTCCGGCCGCCTCCCGCAGGCGGTGACCGGCAAGGACCTGATCATTGCTCTCTGCGGCCACTTCGCGAACGACGACGTCCTGAACTGCGCGATCGAGTTCGATGGCGAGGGGGTCGCGAGTCTCGCCATGGAACAGAGAATGACGATTTCCAATATGACGACCGAGTGGGGGGCGCTCGCGGGCTGCTTCCCGTTCGACGCTGTGACGGCGGCGTATTTGAGGCAGCGGGCGCGCATCTTGGAGGCTCAGGGAACGAGCCGACTCACCGAAGCGAGTATCGCCGCCATCGAAAGCGACCCCCCGCGCGCGGATCCCGGAGCGCACTACTCGAAGGCGATTACGTTCGATCTTTCGTCGCTCACGCCGCATGTTGCCGGACCGAACGAGGTAAAGACCATCACGCGGCTGGCCGACATCGAGAGCCGCGACATCCGGATCCAGAGGGCCTATCTGCTGAGCTGTGTCAACGGCCGGCTCGGTGATTTCGCTGAAGCCGCGTCGGTCATGGCCGGAAAGAAGATCGCGGCGGGCGTGAGGCTGTACATCGCGGCCGCGAGCGCGGAGATCGAGGTCGAGGCCCGGCGGTGCGGTTACTGGGCCGTGCTGCTCGAGGCGGGAGCCACTGCACTGCCTCCCGGCTGCGGCGCGTGCATCGGCCTGGGAGAAGGGCTGCTCGAGGATGGTGAGGTCGGCATCTCCGCGACCAACCGCAACTTCAAAGGACGGATGGGATCTTCCAAGGCCGACGTCTACCTGGCCAGCCCGGCCGTGGTGGCGGCTTCGGCTCTGGCTGGGCGAATCTGCGGCCCTCGCCCGTTCGGGAACCGGCATCCGCGGGGCACGATCGAGGTGAGGAAGCGGCCGGTCGCGGCGGGCGGGAAGGCTTCGGTTTCCGTTGTCGACGGGTTCCCGACGGCGATCCGTGGGCGAATCCTTTTCGTCCCGAAGGACAACCTCAACACCGACGGCATTTACGGCAAGGACTACACGTACAAGGACAAGTTGACGCCGGACGAGATGGCTCGCGTCGCCATGCTGAACTACGATCCGGAATTCCAGCAGAAGGTGCAGGCGGGAGACATCCTCGTCGGCGGGCGGAACTTTGGAACGGGATCTTCGCGGGAGCAGGCCGCAACGGCGCTCAAGTTCCGCGGCGTCCGGCTGATCATTGCAGCCAGCTTTAGCCAGACGTACTCGCGCAACGCGTTCAACAACGGTTACATCTGTCTGGACTGCCCCGAATTCGCCGATGAGATCGCCCGCCGCTTTGCCGACCGCGCAATAACCGAGAAGACCATCGTGACCGGCCTCGACGCGATCATCGATTTCGCCGAAGCCACCATCCGAGTCGCCGATCGCACATGGCGGATCCCGCCGCTCTTGCCGGCTATGCAGCGCCTCGTGGCGCTCGGCGGCGCCGAGAACCTCGTCCGCCAGGAAATCGCGAACGATCCCGCCCGGCGTCAGTGAACCGGATCGGTGATGGGTTGAACAGCGGTACTGTACCGTCCCCCTGGAGGGCTCTCCTCACTCCGCCCTGTTTCGCCGCCCTGCCTCAGGTCGCTTCACCCCCATCCCCTGTGACTTCTTCGCTCCCTTGTCCGCGCCTGTCCCAAGGCTCCGCACCGATTCGGTGAACTCCAGGAGGCGTTTCTCGACCAGAGCTCCGACCGTCCCGACGGGGAACTTCCCGTCCTCTCCTCGCACGCCCGCGGGGACGCCCGTCAAGACCTCGATGCCTTCGTCGATAGTGGCGACCGGCCAGATGTGGAACGCGCCGCTGCGCACGGCGTCCACGACGTCTTCTCGCAACATCAGGTTCGCAGCGTTGCTTTTCGGAATCATCACCCCCTGGTCGCCGGCCAGCCCATTTGTTCTACAGACGTCGTAAAACCCCTCGATCTTCTGGTTCACCCCGCCGATCGCCTGCACCTCGCCGCGCTGGTTCACCGATCCCGTCACCGCGATTCCTTGTCGAACCGGGAGCCCGGACAGGGCCGACAACAGCGCATACAGCTCGGTCGACGATGCACTGTCGCCTTCCACCCCTTCGTAGCTCTGTTCGAACACCAAGCGGGCGGCGAGGGTGAGCACCTTGTCGCGGGCGTAGTGTTGGGCGAGGTAGCCGCTCAGGATGAGCACCCCCTTGGTGTGGATCGGCCCTCCCATCTGCACCTCGCGCTCGATGTCCACAACCCCCTCGCGCCCCGGCACCGCGCTGGCCGTGATTCGGCTCGGTCTCCCGAACTCGTAGTCCCCAAGGTTGTAGACCGAGAGGCCGTTGACCTGCCCCGACGCCGTGCCCCGTGTGTCTACCAGGATCGTTCCCCGCGCGATCATCTCCTGGATACGCTCCTGGATGAGATTCGAGCGGTAGATCTTTTCGTCGATCGCCTTCTGCACGTGTGTCGTGGTTATGTGCGGCGATTCGTCGTGCTTGGCCCAGAAATGTGCCTCTCGCACCAGATCGGCGACGGCCCCGAAGTGCATTGAAAGTTTTTCCTGATCCTCGGCGATCCGCGCAGCCTGCTCGAGAAGCTTCGCGGCTGCGCCCGCATCCAGGTCCTTCAGGTTCTCTTTGCCGCAGAGTGTGCGCAAGAAGGAGAGGAAATCCCGGATGTTCCCGTCACTCCAGTCAGTCCGTGTATCGAAGTCAGCCTTGACCTTGAACAGCTCCGGGAACTCCTCGTCGTAGGCGTGGAGCAGGTAGTAGAACAGCGAGCGTCCAACGATGATGACCTTGACATCGAGGGCCACAGGTTGGGGACGAAGGGTCTTGGTGACGAGGAACCCGAGCCGCTCCGCGGGTTCCTCAATCCGGACTTCGCGACTGCGCAACGCGCGCTTCAGGTCGTCCCAGCAGAAGTAGTTCTTCAGGATATCCTCCATGCGCAGGACGAGATACCCGCCGTTGGCCATATGGAGTGACCCGGGCTTGATCATCGTGAAATCGGTATAGAGCATCCCCATCATGGTCTCTTTTTCGACGCGGCCGAAAAGGTTGTTATAGGTCGGATTCAATTCGACCACGACCGGCGCTCCCTCACGCCTGGCGTTGTCGACGAACACGTTGACCTCATAGCGCTTGAGCGTCGCGTCGGGTGGCTGGGGTGGTGCCTGAGCCGGCACCTGTGGTGACGGCGTCGAAGCGGTGCCGGTCTTGAGCGCCTGGATATTTTCGAGCAGGTTCTCCTGTACGGATCGCAGGTATTCGACGACCTGTGACGTCTCCGCGTACTTTTCAAGCAAGTCGTCGATGAGCCCCTCGATGATGAAGAGCGTGATCTGCTTGTCGAGCGCGTTCAGCTTTTCGCGCGCCCCTCGCTCCAACTCCCGCACCTGCTTCAGCGCAGCTTTCAACTCGTCCTGCAGCGCATCGCGTCGCTTCTCGAGGTCTGTACGCGCCTGCTCAGGAAGCCCTCGCAGCTCATTGTCAGTCAACGGGCGCCCTCCGAGCACCGGCACCACCACGACACCGAATGGCGTCGTCTGGATCGCAAGCCCTCCTTTCGTCGCCTTCTCCGCCAGCTGCTCCAGGATCTGTGTACGCTCCTTCTCGACGCCCTTCACAATCTCATCCTGCTTGGCGGCGTACTCCTCACTCTCGAAAGCCTTCGGCACCTCGGCCTTGACATGGTCGATCAGGCTCTTCATGTCCTGCTGCAATTGACGACCTTCGCCGGGGCGGAGGCGGCAGGCACGGGGCTGGTACGGATCCTCGAAATTGTAGAGATAGCAGCAGTCGGCGGGCGTCTCCTTCCGTCGGGCCTCCTCCTCCAAAAACGACCTGACTGCCGTCATCTTGCCGATGCCGGCCGGGCCCGCGACGTAGATATTGAACCCGATCTCCTGAATGCCCAGCCCGAAGCGCAGCGCCGAGAGCGCGCGCCGCTGGCCGATGATGCCTTCCAGGGGTTTCAGATCCTGCGTAGTGCTGATGCCGAGGGAGCCCGGGTCCACCGTTCGGCGCAGTCGGTCGGCTGGGAGTTCCTGAATCATGATCGCAGCTCCTTTCCGAGGGGGCTAGGCCGCTCAGCGGCCCATTCTTACCAACATGTTGTCAGGTCAAACGAGGCCGAAAGCCGGGAAACCACAGATTTCACAGATTCAACCTCGGAGTATTGACGGTTGCGAGATCGTCGCCCGGGGGAATCTGCGTAATCGGTGCAATCTGCGGTTTCCCTTCCGGTTTTCGGGCTGCCGCAACGCGGCCGCTCGCTCGACGCTCTCCCCTGCACACCGACGCGAGGAACACGTCAGCGTTGCTGCGTGGCCCTCAGTAGTACGGGTTCGCGCCGCTCGCGTGATCGGTCGCGTCCAGGATCTCGCCGATCTCCGGGAGGTGCTGCCGGATGGCCTTTTCGATCCCCATCTTGAGCGTCATGCTGGCAGATGCGCAGCCGTGACAGCCGCCCTGAAACTGGATGTAGATCGAGTTGTTCTTCACGTCGACGAGGTCCACGTACCCCCCGTGCATCGCCACGGCAGGGTTGATTTCGTCGTCAAGCACCTGGCGAACCTTTTTTCGCAGGTCCTCTTCGGACGGCAATCCCCGTCTGAACTCCTCGCTGACCGCCTCCTCGCCCGTTGCCAAATGCTCGCGGATCGTCGTCCCGATCAGTTTTCCAAAGGTCTGCCACGGCTCATATCCGGATTTCGTGACGATGACGTGATCGCCGGCTATGAGCACGCTCTGGATCTGGGGTATCTCGAAAAGCCTCTTCGCCAGGGGTGACTGCTGCGTCATCTCCCGGCTCCCGAAGTACGCTGACCCGCCTGCGTAAACCGGACGGTCGACGGTAAACTTGCAGACGTCCGGGTCGCCTGCGATCTCGCCCTTGATCTTGATCTCTTGCTCCATTGTCGTATTCATCCTTATTGATTGCTCGCTGTTGAAAGTAACGGACGGTCGATCCAATGTCAAACGACAGCGCCCTACTCGCTCATCAGAAAGATCCGCGGCCGCACATCGTCCTCCGGCGTCCAGTCCCAGTACCGGATGAGGATCGTGTAAACGGAGATCCCGACCTCACCCTCACCCCACAGCAGGTATTTCAACGATTGGGTCATCAGGTTCTGTCGAGTGAGGCCCAGGAAGAGACTCTTGGGGTCAATCTGTTCGCTGAGGTAGGCCAGGCTGTTGGCCACTGCGTTGGCGCCGTAGATGTCGAGGATGAAATCGTCGTCGTGGCGGCGGATCTTGAGGTGGAGGGGAGAGAGGAAGTCGCTGCGGTTGTCGAGGAGATGCACGTGGACGAAAGCGAACGGTCCGCGGACGTTGTAGTGTTTCTGAATCTCCCGTCGCTTGCGCTCGCGATCGTCCGCCGCCGCCGTTTTCAACGGAACGAGATGGACTTTCTTCCCTCGGACCAGCGGCCAGAGCTCCTTGGATTCCGCGTCCACGAATGTCATGTGCTCGACACGCAGCTCAGTGGATCGCAGATACCGGCTGGCCGCGCTCAGGACAAGAATCACGACAATGAAGACACTCGCGATGATGACTCCGTCCGTCCTCTCGATGACGTTGTCCACGAGCGTGTAGGCGAAGACCAGACTGATGAGCCAGAAGGAGGCGCTGAGCAGCTTCGTGCCGATCGCGCGTGGCGATGCAGCGACGGAGGATTCGTGCCAGAGAGCGAGGGACACGGCAATGGCCGCCGAGAGCATCAGGACCAGGACGCCGGTGGCATAGGCGCCACCCTGCGCCTCAACGCTCGCGTCGAACGCCCATGTCACAACCACATCCGCGAGAAACAACACGACGACGAGAGGCCGCGCGTAGGCGACCCACCGGGGGGCCATCCCGTAGCGCGGGAGGTAGCGGGGGATCAGGTTGAGCATTCCGGCCATAGCTGAGGCCCCCGCAAACCAGAGGATCGCGATCGTGGAGATGTCGTAGATCGTGCCAAAAAACGTGCCGAGGAGCTTGTGGGCGAGGTAGGCCAGGGCCCGACCGCTCGCGGGTCCACCGATCGCGTAGTCATGCTCGGGGATCAGCACCGTGGTGAGGAAGCTGGATGCTACCAGCAGGGCACTCATGATCAGCGCCGCGCTGGCCAATAGCTTCTGCGTCGCCCGGATCCGACCCAGGGGGGCTTCCCCAGGAGCGGCTCCCTTGCCGCCGGCCACCTGCGGCATCACCGACACGCCCGTCTCGAAGCCGCTCATCCCCAGCGCCAATTTCGGGAAGATCAGGCCGGCCGCAATCATGAGCATCGTCCAGTCACCGTGAGCCGCCAGGTCGATCTGCCATCCGTTCAGCAATTCGGGGTGCCTGAGGACCTCCATCGCCGCCCGCGCGAGCACCACGATGTTCAGAAGGATGTAAGGGATCGCGATGAGCGCTGCCAACCCAATGGCCTCGGAGAAGCCGATGATGAAGACGAGCGCCAGAACGGCCAGTGAGCTCATCGTCAGAAGGAGTCGCGTGTCGCCGAGCAGCGGATGGAGCAGCGGGTTCTCGATTGCGTGCTGGGCGGCGTCGGCAGCCGAGAGCGTCATCGTGATCACGAAATCCGTGCTGGCGAAGCCCAGCAGAATGAGCACCAGAATCTTGCCGCTCCAACCCGGCAGCAGGTTCTCCAGCATCGCGATCGACCCCTGTCCGGCATAGGACCGGCGGGCGACCTGCGCGTAGACCGGGAGTGCCCCGAACAGAGTCACGGCCACGAGGATCACCGTGGCAACCGGCGACAGCACCCCGGCGGCGAGAAGCGCGATTCCGGGTTGGTAGCCGAGCGTCGAGAAGTAGTCCACGCCCGTCAGCCAAAGCACCTGATACCATTCGTGGCCCTCCGCCTGGTGTGCCGCTTCGTCAATCCTCCCGCCGGCGAAGAGCCATCGAGCGACTCTCCCGCTGGGAGGCGCCATCGCTTTCGTCGAGAGCGGTGGGAGCTCCAGCTCCGACTTTCCTGCCACCTGCACGCGCCTCATCCCACGGCAATATAGCAGGAGGGAGTCCGAAGTCCAAAGTCGAGGAACATCACCTCGGGTGCGGGATTGGGGGAAGTCCGGTCTGTTCGAATCGTCGCTGTCGCGGCATCGGCGTTCCCGGGCCCCGAGCGAGATCCACCGGAGTTCTTTCAGGAAAGCGGGGGGGAGGAACGCAGGAACGGACCGATCGCCTCAGATGCCCAGGGAGGCACGAATCGCTCCCACGCTCCAGGCGCGCGCAGCGCGCCGGACGCTCTCACGAGCGGCGGAAACGCAACCAAAGAGGTTGCGTCTCCGCCGCGTCAGGAGAACCTGGGAGTCGCCGCACGCGGCCTCGGCCCGTCGTCCCCGGTCGGTACGACCGTCTGATCACACCAATCGCACACAGGTCTCAGTTTCCACCCTCCGTTCACGGCCTCCACAAACCACAGTCGCACCGTCTGGCCTTCGGTGATCCGCGCACCGCAATGCGCGCACGTGACGAAGCCAAATCCACCTTCACCCGGAGCCGCGAGCTTGACCTTGGTCTCCAATCTCCTCAACAACATCCACTCTCCTCCTGCTGTCACTCTCTACTATTACCCGTCTGTCGGTCATCCTTTGGGGCTCGATTCTCAATCTGCTGTCAACTGTGGTTGGACGGTGCCTTGAAAGAGACGATGAGCCGATCCCGGAGCACGTCCGCATGCCCCCGCCTCGCATTATGGAGGTGCCCCGGCCGGCTTCGTGCCCGTCCGGGGCTTCCTCCGAACCCTTCTACGCCCGATCCGTGGTCCGATACTTCTGGATCCCGCGGTTCAATTGGACCGGCTGATTTTCAGAAGGTACTCTCCTCCGCTCTGGTAGACGAAGTCCGGATACCTCACCAGCACGTAGACAGCCTGCGCTTTCTGCGTGGTGTTCGCGAAGCTCGCCTCCGGCGCGCGACCCAGTTGCTGGATGTTCTGGTACATCCCAGCTTGCAGCGTGCCGTATCGGTTCAGGGTCACAACTTGGAACCAGGAGGATTGACCGTGTTCGACGCTTACATGAAGAGTCTGGCCTGCCTGCACGACAAACCCAAGCGCACCGCGTGCCTCGAGCGAGTCCACCCCGATTCGCATCTCGGTGAGCGCGCTGTCGACCGCCACCACCGGGACAAGCCCGCTGCTCTGTTCCCGCAAAGGATTAGCGCCCGATTCGCGATTCTGGAGGAACACCGCCTCCCGAACCGGGATGGCTTTCACAAGAGTCGCCTCCTCTTGCACCACCGGCTTCTCCTCCGCCGCGACATACGCCGCGCCCAGCATCCCCGCAAGGATCATGCCGGCACAACGACCCATTCGTCCCCTTCCTGCCATTTCCATCAAGTTTCTCATGACTTTTCTCCCTCTCTTCCTTGATTGCATCTAATCCATCTGCCTCAGGTCGGCCTGCACACCACACGAAGCGAAGAACATGCCAATTCCCAAGCTCATGAAAACACTTGGTCGGACCCGACTCGGGCCGTCCATCGGGACAGACGTTGACCGCGGCGAGGGACGGCGGGGTTGCCGAGGCTGACCCCCACCTAGCGAGGCGGGACGCCGGCGGAAACGTGCCGGAACCTAATACTCTGCACGTAGATGAACTCGTCTGGGCGGTTCCGCCACTCAACCTCGGCCAGACTCGCCGCCACGTTGTTCTCGACATGGAGCGGGACGTAAGGGAGGTCATGCATGACTAGCTTCATCGTATGTTCGAGTAGCTGCAGGCGCTGCTTTGGTTGCATCGTCTCCGCACTGCGCTCGATCAGCCGATCTACCTCCGGATTACTATATCCTCCACTGTTCTCGGAGCCGTACCCTCCCCGAGGGTCCGCCGTGTGCACGCAGAAATCGAATGCCCCGCTCGCATCCGCGCTCGGCAGCGACCATCCTCGCATGAAGAAGGAGGATGTGTGGGCGCGAAGGCTCTCGTTGAGCGCCCCGATCGGCATGGGGTTCAGCGAGACCCGGATCCCGACCTTTCCGAGATCGTTGGCGATGGCCTTGCCGATCTCAAGGTCATTGCGATAGCGGTTGTCCGTGAGATCCAGCCGCACCGCGAAGCCGCGCCCATATCCAGCCTCTCTGAGCAGCTTCTTGGCGCCTTCGGGATCGTAGGGCGGTCGCCTGACCTCGTCGCAGTACCCGAAAAGCCCGGGAGCGACGATCTGCGTCGCCGGGATCGCGTTGCGCTGCAGGATATTGTCGACGATGTGGTCGACGTCGATAGCCCTTTGAACCGCCTCCCTCACGCGGCGATCGAAGAAGGGGTTGACTACTGTCTCTGACCCGACCTGGTTCTCTCTTCTCAGTTTCATCCCGAGATAGATGACCAGGAGCCCGGGGGAGCTCTGCAGCCGGAATCGCCGACGATCGAGAAGATCCGCGTCGCCGAACGCAACCGGTTCGAGACTCGGCAGAATGGAGATCTTCCCCTGTTTGAGGCCCTCGAGCCGTGTGCGGGCGTCAGGTATCGCGACGAAGCGCGCGCGTTGCACTGAGGGCCTCGCTCCCCAGTAGGTAGGGTTCGCTTCGAGCAGGACGGAATCATTCTGCTTCCAGCTCTTCAGGCGATAGGGTCCAGTCCCCGGAGGTGCGTCCGTCGAAGGCTCGTTCACAGAACGCGGCGCCGGGAGAATCCAGATGTCCACGAGGCGGCCGAGTAGCATGCTGTACGGCTTCTTCGTCACAATGCGCACCGTGCCCTCGTCGATGACATCGACACTCTCCAGGGTCGTCAGAGATCCCGCGAGCGTGGATGAGCTGTCGTTTCGGGCGCGCTCGAGACTGTAGCGAACATCCTCCGCCCTCAACGGCGATCCGTCGTGGAACCGAACGCCGGCCCGAAGCTTGAACACCCAGGTCCGGTCGTCGGGATTCAGCCAGGTGACAGCAAGCAGTGGCCGGATCCTCATTCTCTCGTCTCGAAACACCAGCGGCTCGAAGACGTTGCAATAGATCGAATTGGAGATGACCGTGTTTTCGGTGATCGGGTCCATGCTGGCAACCGTGCTCTTGTAAGCGATCACCAGCGATGGCGGCGATGTCGTCTCGCGATGATCCTGAGAACGACAGCAGGTCAGAGGTGTAGAGACGACGAGCCCGAGCAGTGCGAGGGGCACGCGCCACCGCGGTCCGGAATTGACGCGGCGCAGCAACGCCGTCCCTCGAGACCCGAGGGGGAGTGTCATGCCGACCAGTATAGGAGCCGATCCACAGGAGGTCAATCGAGCGCGCCATAGTCCAGGGGTTCTTTCGCGCCTCCCAGGGCTGCGGCAAAGTCGAGGCGCCGACTCGGGCGAGGCCGTTCCGTGCAAAACCGCAGATGGCGCAGATTTCCGCGCAGATTACGCAGATTCTTCCAGCATTCAACCGACGAGCAACTTGCTCCTCACTCTCGGGTCGGGGCGAAGCAATCGGCGACATCTGCGAGTCAATCTGTGAAATCTGCGGTTTCCGGGCTTTGCCGTAGTCTTGTCGCGCCTCCGGCGCCGCGGAACCCCTGGGGTCGTCCGGCCACCCTATCGCCCGACCCCCGAAATGGATAAACTGGATCGCGTGTCGACGACACCAAATCAGGAGTTGTGCTCTGTGAAATCCCTCATCACGCTACTGCTGTTTCCGGGGCTCGTGGCCGCCGGCGTGTCGACCTCGAAGGCCGATCTGGTCCTGCAGCACGGGAAGATCTATACGATGGATGCTGCGCGATCCTGGGCCGACTCGATCGCGATCACGGACGGGCAGATCGTGTACGTCGGTGACGACTCGGGCGTGCGATCGTGGATCGCCGACGGCACGCGCACGATCGATCTCGCGGGCCGCTTCGTCATGCCTTCCTTCATCGATGCCCACGTTCACCCGCTCAGCGCCGGAGTCGAGCTTGGCCAGTGCGCTCTGACCGACGCGAGCACCTTGGAAGGGATTCTCGCGACAGTGAAGCAGTATGCCGCTGAGCACCCTGCGCTCGCCTGGGTCCTCGGCAGCAACTGGCAGCTCCCCACGTTTCGCGACGCCAACCCGCGCAAAGAGTGGCTGGACGCGATCGTGCCGGATCGCCCCGTACTCCTGACTTCAGCCGACGGACACTCGGCATGGGCGAACTCCAAGGCGCTGGAAATCGCGGGAGTCACGCGAAGCACGACCGACCCGGAGGACGGGAGAATTGAGCGAAGTGCGGGCGGCGAGCCGACAGGGACACTCCGCGAAAGCGCGATCGACCTTGTCTATAAGATGGCCCCCGCCTCCACCCTCGAAGAGCGTGTGGTCGGGCTGAGAAGGGCCGTCCGGATCATGAACGGCTTCGGCATCACCGGGTTCCACGATGCCAGCGTGACGGAGGATGAATTGAAGGCGTACGCGGAGGTCGAGCGTACGGGGGGCCTCACAGTCCGGGCGATCACGGCCCTCTATGCCGATCCGATGCAGCCGGTCGAGCAGATCGAGAGGCTGAAGAGGCTCCGCCGCCAGTACCACGGCAAGTACTTCCAGGCAACCGCTGTCAAGATCTTCGAAGACGGCGTCATCGAACCGGCAACGGCGGCCCTCCTAAAACCGTATCTCGGGCGGGACGGCGACGCCGGCTCTCTCAATTGGGAGCCCGAGAAGCTGAATCCGCTCGTCGCGTGGCTCGATCGCGAGCAGTTCCAGGTCCACTTCCACGCGATCGGCGACCGTGCCATCCGCGCTTCCCTCACCGCCCTCGAGGAGGCTCGCCGCGCCAATGGCCCGCGCGACGCGAGGCCGCTGATCGCCCACCTCGAGCTGATCGATCCCGCCGACATCCCGCGTTTTGCAAGGATCCCCGTCATCCCGGTATTCCAGCCGATCTGGGCCTACGCAGACAGTTACATCACCGAGCTGACAGTCCCGAAGCTCGGCCCGGATCGAATGCGATGGGTGTATCCGCTCGGGAGCATCCATCAGACCGGCGCTCTGATGGCGATGGGCAGCGACTGGTCGGTATCATCCGTGAATCCGCTCGAAGGAATCGAAGTCGCGGTGACGCGGCAGGATCCGGAAGGGCCGCGCGCGAGCGATCGGCCGTTCTACCCCGAGGAGCGCCTCGACCTCCAGACAGCCCTCGCCGCCTACACCATCGGCAGCGCCTTCGCCAGTTTCAGAGAGAAGGAAACGGGGTCCATCGAGGCGGGAAAATCAGCCGACCTGATCGTGTTGTCGAGGAATCTGTTCGAGATTTCGCCGGCCGAGATCAGTGAGGTGAAGGTGCTGTGCACACTGTTTGAGGGCAAGTCGGTGTATGAGGTCCCGGAGTGGGCGGGCCCGACGGCCAAATGAAAAATGAGAAATGCAAAGTAACTACTCAGGCAGGCTAACCACAGAAGGCACAGAACGCGCAAAAGGCACAGAAGGAATGGATGATGAAGAGGTATTGAACATTTGTGACTTCTGCGCATTTTGCGCATTTTGTGGTGTGCCCTACCTGACCTGAGCAGCCACAATGCAAGATGCAGAATGCCAGACTGACGGGGACAGGAGATGAGGGTGGCTCCTGGGCGTGGCTAAGGAGAAGGGAGAGCCGCATCTGAACCCCGAGGCCACCGTACCGTGGCGCGATGAGGTAGGCCCGCTGCCGGAGCCCGTGGGTTCGCCCGTGGGTGGGCCGGCCGTCTCTCCTGGGCGCCGGGCGCCGGTTTTCGAACCTGGCGAGCTTGTGGCCGGGCGCTACCGCGTGATCCGTGTTCTCGGGCGGGGCGGGATGGGGGAAGTGTTCGAAGTGGTCGACCAGGAGCTCGGCGAACGAATCGCTCTGAAGACAATCCGGACGGACATTGCCGGTGATCGGAGCGAGGAGCTGATCGAACGCTTCAAGCGTGAGATCAACCTCGCGCGCAAGATCTCGCACCCGAACGTCTGTCGGATCTTCGACATCGGCCGCCATTGGTGTCCCCTCAAGGAGGGGTCGGCCAACGCGCCTCAGGAGATCACCTTCCTGACGATGGAGCTGCTCGAGGGGGAAAGCCTCGCGGAGCGACTCACCAAAGTCCACCACATGACACCAATCGATTCCTTCCCGATCATCGCCCAGCTCGCCGCAGGCCTCGCTGCTGCGCACAATGCAGGCGTCATCCACCGGGACTTCAAATCCGGAAATGTGATGCTTGTGCCGCCACGCCTGGGCGAAACCGAAACGCGCGCCGTGATCACCGATTTCGGTCTCGCGCGCACCGCCGCCGCAGGCGACCTCGCCTCGGCTCTGACCGGAGTCGGCACCATCCTCGGCACTGCTGCGTACATGGCTCCCGAGCAGGTCGTGGGCGCGACCGCCACCGCCGCCGCCGATGTCTATGCGCTCGGTGTCGTCGTCTACGAGATGGTCACGGGCGAGCTGCCTTTCACTGGCGACACCCCCCTCGTCGCGGCCACCAGACGTCTCCACTCGGATCCACCGCCGCCGCGCTCATACGTCCCGGAACTCCCGGAGCGGTGGGAGTCGGCCATCCTCCGCTGCCTGGCCCGCAATCCGACTGCGCGGTTCCCGAGCGCGGTCGACGTCACGCGGTCACTGGCCGGTGACGTGGCGCCGACGCCGGTTCAGCGATGGCCTCTGCGGACGCTCCGGCGAACGCGGCTGGGGACCGCTGCCGTCGCGGGAGCTGCATTGCTCGCCGCCGTCACCGCCGTTCTCCTCTTCCTCAGCCTCCGCCATCCCACCCCCGATGCGCTGTCGGATGCGACCCCGTTGCGGGCTGTGGCGATTCTCGGCTTCAAGAACAGCACGGGCCAGCCTGAGTCGGCGTGGCTCTCGACCGCCCTCTCGGAAATGCTCTCGACTGAGCTCGCCGCCGGCGGCCACGTCCGCGTGATCCCCGGAGAGGACATCGCGCGAATGACGCGCGAGCTTGCGCTGGCGGATGCTGACAGCCCGTCGCGCCAGACGCTCGGCCGGATCCGCGCCGACCTCGGCGTCGATCTGGTCGTCGGCGGATCGTACGTCGCACTGGCTGATTCCGCCGGCCCGTCTCTCCGCGTGGACATCCGCTTGACGCATGCAGGGACGGGCGAAACGCTTGCGGCCGTGCCGGCCGTCGGAAGCCAGAGAGACCTTTTCCAGATCATCGCTCAGGCCGGCGTTGAGCTACGCAGAAAACTGGGCGCCGGCGAGCTGACTGAAGATCAGACGGCCCGCCTCCGATCGTCTCTCCCGGCCGATCCGGTCGTCGCGCGATATTACTCCGAGGGACTCGCCAAGCTGCGACTCTACGACGCACTCGGTGCCCGGGACCTGCTCGAGGTGGCCGTCACCGCCGATCCCCATCATCCTCTCATCCACGCCGCACTAGCCGAAGCATGGTCCGCACAGGGGTATGCGAACAAGGCGGCCGCCGAAGCGAAGCTCGCGATGGAGCTCTCGGATTCGCTCCCCGACACCGATCGCCTCGTGGTCGGGGCGCGTTACTGGAGCATTTCCAATCAGTGGACCGAAGCGATGGAAACATATGAGGCGCTGTTCAAGGTGGCTCCGTCCAATCTGGAATACGGCCTGCGTCTCGCCGAGGCGCAGATCAAGGCCGAGAACGTGCCCGCCGCTCTGGCGACCGTGGCCACACTGCGGAAGCTCGCACCTCCCGATCGGGACGATCCGAGGATTGATCTTGTGGAATCGTCCGCGGCACGTGGGATGTCGGACTACAAACGGCAGCAGGAGGCGGCGGGGCGGGCTGCGCGGAAGGCCGAGGTCCGTGGTGCCCGGCTGCTGCTGGCGCGCGCGCGGCTGGCCGAGGGTGTGGCGTGGAGGAACCTCGGTGACCTGGACGCCGCGACGCGGGCCGCCAGCCAGGCGCAGAAGATCTTCCTGGATGCGGGCGACCGCGCCGGCGCGGCGTGGGCGCTGAACAACGTTGCCACCGTGCTCGACGACAGGGGCCATCGCGAGGAGGCGCAGAAGGCGTTTGAGCAAGTTCTGGCGACGTACCGGGAGACGGGCGACAAAGGCAGCATCGCTCTGGCTCTGGGCAACGTGGCCAGCGTCCACCTTTCGAGGGGAAACCTCGCAGCGGCCATGACTCTGCTCGAGGAATCCGTGGCGACGTACGAAGAGATCGGCGACCGCCTCGGCGCGGCGTGGGAGCTGAATCTGATCGGCGTCGTCCACAAGACCACCGGGGATTTGGTGGAGGCGCAGAAAGCGTATGAGAAATCGCTCGCCATCTACCGCCAGGCGGGCGACAAGAGCGGCCTCGCGGGGGGCCTCACCAACATCGCAAACGTGCTTCGGGCCAGGGGGGATCTGGGCGGAGCCACAAAGATGCTCGTCGAGGCTGAGTCGGTCTATCGTGAGATAGGGGAGAAGGAAGGGATCGCCGTGGCGCAGACCAACCTCGCCGACATCGCCTACGTCCGAGGCGATCTGGCGGAAGCGCGAAGACAGTACGACCAGTCCCTCGCTGTGTGCCGGGAGATGGGCGCTCTGAGCTACTGCGCATTCGATCTGTACGGGATCGGCGAGGTTTTGCTGGCCCAGGGGGACATCGCAGGTGCGCGGCGCGCCCATGAAGAAGCGCTTTCGCTTCGCACGCAGATAGCCGAGAAGGGGTCGATCGCCGACAGTCGCCTAGCCCTGGCCGGTCTGTCGTTTGAGGAGGGGGCACTGGCTGCCGCGGCTTCGGACGCTGCGGCCGCTGCGGCTGAATTCGAGAGCGAAAAGATTGCGGATCTGCACGCTCTTGCCGAGGCGACGCGGGCGCGTGCCCAGGCTGCGATGGGCAAGACCGCAGAGGCGAGAAGCGCCATGATGAAGTCGAAGTCCCTCACCAACCGGAGCCAGGACCTCCTGGTGCGACTGCAGGTGCGGCTGGCCGAGGCGGGTGTGCGCGCGGCCGCGGGCGATCACGGAGTATCGCTGCAGCTTCTTCAGAGCGTGATCGACGAGGCCGCGCGCGCGGGGCTCGTCTCGATTGAGCTGAACGCGACGCTCGCCATGGGCGAAACCGAGATCGCCGCGGGCGCGCGAGCGTCGGGACGGAGTCGGCTCGAAAAGCTGGAGAAAGAGGCGCGCGAGGCGAGCTTCCTGTTGATCGCACGCAAAGCAGCCGCGCTGAGAGGTGGAAAGTAGACAATATGGCCGACGAGCGATTCATGAGGATGGCGATAGCGAAAGCGCGGGAGGGGATCGGGAAGGGGCAGTCCCCCTTCGGGGCGTGCATCGTGAGCGCCGGCGAGGTGCTGGCGTGTTCGCACAATCTGGTCTGGTCCGGCAGCGATATCACGGCACACGCCGAGGTGAGCGCCATTCGCGATGCGTGTGCGCGGCTGAGTACGATCGACCTCTCCGGCAGCGTGATCTACTCGACATGCGAGCCTTGCCCCATGTGTTTTGCCGCGTGCCATTGGGCAAGGATCTCGAAGATCATCTTCGGCTCGTGCATCGAGGACGCGCAGGGCTGTGGATTCAGCGAGCTGACCATTCCAAACCAGCGCATGAAACAGCTCGGCAACAGCCCCGTGGAGGTGGAAGGAGACTTCATGAGGGGGAATTGTCTGGAGCTGTTTCGCGAGTGGACCGCGCGCGCCGACCGGCGGGCGTATTGATCACCGCTGCCGTGTTACCCTCCTTCTTCTCAGTGACCCGGGCAGGAAAAGGCCATCATGGGTGACCAACGGCAGAACACTGTCGCTCTTCGCGGGACCGACACACGATCGAAGCTTCTCCCAAGCCTGCCATGAATAGCCCAAATCGAAGGCGCTATGGAGCGTAGTACCAGGTGTACGGCAAAGTCCCGGGAACCGCAGATTGCACAGATTCATTCGCAGATGTCGCCGATTGCTTCGCGCCGACCTGGGAGTGAGGAGCACGTTGCTCGTCGGTTGAATGCCGGAAGAATCTGCGTAGTCCGCGCGGAAATCTGCGCCATCTGTAGTTTCGCACGGACATTGGGAATGTCCGGGCCGCGACAGGTGCTGCGTCCTCTTCTCAGACCAGCCGCAGCGCCCCTTGTTCGACCCAGTGCACGAGTAGTCTGCGGATCCGGTAGGAGTCCGCCGGGAGATCGGTTTCACACGCGTGGGCTGTCGCCCCGGTCGTTGCTCTCTTCAGCACGGTTCGCTGCAAATCGCGGTCGCGTTCGCCTGCGTATCCAGACCCCTTCACTCCGGTTGCCTCGAACTTCCCATCGTCGGGTACGATGGCGCACGCCTGCCGGAATTCGTCGTAGCGGCGCATGCCTTCGAGCATCAGTGGGATGATGTTGGTGGGCGGCACGTTGGGCGCCACGCCGCTTGCCTCCTCACTCTTCCTCGACGCGAACGTGAACGTGCCCGGCTCCGGCCGTTCGAAGAGCTGATACAGCGCGTCCACTCCCGTGAGGTGCCCGGAGTGACACCCGGTGACCTTTCCGTTCTCGAACGCGATGGTCGACAGCGTTGCGCCACTCGGATTCAACAGCCCGAGGGTCCCCGTCGCCGCGGAGTTGCTCAAGTTCTGCAACAAAGCCGGCAGCCCGAACAATCCGAGATCTCCCGAGAGGCTGGCGTCGGAAGTGCGGGCGATCCTGAAAGCTCCTTCGGGTCCCTCCAGCGCCCTCGCCGCCGCTCGCCCCAGCTTTTCCGCCGGAAACCGCTCGGCGATCTCCTTCAAGCTCGACATGACCTCGGGCGTCCTCGTCGCCGAGAGCGCCGCGATCAGGCTGAGCGCGCGCTGGCTGTGCTTGGGAAGCGCGAGGCCAAGGACTCGACGCGGAAGCTCGGCGCGTAGTGCCTCCAGAAGCCTTCCGACCACCTCCTCGTCATCCGAGAGATCTTGAGCGCCGAGATCGGACAGGCGCGCGAGCGTGTTGCCGAGCTTCGGCTGGCGCTTCAGTGCATGATCGAGCACGAAGCGACGGCCGCGCGTCGAGCGCGATCGAGCCAGCGTGCCCGCGATGCGGTCGAGTATCGCCCCTAGCTCGTCGACACTGTAGGGCGCCTCGTCGGGCTTCAGCATGAGATACTCGTAACCTTCGAGTCTCTGAATGAGAACGCTCTCCGCTCGCTCGTGCTTGAGCTGCCCCAGATTCGCAACCGCCTCCTTCACGAGACCGATCGGATGACCCGGCTCCGTCAACCGAACAGCCAGATCGATTTCCGCGTCGGGCGGAATGTCCAGCGGTGCAGGGATACGCCGGAGCAGAGTCAGGAGATTCCTCTGGAAATGCCAGTCGCCATCTCCGAACCCCACGGCCGACTCCTCCAGTCGCGCCAGAACCTCAGGACGCGCTGCCGCGCCGTGGCAGGCAAGGAGGGCTAGGAGCAACCGGCGCCGATCGCGCGTCTGCTCGGAGTGCAACTCGCCCAGAAGCGCGGTCACAGACAGAGTGGGGAAGAAGCCCAGCACCTTCTGGAGCAGGACGTGCTGCCTCGCGTCCTCTGCGAACTGGCGGAGACGATGCGAATCGAGGGACGCTCGCGCCCGAAGCTGGATTCCTTCGATCACCGACGGCGTCAACTTCTTCTCCGCAATGATTCTTGCGCTCAGGACGAGGATGGTGGCGGCCCGCGCGAGCGCGCCCGCGTTGAATTGTTCGACCGCCGACTGGATCATTTCAAACAGCCTCTTGGCCGTCTCAACCGGATCCTCTTCCAACGACACGATCCGATGCATGGCTTCGACCGGGCTGTCGTCGCGTGTTGGCGTCGCGCCGCCCGCCGCAGGCGCAGTCTGAAGCGCCGACCAGTCCGGCAGGCTCTGCCCCAATGTGCGGATAATGTCCGACATCGAAGCGCTGACTCCAAGACGGGCCAGTCGGTCGCGATACTGCTGAAGCTCGGCGCTGCTCTTGGCACTTCCAGCCACCATCGCCAACACCTGCGACACAAGGTCCGCTCCAGCCGGCGATTCACCCTGCGCGCGTTCCGCAGCTAGCGGTAGCTGCTGCTCGATGCGATCGAGGAGGAGACCCAGCCTGCGATCCGCCTGGACTACCTGGATGGGCGCAGCCGTGGGCAAGCTGGAAGCCATGGCGCGCTCGGGGGCGGCCTGCCGGTGGACATAGAGCGCCGGCGCGGCTGTGGCCGTCTCCGTTTCCCCGAGATTGTTCATGTTCGTCAGGAGCAGCTCGCGATCCTCAGGCGGGCAAAATTCGATCAGAATCGCCTTGAGCGAGCCGAGGTAGGCACGCAATGTCTCCTGGGGAACCAGATCGAACTCCCCCATGAGGAAGAGCTTCCGGTAGGCGTGGTAAAGGTAATCAGACACGGGCACGCTGGCGCCCTGTCGCCGGTACTGGTTCGCAGACCACGCCTGGATCTCGGAGGCGACCAGGCTCGGTGGGCACTTCAGAAGCGTCGCGATCGAATCCGTCACGACGAGGGGTGCGATCGCGTCGGAGAGGTACTGTTGAAGCTCCGCGAGAGCCTCATGCACCTTCGGGCTCACATGCGCCTGATCCACGATAGCGGTTCCTCCTTCGATCATGTGATCTTAGCACTCCGCTAGCAACCGGGTCATCCTGCGCGGCCGGCGACGCGGTCTGGCCCGGGCGCGAGCCTGGGGGCGCGGGATGGCCGTTCTAGGCGCTCGCCTCGTGTTTCCCGGAAATCAGGCCGGTCAGCACCTCAATCGCTTTGGGAAGATCCCGCTCGTGCACCAACAGATGGTCCTTCAAATACGCACATTGCGGAACGATCGAGACACCGGCCTCCGCAAGCCGGACGGCGGCTGGGGCGAGATATCCGCAGACATTCAAATCAATGTCGAGGTCGAACGTGATCGCGCGAAAAGGGCCGGCCTCGGCCCTCGCCGGGACGGCACCCGATGAGGCTTTCCACACCGCCTCGGGAATGGTGAGCGAAACCTCGTCGCGTTCGAGGAGCATGGCGGCAAATGTGCCCACACACGCCGTGACGAGCTCGGATGCAGTCACGAACCTGTCGGTCGGGAAGCTCAGCAGGACGTATCGCTCCGGCCAGACATGCAACCGTGTGTGAGCCCACAGCGCATCCGCCCCTCCCACTCGCTCCACTACCGCCAGTGATCCGTTCCGAATCGCATATGGCTGACGGCCAATGGCTGCTCGGCCGCAGTGGGTCCGCGTCCGGCTACCTCATGCGTGCGCTACAGCCCCTCCCGGTAGAGCATCCACTGCGTGTTCATCCTGCTGCCCTGGCCCGAGGAGAAGCGATCCATGCAGGCGTCATTGGTGTAGTCCATGAAGTTGTGGATCGGGTCCCTGCCGCGAGAGGAACAGGTATTGCGGCGCTTGGGGCAGCCGTAGGCCGCCGATCGTTCGGCCGGCGTGTCCTTCACATAGTCTCCGCCGTTTGTCCCGCTCCGTGCACATCCACCCTGGAAGGTGTGGTACAAGCCCATCCAGTGACCGACCTCATGGGTGGCTGTGTCACCGAGGTTGTACGGGGCGGCAGATCCGCCAGGAAGTGATGCGTCGAGCAGAATAACGCCGTCATCGGACGGGTTCCCGGCATACCATGATGGGAATGTGGCCCAGCCGAGCAGACCTCCCGACAGATTCGCAGTGTAGAGATTGAGGTCGTCGGCGGATCCGAGGCGAAGCGCCGTCTTGGCCTCGATCTCCTCCCAGCTACCGTATCCCATGTTGTACCAACTCGCATTGGTGGTGCGGTCGGTGCCGACCAGATTGAAGGACCAGCCGTATGGGGCGAACGCCGCGTTCAGCACTGAGATCTGTGCGGAGATCATCGAATCCGGCACATCCCCGTTTGCGATACCGGAGCCCTGGTTAATGACATGAAAGTAGACGTTGATCACGCCACCGGCCGGCATCTCCGCCGGGTCGATGCCGTACCGCGCCATCTCAGCCTGTGCGTACGTCTCGTCTCGCTCGATCGCTGCCGGGTCCGAGTAGGTGCCGCAGGTTCTTCCTGCGGCCCCCAGGGGCGCGGATGCCATCAGCATCCACGATGCGATCGCCACCACCGCCCCGGCTCCCACTGATCCGCCTGCCGTCATATTCTTTTCCTTTCGAGCTCTGACAAAAACTCGCCCTCCGCCTCTCCATCCAGCTCCACGTCAAGCCATGCCGTGGAACTGTAGCCGAATTATAACCCATGGAAGCCGCGTCGGTGTGACTGGGCTCACAGGAGGCTCCGAGGGGTCATGATCGTCCCGTCGTATCGAGCCTCAGGTGAAGATGGGCCTAAACGCCTTGACGTAGCGCATCATCTGTCCGACGTCGGACACCTTCACCTTGCCCATCATGAACGCAACTTGAGGGTTCGTGGCACCAGTCTCGATTCCGAGAAACGTCTCGGCCTTCATCTGCACCAGGCAGTCGGGACTTCCCTGCAATCCCTCCTCGACCGCGCACATTCCTTCCTCGATCCGAACGGTCCAATCTGGGTGATCCGAATCCTTCAATCTGAAATGAAAACACGCGCGCCACCCCGCCACCTTCTCAGACCTGATCCGGCCTGGCAGCGATCGCATTAACCCCTCGACTGTCTTCTCCGGAACCTGCGGAATCGCGGCTCGCACCGCAGGCTCGACCGGGCACGATCGTCCCTCCGACACCCCCGCACTGGCCCGGCCCCGCCCGGGCTGCTCTCCTTCAATCATAATCCGGGCGATGATCTCACGCATGATTTCGGAGGTTCCCGCGACAATCGTTGCGGCGCGAGCATCACGATAGAATCGCGAGATCGGATACTCCTCCATGAAGCCGTAGCCACCGAAGCATTGCAGGCAGTCGTCGCTCACCCGCTTGCCGAGCTCCGTTGCGACAAGCTTGGCCATGCTGCATTCACGCACTGGATCATGCCCGTTCTGCAGGAGCCATGCCGCCTGATATGTGAGCTGGCGGGCGGCCTCGAGCTCGGCGGCGAGGCCGGCGAGCCGATGCGTGAGAACCTGGAAGCGTGACAACGGCTTACCAAATGCCTGCCGCGTTTTGAGATACGCCGTGGTAGTCTCGAGGCACAGCACGGCCGATCCCACAGCGATCGCCGCGCCCGCGAGGCGCTCGAGCTGAAACGCCTCCATCAGGTAGTAGAACCCCATGTTCTCCTCCCCGATGCGCTGAGAAACGGGCACGCGCGCCTCTTCGAAGAGGAGCTCGGCTGTGTCCGACGAGTGCCAGCCCATCTTGCTGAGCCGTCTGGTGACGCTCACCCCCGGCGCCTTCAAATCCACGGCCAGCAAGCTCACCCCCTCCACACCCGCATCCGGCAGTGTCTTCACGGCGAGCGTGCAGAAGTCACCGTCCGCTCCGTTCGTGATGAACGTTTTCGCGCCGCTCACGACGTACACGTCACCGTCGCGGACTGCTCGCGTGCGAATCGCCGCTACATCCGATCCCGTATCGGGCTCGGTGATGGCAAGGGCTCCGACAAGCTGCCCGGTGATCGAGGGGGTCAGGTAACGCCGTTTGAGCTCCTCCGATCCTTGTCTGAAAATGTGCTGGGTCGCCATGAACTCCTGGACACTGACGGCGGCGCAAAACCCGCCCATGCGCGAGCGCGCCAGCTCCTCCAGGAACGCGATCGCAAAGAAGATGTCGGCATCCGCCCCGCCGTATGCGTCGGGGAAACAGATGCCGAGAAACCCGAGCTCTGCCATCCGCCGGAAAACATCGCGCGGGATCGCCCGCGCTGCCTCCCACTCATCGGCGTGCGGCGCCACCTCTTCCTCGACAAAACGCCGCACGGCGGCTCGGAACGAATCGTGCTCTTCAGTGAAGTAGATTGATGGCATCGTTTTCTCTCTCACATGCAGTGTGCAGCGGACTATAGCCCCCACTCAGGCAATATTCAAGGGGCTGTATCCGCCCCGGCTCCGCGATCGGCGCCATCTGCGTCGGCTTCTTTGCCACTACGACCGCGCACGGTGAAGTCCACCGGAGGAACAACGGCCCGTGCGTCCGGGTTGTAGTACTCGAAAACAAATGAAGGAGCGCTCTTTGCCTTTATCGCGAACCGGGGCCGGAACCTGAACGTCAGTTCTGCTGATCCGCCTTCGGGCCAGAGGTAGAGGACAACGTGATCCGGCTGAATCTCGTACATGCTGAGAGAGGAGTCGCTTCGAGATCGTGCTTCCTCGAGCGACCTTCGGTCGACGTCCGCTCCCGGCGGGAGTCCGACCTCGGCGAGAAGCATGCCGTACCCCTTGAATCCGATCCTCTCGGCGCTCACGTGGCAGGTGATGGCGGTGCCCGTCTGAGCTTCGGTGGTGTCGAACTGCACAGCGAGCGCGAGCGATGAAGCTCTGTCAGCCCGAGATTGTGCGTCCGGGCGAGCCCAGGGTCGGTAGCTAGCGACGGCGATGCGCGCGAGACCCGTCGGGACTGGCCGGGCGCCTCGGATCTCGATTTTGTTCTCGCCGGCGTGCAGGCTTCCAGCAATGTCGATGCGAGATATGCCGCCGAGGAAGTCGGCGGTGGCAAGATCGACCGTTTGGAGCCTCTCTCCATTGATGACGATGTCGACCGGCGAGGATGATCCCGGCACGTCGCTGGCTGGACTCTCCCGCGAGAGTTGCGCCAGCAGCGCTTCGAGAGCATTGACGGTGGCCTGTGTCGAGGACCAGACTCCAAGCCTGTCCTTGTGCCGGAAGAGAAAGAGGACGCCGCGATCGATAGTTTCGCGTTCGACAGCTATCCCCGCCGCCTGAGCCCCGGCCAATGCCTGCACAGCAAGCGCGGTGGTTTCGATCCTGCCAGCCACTCCACGTCCGTAGAATGGAGTGTTCGTTTCGAGGCTCCAGTACGCCGCGCCCCCCTCCTCATGTGCCAGCACGGACAACAGCCTTGCGGCCGCGGATGCTGCGGTCTTGTCGCCGACCGCCAGAGCCGCGAGGCAATACGACGCAAGGGCGTAGGGTTCAGGGATTTCATCGAGTCGATCTCGCAGGTGGACTAGCCCTCGGGACAGCCGCACCCCGACGGCGAGATCGGCGGCTCCAGTTGCAGTTTCGGCGATCACTCGAAGAATCATCGCCGTCAATGCCAGCGTCTCGTTTCGGTCTTCGACCTCGCCCGCGAGCATCGGCCAACGCCCGTCAGCGGCTTGGTTCTTGAGGAGCCAATCGCGGGCTCGCTCCAGAGCCGACACATCGACGACGACGACGCCCTGAGCCTGTGTCAAGAAGCGGATGACGTAGGCGGTGAGCGCCGGGTCCGGCTCCCCGCCTCGCCAGTAGGAGAACCCGCCGGACGGCTGCTGGAAATCGAGGAGGCGATCGTAGCCATCCTGAACGTATCGGCGAGCGCGCACGAGAGTCGGAGCCTCCGGGGCCTGCTGGGCAGAATTCCTGAGCAGCAAGAGACTGACGAAGGCGACAGATGCCGTTTGCTCCGCGCAGCCGTGAGGTCGTTCGAGGAGCCCCTCGGCGCTCTCAGCCACTTGCGCGATGAGGTTCGGGTAGAGGACCAGCTCGGCTTCCACCGACCCCGGGAGCGCATCATCCGGGACCACGGCGTGCATGATCGCCTGCCCTGAGAGGAGTTGGCATTCGGTCGTCACGACCTCTTCGCCATCCGGATGAACGGTCACTGGCTTCTCGACAGCATCCCCGACCCCGTCACCAGCCGCTGTGACACGCAGGGGCGCATTCCGGACGGGCCTGACAGCGCGAAACGTCAGGCGCTCCACCCTGGGCTTGCGAGGCAGCACCTGAACGGGACCCACGCGCGACCCAACTATCTTGAGCCACGGCTCGGGCCTCAACGCCAGCTCGACATTGACAGGACGCATCATGTCGCTGTGCAGCCCGACTGGAAGGGAGATCTCATCTCCCTGGGTCAGGGTCCGAGGCGGGTCCTGCTCGACAAAGAAAGGCAGCGTTGCGAGAACGTCCCGATCGATCGTGACCATGCGACCGTCCTCGGTCGAAGCAGTGGACCTGAGCTTCCAGGTCGTGGTGTTGTCAGCCAATCGGAAGCGGAGCTCCGCCCGGCCCCTCTCGTCGGTTTCGACAGAGGGTTCCCAGACCAAAGTCTCAGGGAAGAACTGTCTGAGCCGGGGCGTTGCGATGGCAGACGTCGCGAGCGGCCCGTCACGTCCCTGATTCAAACCTACCCCTGAGTGCTTCGTGTCGAGCGACGGAGACTCGGCTGTGACGGTCACGACCTCCGCCGCCGGGCTCACCTCGAGCGTCGCGTCGAGCCTCAGGGATTCCACCGCGTTCACGGGGACGTGATCTACAAGGATCGTCGTGAATCCTGCACGCTCGAAGCAGACTTCGTAAAGACCTGCTGGGAGGTTTTCGAGCGTGTATGTCCCGCCGATTCGAGTCGACGCTCGTCCGATCACCAGACCCTCGCGAGCCGCCGAGATGTATACCGCGGCTACAGGACGGCCGTCGATATCCCGAACGGTGCCGTGGATAGAGCCGTCTCCTGGCGCGTTCGCAGGCAGCGGATCCGTCCGCCGCCGCCTCTCTCCGGCCGGTTGCTCGGAAAGAACGCGGGAAAAACTCGCCACCTCACAATCGTCCTGCGTCTGAGGCAGGCCATCGGGGCCTTGGCTCTTCATTCTGATCCACCCGACACGCTGTGTCACCGGCTCGATCTCGATGCGACGTTTCGGCGGATCAGGGTAGGCGGAGTAGGCATAGATCCGCGTTGCGTCTCCGTACTGGTCTTGCTCCGAGAAGGCAGCCGAGACCGGCTGGTCCCATGGATCGCAGACATTGCTCAATGGAAGACCCGCCCCGTTGAGAACACGCTCGAATTCAGCGAGTGTCGCCGGGAAGGCCTGGCCCTCCGCCATTGCCGAATCCAACGCCAGCTCGATTGCCTGGCGAGTCCCACGGAAGGAGTCGATCGATGCGGTCCAGACGCGGATGTCGTCGTCGTTGGCAGGCGAGGCGGGGCGCTGATCCGGCCCGTCAGAGGTGACCTTGATCAGGTAATGGGTCTGACTAACCTCGAACCCGATCTCGTAGGGACATCCCCACGGGTCTCGAATCGCCGTGAGATCCAGGCCCAACTTAGACACCTCCGCTGCCAGGGTGGATTCGTCCAGGATGAAGCCTCCCGTCCGCTGATGGTGTTCCTCGAATGCCCGGTCGATAAGCCGGCCCGGCCTTTCGAAGTAATACCAGGACTCTGTAAGAGCGACGAAGTCATCGCCTGTTGCGAACTGCTGGTCCGGACCGGCGGTCTCGACCTCCAGAACAAGCCGATTTGCATGCGGGGCCATTCTCAAGCGGTGCGGGCACCCCCACGGGTCGACGATTCCGGCAATCGCCGCCTCGGCTTCACGGAGGACGCGAAAGCCTTCCTGCTCATCCAACGGAGGATCGAGGATTGCCATTTCCGCTGCTGCTCGAAATGATGCCAGCTTCTCTTCGAAAAACGGGACGAATTCAGAAGCGGCATCCGTCCGGAACCGTCGACTCCCGATCTGCGCAGGCAGGGCATTGCCGAGGAAGAGGATCTCGGCCAGAAGATCCAGATCGGCAGGAGGCGGCCGCCGCACGTCCAGTCGGAGGATGTTTTCGGTGGAGATGCCTGCAAAGCTGTCTTCCCAGGTCCATGAGGGCCAAATGCGCTCCTCATCTTCGCGCTCGAGAAGGGCCTTGTCGATTGCGACAACGCCCAGAACGCCTGGGACGGGAGTGCGTGACCCCTGGTACAGATCGAACACGACGCGCGCCTCATCCCCCGGACGATAGGTCGATCGATCCAAACGAGTTCGGAGATTGAGCGAGCTGCCGGACGGATAGACGATGGGAATGCTGGTCCCGTCCACTCTCCACGCGCCCGTCGACTCTGGAGGATAGGCAACGACGTACAGCGCGCCTTCGAAAGTGGGGTCCCACGGAAAGGTGGCGGTCGCGTGGCCATCTCTCAGTAAGGCTGTTTGCGACCTCACAATTTCGAGATCCCGGAGAACCTGCACGACGACGGCAGAACCGGGGCCGGAGACTCGAACCGAAACCGGGTCCCCAGGCCTCAGGATTGTCCGATCAGTTTCGAGTCGAATGGGAACCTCGGTGCCGAACACGAGTCGCTCTTCGAAGTGCCCTATCTTCCTCCCTTCTTCATCATGGGACTCGAGCACTAGTCGATGGCATGGGGAGGGAGGTATGACGAGACCCCGGACTTTGGCCAGCCCGTAGCGGTTGGTGCGGACCGTTCGAATGAGCCGCGTCCCATCGACGCCGCTCGAGCAGTCCGGAGCACTCGATTGAAGAACCGCGATCTCGACCGAAACCGGCGTGCCATCAGCTTCGAATGATGAAATGAAGAAGTCGAACGGGTCGCCTTCATGTGCTCCCCACGGAAGATCGATTGCGTACAAGTGAATCGGTTCCTTGCTGACACGGACATCAAAGAATCGGCGCTCGGTGCGTCCCGTGCTTGTATCCGTGACCGAGGCCGTGAAAGTGAGATCCTGATAGTGATCGTCCTCGTTCTGCGCCAGGGAATCGTGAGACGCACCAAGATCGAGGCGAAGGGTACAGGTCCCCCTGTCGTCGAGAACCCCCTCAAATACTGATGCCGTCTGGGTCACCCAGCGCCTGAGCTCGGGGCTCCATCGTTCCCGCTTCTCCGCAGTGAGCCGGACCTGTCCCGTTGTGACTGGCTGACCGAAAAGGTAGTCGGCCTCGATTGTCACATCGGCGCTTTGACCGGGCAGATAGTACGTTCGATCGGGAGCCGCCGTGATTGCGAAATGTGGAAGGTCGTAGCGGCTGACGCGAACCGAGGTACCTCGGTATGCGTCATGTCCAAAGCGCGCCGTGTCCATCCCGAATTCGACCGAATAGGTGCCGAGGACCGGGTTCGATGGGATTCTCCAGTCGGTGCTCGCCACTCCGTATCGGGACGTCTTGACCGGCAACGTGAAGAGGAGTCGATCATCGGGGCCGGTGACCTTGAAGGAAACTGCGGCGCCGGCGATGGCGCGATGGGAGCTGTCGAATGCCAGGGCGCGCATGTGGAGAGTCTGACCCGGTTGGTAGAGTCCCTTGTCCGTGTAAAGATGGATGATGGGATCACGAGCGACGCTGATGTCGAGCTCGGCCTTGGCCGCGTGGGCGCCCCGGGAGGCCTCGACGAGGAGCCTGGCATCATCCGCCGGTAGATCTGCTGGTATCTCGAAGACCAGCAAGCTCACACCACCCACGTCCGTCACGCTCCGAGCCTCGCGACTCGGCAGCTTCGAGTCGGCCGAGAGCTCCAGTGTTCCAACCACCTCGACCCCGGGAGCGGCAGTGCGTGTTATCGGATGCAGTGTCGACACGACGACCTTCAGGCGGCTGCCCACAGAGACGGTGTCATATCCAATAATGTGCACGTCGAAAAGATCCGGGGTCTGGAGACGCGAAAAGGCCGCGATGCCCGCCACGCCTCGAATGGTCTCATCGCCCGGCTCCGGTTCAACGCGATATCTCAGCCGGTAGACCATAACGAGCGGGTGGTCGGAGAGATGAAACCCTGCCAAGGGGAGCGTCGTCTGTGACGATCCCGAGGCGATGGCGATCGAGCACTCTGCCTGAATAACCACCCTGTCCCTTGGATCCAGGATTTCGAGAGAGACTCGAGCGGGCACGACGCGAGTCGAATCGTTCCTGAGCTGCAGAGTGATCTCAGCGCCATCATCGAGCCACTGCAGCGAGCTCGACTCGACGTCCAGCGAAAGTCCTGCGGCCCAAGTCCAGACCGGGGCGATCAAGAGCAGGACCGGCCACAGGCCGGAGTTCAGGCCCACGCGGGGCTTGGTCATGCTCCGACCAGGCTATTGAGCCGCCCGCGCCGCACTCTGCGCCTCCCGAAGCCGATGCTCACGAAAGAATGTCCACATCTGACGCGTCGCGTCGACGCTGCTGCTCGTGGGTCCGAGGAACCACTCCGGTAAGGGCCCGCCGCCAGGCCACGTATGGCCTCCGCCGTGAATCGTGAACAGCACGACGGCCGCGTCGCCAGCGCAGTCTACGTAGTCCCGGGGGGTGACCTCGGCTGCCACCATCGATTCGACGGTGTCGGGCCCGCACCGATTCCGCCGAGCCCAGTTCGCGGCCCGCTCCGAAACGTCCGCTGACGGCTCCGGCCCCAACCACGACGTGCCGCCCTCGTACAGAGCAATGGAATCGGCTGTCCCATGAAAGGAGATCATCGGCACCGGTCGGTGGTCTGTGCTCCAGCTCCACGGCAGGTAGTGCGCAGCCGCCACCATTCCGACCGCCGCGATGCGACCGGACAGCGTGCACGAGAGAACGAACGCCATGCCCCCGCCATTAGAGAGCCCGTTGGTGTAAATCCTCGTCGGGTCGATGTTGTAGGCCTTCTCCAGGTCGTCGATCAGGTCCGAGATGAATCGGACATCCTTCGTGAGACCCTTCCCCGGGCGTATCGCACGCCAGTCTCTTATGCCCCCAACGTCGAGACCCGACGGGTACACCACGATGAACCCGTGGCGATCGGCCAGCCGGTTCCACCCGCTGATGTCCCTCTGCAGCGCCGGCCAGACGACCGGTATGTCGACTCCGGACGGCCACACCGCGAGAAGCCTCGTTACCAGCCACAGCACCGTCATCGCCGCCGAGCCATACAACATCGGCCACCCCGCCAGCGCGGCGTTCGTCAGCGGAAGAGTGAACATTCGGGCGGGATAGATCGAATGGCGTGCAGCCAGGTCACCTGCATGGCCGAAGCTGAACACCGCCAGGAAATACATGAATGTCGAGCCCAGGGGCACGACCACCACGAGCGCAAAACTCCAGTCGTGATCGAGGGTGACACGCTCTCCCGGCTCGAGAACCAGAAGCCTGAGCGTGCCGAGAACGGCCAGGTAGAGGGTCAGAGCGGCCAGTCCCCAGCGATGCCGCCGCCGAAACTCCCAGGCGAATGGGGCAGCGGGCGAGCGCAAGGACTACACGTCCTCAGCCGGCGCCGCGGCTTCCCCGGCGTGGGCGACGAACACCTCGTCGAGGGAAGGGAAGCGCTCGGCGACGATCCGCGCTTTCCAGCCGGCCACGGCGACTTCGAGCTCACCCGACCCGCCGCGAGCCACAGCAGTCCATTCCTGATCTTGACTTTCCCACCGCATCACGCCCGCTACGGTCGGGGGCCGATGCCGCGGCTCCGGGAAACGGACGGTGACGCAGCGGTGAGATTCCCTGATGACCTCCGGCGGCGCACTCCGAGCGATGCGGCCGCGGCTGATCATCGTGACATGATCGGCGACCTGCTCCACCTCCCCCACGAGGTGTGACGAAAAGAGCACTGTCCGCCCTTCGTGGGCGATCGTGCGAATCACGGCGCCGAGCATGTCGCGGCGAACGATGGGATCGAGGCCGGACGAGGGCTCATCCAGCACGAGCAGCTCGGGGCGATGCGCCAGTGCGATGAGCAACCCCGCCCGCGCCATCTGCCCCTTCGATAGGTTCCTGATTTTCACCATGGGGTCGAGGCCGAACGTGTGCCGTGGCTCCTCCGCGTACACATCGTCCCAACCGGGATAGAAGGCGCGCGAGTAGCGAATGCGCTCGTCAACGCGCATCCAGCCGGGGATGTCGTTTTCCTCGGAGAGGTAGCCGATGCGCGACAGGACGCTGACCGGATCGGCAACGGGATCGAGGCCGAAGACGCGCACCGAGCCGCTCTCCGCCCGTAGCAGGCCCAGAAGATGCTTGATCAGCGTCGTCTTGCCCGCCCCGTTTGCGCCGACGAGGCCGTACACCGCCCCGCGCGGCATGGACAAGCTCACCGAGGCCAGGGCTGTTTTGGCACCGAAGCGGCGCGTCAGATCCGATACCTCGATGACCGACTCACTCACGCTCTACCCACCTGTCATCGCTCTCGGTTACGATCTCAACAGACCTGCGGATCGTAATGAAGGCGCTCCGCGGGGCGAGGGGGGGGAAATCCTCGGCAAGCTGAGCCTGGAGCATTTGTTGAACATAGGGTTTTCGGCCGGAGTTGTCAAAGCTGGCCCTGGGCAAGATCGAAACCAGATTCCAAACGCTTCACCTATCCCGACCCCCGATCTCCATGCCCAGGGAGGGTATGTCCAACGCCAGCGTGCGTTGCGGCTCCGCGAAACACGAAGCTCGGTTCCGCTAGACACTGCGTTCTGCGGTCTCTCTCGCGCTCCCCAACGCGGCGGAGCCGCAACCGATCAGGCTGCGTCTCCGCCGCGCGGATTCAGGAATCAAAAATGCAAGAGCGGGGGAAGCCTGGGTGACGGGCCTAGCGCAGATGCAACGCTCGTCGTGGCACCGAAGCGGTCGAGATCTCTTTCTGTCAAGAGATGCCTGAATTGTTGACTCGTGTGTGGGGCGGCTTTCATCAGCGACACGAGCACGCCGCGCCCGACGATTGACCGAACAGTTTCCGGTTTCTTAATTTTGAATTTTGAATTGCCCAAATCCGCGGCCTAGCCGCGGATTTGGGGATCCGCCGTTCATTTGACATTTGCAGATCCGAATGGCATTTTTTATCGGCGGGTTCATATTCTTGCTTATGTTTTTCGCCCGAATTATCTGCTGCCTCGCTTTCCTTGCGAGCCATGGCGTCTTGCTGGCTTCGGACGAGAACCCGAGCCCGACCCCAGTCCGTGCCTTCCGCTCGTTTCAACGGCGCACGGACCGCGGGCTTCCGCAGTCGACCGTGATGAGCCTCGCGCAAGACGAGGAGGGAGTGCTCTGGATCGCGACACTCGACGGCGCCGCCACGTTCGACGGAACGGCGATCACAACAGTACCGTCTCCGTCCGGGTTGCCCGCCTTTGGCGCCCTCTACTCCGCGGTGCCTCGGCGTGGGGGCGGTGTCTACCTTGGAGGAACACCGGGAGTGTTCACATACGATCTGACGCGGTGGAGGTTCCTCAAGACCGGGGTTGGAGCGGCGTCTCTCGCCGAGACATCCGAGGGACATCTCTGGATGGTGGATCAGGAGGGGGGCCTCTTCCGCTGCCTGTCACCGATGAGAACCGGCTGGGAGCAGCCTGTGAGCGCGGCTTCCTTGCCCGGTCCGGCCGTCGCGGTTGCATCTCGGCGCGGCAGTCCGTCCATCTGGGTAGCCTGCAGGAATGGTGTCGTGCGGATCGACGGAGCGCGGATCGCACCGGTGGCAGGAGGCGGTTCCCGACCAGCCCCGATCACAGCCCTCCTGGTGACCGACCGCGGGGATTGCTGGATCGGAACACAGGAGGGAGAGATCTGCATGTCGGCCCCCCCGGCGGTCGAATGGACCTCGGTCTCGAACCCCGGGCGGGAATTCGGTCTGATCCGATGTCTCACAGCAGATCGCCGCAGGAGGGTCTGGGCGGCGGGACGCGGCGGGTTCGTCTGCTTCGGCCGCGAAACAGGTGTGTGGACCCAGTGGGGTCCGCGAAACGGCCTGCGGCCCTCCAGCGTCCTCTGCATTCTCGCCGATCGTGAGGGAACAATCTGGTTCGGTCTCAACGGCTATGGCCTGCAACAGTGGCACGGCGAAGAATGGTCTCATCTCACCGCCTGGCCGGCCACTCCGGATGTGCCTCAACGGACGTCAGTCTTCGGTATCGTCGAGACCTCTGAAAGTGGATTCCTGGCTGCCGTCTTCGGCATGGGAATCCTGCACTGGGACGGGCAGAAAATGTCCCACTACGGGCGAGAGGAGGGACTCATCGATGACGTCCGTTGCGTCGTGGAACCCGAGCCCGGACTGATGTGGGTCGGATGCAGGTTCGGGCTCTACGAATCGCGTCACGGGGAGAAATTCAGAAAAGTTGTGAATCTCCCCGCGGGCTTCATCACGACATTCTGCAAGTCCCCCGGCGGCATATGGTACGCCGGGACATCACACCAGGGGATCCTGGTGAACGAGGGAGCTGGGTGGGTGCCCGCCGATGCGATCAACGCTCAGCTCGCCGAAAAGAATATTCGCGGGATGACCTGGATCAACCAGGATGAGATGTGGATCGCCACTGTGCGGAGCCTCGCGATTGTCCGCGCGGGTGGAATCGAACAGCACATGGCGGAGGCGACACCGGGTCTTCCACAGTCGCCGAACTGTGTGATCGATGCCGGTGATGGCGAAATATGGGTGGGAGGAATGGGCGGGATTGGGACGCTGCGAGACGGAACGTGGCGCCTCTTGACCGGCGCGGATGGAATACCCGGACAGACAATCTACTCGCTCGGCCGGGCCAGAGACGGATCAATCTGGGCCGGCGGCTCCGCCGGGGTCGGACACTATCGTGGCGGGCGTTGGAAAGTTTACGATGCCCGATCCGGCTTGATCGAAGACGAATGCAACCTGGGCGGCCTTCTCGTGGCCCGCGACGACTCGGTCCTGGTTGGGACCATGGCTTCGCTTGCGAGGTTCGATCCGGGAATCACAGGACTGCCCGCGCCTCCACTGAGGTGCCAATGGCAGGAGTTGCCGCCGCTGCAACCCGATGGCGCCGCTCACCTCGCGGCCGATCAGAGACGGCTGCGCCTGGCGTGGGCCGCTCCGTGGCTGGGTCTGGTTCCGGTCGAATACCGGACGCGCGTGCTGAGGCTCCGGCCTGAATGGTCACCCCCCGGGGCGGCACGAGAGATGACATTGGAGAACATGGGTGCCGGCGAATGGAGTGTCGATGTCAGTGCGCGACTCGAGGGATCCGGAGAGTTTGGCTGGTCTCCGCCCATCCACCTCAAGGTAATCGTTGCACGCCATCTCTGGGAGACCAGATGGGCGCAGATCGGGGGAGCTCTCCTTGCGTTCCTCGCTGTCCTCGGCGTCGTTCGCCTCCGCACTCGACAGCTTCGCCTGCGGGCTGATGCACTGCAGCGGGGGATCGACGAAGCCGTCGCGAATATGAAGATCCTGCGGGGCCTGCTCCCGATCTGCGCTCACTGCAAGAAGGTCCGCGATGACGCCGGGTACTGGAAGCAGATCGAGACCTACATCCGGGATCGGTCGGAAGCTGAGTTCAGCCACAGTATCTGCCCGGAGTGTTTCGAGAAACACTATCCGGAGTACAGCAGCAACACGGACGAGAAGTAGTCTCTGGTGTCTAAGAAGTGGAGTGCTGACACGGAATGGCAAGATACTTGAGAATGCTGAATCCTCCCGATCCCTCTAAGGAAAGCAGGAGGAGAGGAGTGCAGGATCGGCGCAGTCGCCTCGGACGGATCAGAGTGGCTCGGAAGATCGCTCTCACGCGCGGCTGCGCCGCGTCGGGGGGCGAGAGCTGAGGAATGGGAGTCGGCGCTCTCCGTCCGCGGCTGATGCCGTACCTCATCCGGACCCACCCGAGATGATGTGACTGGGCTCGATCTCCCGACCGGCTCGACGGGCCACCGTCGCCCCGAGGAGGAGCCCCGAGAGAAGCACACATGCGCGTGCGAGAAGATCGTGCGACCGCGCGTAGAGTGTCAATCGGGAAGATGGACGCACCTCGGCTGCCACCGCCGTCACGTCGCCGAGGGCGGTGGCGACTATGGTGCGGCCCGCCGCATCGACCACGCTCGAGATCCCGGAGTTGGTGGCCCGCACGAGGTACCGGCGATTCTCGATGGATCGGAATGCGGCCATCGCCTGGTGCTGGTGCGGCATCCCCGTGTTGCCGTACCAAGAATCGTTGGACTGTGTCACGAGGAGCTCAGCGCCGCCTCGGACGAACGCCACCACCTCGCCAGGATAGATAATCTCGTAGCAGATGGCCGATGCCACCCGCACTCCGGCTGCGTCGAAGATGACCCGCTTCCTGCCCGGCGAAAAATCCGAGACTTCGTTCAAGATCTTCCCCGCAAAGAAGAGCGCTTTTCGCAGTGGGACGTACTCGCCGAAAGGGACGAGATGTATCTTGTCGTACCGGGGGAACTTCGGCTGCGCAGGAGTGACGAGCACGGTGCTGTTGAAAACCTCCCAGCCGGTGTCTTCGATCGAATTCACCAATATTGGCGCTCCTGCCCGCGCCGACGCCCTTACCAGCCGCTCACGGAAATAGTCGAATTCGGACACGTTGCGGAGCAGTGAGTTCTCGGGCCAGACAACGAGATCAACGTCGTGGAGGCGAGCCGTCAGAGCGAGATGCTGCCGCATCGCCGCCTCGCTTTCGTCGGACCGGCTGATGATCGGTGGTGTACAAGGCTGGACCAGCCCCACACGAAGAGTACGGCCCGGTTCAGGATACCGCGACATCTCGTACCGGCCCCATGCAATTGTCCCCACCACGATTCCGGCAAGCGCGAGCGTCAAGGTCTGACGGCGAGTCATCGCCGTGACTACGACGACCGAGCCTAACGCCACGACCGCCGAGACCGCGTAGATCCCGCCGATACTCGCAACCTGCGCCGCCGCAAGAAGATCGTGCTGGCTGTAGCCGAGAAGGCACCAGGGGAAGCCCGTGAAAAGTGTCGTCCTCAAGTACTCACAGGCCACCCAGATGAGCGGACTCAGAGGCAGCCACGCCGCCTGGAATCCAACCCTCACTCTGGAGCCCGCCCACGCGAAGACGGCAGGGAACAACGAGAGATAGGCAACGAACAGCCCCGTGACCGCCCACGCGACCGGCCGCGACAAGCCGCCGTACATGGTCATGACCAGCGACGTCCAGTAAACGCAGCCGCCGAAAAAAACCAGACCGCACGTCCAGCCGCCGAGAAACGCCTGCCATCCGGAGCGCGAGATCTGGACCGCGAACAGGAGCGGGACAAGGCAGACCCACGCAACCAAGCCGGTCCGAAACGGTGGCATCGAGAGCAGCATCAGCAACCCCGATGCGGCGCCCATGGCAAGGGAGCGGAGCAGGGGAGAGGAGCGCATCGAGCTCAAGGTTCAAAGTTCCCGATGCGGACCAGCCGCAACCGAAGCGGTCGTCGCCGCCACCCGCAACGGGGGAGGGGACCCAGGCCACATGTCTCAAGACCCTGTTCGTCCTTCTTCATCATGCCTTGTGAAAACTAGTGAGCGCTTGGTGCCTCGTAGGAACGGGAGTGGGTGCAGTCTGCGACCTCAAGAGCGGCCGCCCCGCCTCGGAAACAGCTCTCGGTCTCGATCCACGGGATTTCGAGCTCTCGTGCGTGATCGCGTGCCTACGCCTCCCCCAAGCCCGTCCAACTTTGAACTTTGAACTTTAAGCTTTGAACTCTGACTTAGGCGAGGAACGCACACTTCCTGAGCACGTCCAGCACATCTGCTTTGCCTGCCGCCGCCAGCGCCAGTCCCTTTTGGAGGAGAGTCGGGAAGCTCGGCGCGCTCTGCGCGCTCTGCGCTCCGGCACGCGCGCTCAATCGCCGGCGGGTCAAGATGGCTTGGCGGGGAGCCGGTTGGTCAAGCAGTGCCACAAGCTCATCGTCGATCGGCGTCACTGCACAGAGAGGCTCTTCGTGAAGGATCCCGGCACCCTTGCAAAACGGGCATCCACTGTTCGAATAGAAAATGGTCTCGCGGTGCTCCTCCATCCCGTATCTGGACAACTCGTTCTCGTCCAGCCTGCACTCCTTCCGGCAGTATTTGCACAGGCGGTCGACAGTCGTCGCTTGAATGATCGCCGGGATGATCCGCGCCCGTAGCGCCGACCTGAAGCCGTTATCCGCGAGCCAGCGCAGTGTCGCGAACAGATCGGGAGATGTGTAGACAGAGACGACCAGGCACCGGCTGCAGCTCAGCAGCACCATCTCCATCGCCGCCGCCTCTCGCACCGTCTCGATCGCAAGGACCTCGGGCCGCTGGCGCAGAGCGGCTTCCAGCATCCGCGAAAAGGCCTTGGTGCCGGCGATACCTGTGGAGACCTGCTGAACCCCGGGCATCGTGTAAAATACCGATTCCTCCAACGTGAAGACCGATTGTGTCGTGCGGAGCGTTTCGCGCAGCAGCGAGTAGAGGACAAGCTTCTTCTGGGCGGTGGGCGAGGCGGAGATCAGGACCATCCCCTTGCGTTCGCGCATCAGATTCCGGACGAACTCCTCTTCCCCGTGGCGCGCATCGAAAAGATTCTGAAAGAACCCCTCGAAGCTCTTGTCGTCATAGAGCTCGAACGTGAGACTCCGGCCGGACTCGAGGGGCACTGAGCTGATCTGAAGGTTGATCATCCGCTCGTTGATCTTGATCTTGACCCGCTTCTCCTGCGGCGACTGCAACTCGGCGCCCCCCAGGCCCGTGAGGTAGTCGATGAAGGTAGCGATGGACTGAAACAGCGCAGGCACGAGCTTGAACTCGACGTACGCCTCGCCCTCCTTCACGAAGGAGACATGGACATCGTCGCCGTGTTGCCTGAAATGGATGTGACGGCTCCGCTTCATCACGGCTTCCGCCAGAATCGTCCGCAGCCAGTCGGCGGGCGCCGAGCTCTCGTTGAGCATGTGGAGCGTGACGGGACGGACCTGCTTGTCCTCGTCCTTCAGGACGAAAATGCGCTCTCCCGAAGTGGCGTCGACCACACCAGCCTCCAGGCGGGCGCCGTAGTAGCTGTCGAGCGCACGGTTCAGCGCTGCCGGGTGCGTGATCATCACCTTCACCTTGTACCCCGTAATCTCCTCGATGGCAGGGAGGAGTTGGGAGGAGCTCACGGCGGAGGCAGCGAGGGTGAGGGTATTGCCCTCGAGGCTCAGCGGTACGATCTTGTAAAAGTGCGCTATGTTCGGAGGAATGAGATCGAGGAGCGTCGGATCGGGTGGCGAATCCTCGGGGAGGGAGTAGAGGAGGCCCATGTTCTCTTCGACGAACGCAAAGAGCTTGGGAGCGGTGGCGAGCTTCAGCTTGAGCAGGTTGAAGATGGCTCCTCCGCCATGCTCGCGATCCTCGCGCTGCACCCGCTCGGCATCACCACGCCCGATCAACCCCTGCTCGACCATAAAATCGAGCAGAGTGCGAATGGTCGGCACGGACGGTTTTCCTGGCATCACTTCGGTACGAGGTTCTTGAAGCCCATGCCTTCGAGCCGCTTCTTGGCTGCGAGCGCTTCCTCCCTGGACGCGAACTCGCCGACGAGCACACGGTAGAGCTTCTTCTTGTCCTTCGGATCCGGAGCGGCGACGGTGATCGTATACCCGGCTTTCTCCAAATCCATCGCCGCTTTCTTCGCGTTCTCCTCGGTGCTGAATGCGCCGGCCTGGAGCGTGTATACGTGCCCCTTCGGCTTGGCCGGGGATTGCGCCGAAGCCGAGGCTGCGGGTGGCGGCGTTGGCGCGCTCTCGCTCGATCCATCCGTGGGCCGTTCCCCCGCCGGCCTCTTCTCGAAGAAAGTCGGGGGAGACGTCTTCTCCTCGGCGGGCTTGGGCGAAGTCGATTCGACCTGCTCAATCGCCTCCGTCCCACTCTCCAACACCGGCGGGTTCTTGCGGCCCACCCAGACTCCGAGAAGGAACAGAACGACGCCGAACGAGACGGCTACGAAAAACACAATTGCCAGCTGTTTGTGCTCCAGCCGGATCTCGTGATACCCGGTGTCGCTCCAGTCGGTCATACTCTCACCCACTCCCCTGAGCACCCTATCAAATCGCTAATATGAATACCATAATTCATACATCCGGCGCCAGAAGTTTTACGACACGGGTAGTGCCCCTCCAGCCTCCCGGGGCGCGGAGAGCGTGGAGCTTTCGGGCACTGTAGTACATACATCTGAGTCCTGACTCCACCACCTCATCCCGGTCCGTTCGACCCTAAGGCGGCGGAGCCGCAACCTGCATCGGTTGCGTCTCCGCCGCGCGTGAGAGCGTGAAGAGTGGAGAGTGAGAGCGTTCTTCCGAGCCACCCCGATCGGCCGAGAGGACCGCTCCGTTCCTGCATTCCTCCCCTCCTGCTTTCCTGAGAGGAGCTCGGAAGATTTAGCCGCCTCAAGTTTCTTGCCATTTTGCGTCAACACTCAACTTCCTAGACACTATGCTCGTCGCAGGACAGCGCCTGCGACGAGAGGCTGCGTTGCGGCAGCCCGAAGACCGGAAGGGAAACCGCAGATTGCACCGATTACGCAAATTCCCCCGGGCGACGATCTCGCAGCCGTCAATACTCCGTGGTTGAATCTGTGAAATCTGCGAGATCTGTGGTTTCCCGGCTTTCGGCCTCGTTTGACCTGACAACATGTTTGGTAAGAATGGGCCGCTAAGCGGCCTAGCCCCTACCTCTTGAGATACTGCGAGATCATATCAATCGGGAGTGGGAAGATGATTGTCGAGTTCTTCTCGGTCGCGATCTCGGTCAGGGTCTGCATGTAGCGGAGCTGGAGCGTGACGGAGTTCTTCGAAATGATCTCGGCAGCATCCGCCAGTTTCTGAGACGCGTTGAACTCGCCCTCGGCGTGGATAATCTTCGCCCGCCTCTCGCGCTCGGCCTCAGCCTGCTTCGCCATCGCCCGCTGCATTTCCGTTGGCAGGTCGACGTGTTTTACTTCGACCGCCGATACCTTGATTCCCCAGGGATCGGTGTGCTTGTCGAGAATGGACTGCAGGGTCGCGTTGAGTTTATCGCGCTCCGCGAGAAGCTCGTCCATCTCGGCCTGGCCAAGAACGCTGCGGAGAGTCGTCTGGGCGAGTTGCGAGGTGGCGTAGAGATAGTTCTCGACCTCCACGATGGCCTTTCGTGGGGACATGACGCGGAAGTAGACCACTGCATTGACCTTCACCGATACGTTGTCCCGCGTGATGATGTCCTGCGGCGGGACATCCAGAACGATCGTTCGCAGGCTCACCCGCACGATCCTGTCGATAGGCGCGAACACGAACACGAGGCCGGGGCCCTTGTCGACCTTGTGCAGTCGCCCGAGGCGGAAAATGACGCCGCGCTCGTACTCCGGTAGTATCTTGATAGAGCTGAGAAGGTAAAGAACGACGACCACGACGATAATACCAACTGGGGACATAGCACTCCTCCTTTTCGACTAAGTCGTTTTTTTCTTGACCATGAGCCGGAGGCCCGTCACCTCGACGACCTCCACTCGCTCGTTGCGCGGCAGGTCGCCTTCGACTGAGACCGCGTTCCAGAATTCGCCGTGGACCTGGACCTTGCCCTCTGGGTCCTGCCCATCACGGTGAAGATCCTGGAACACGGTGCCGATTTCTCCGACGAGTCCCTTCTCTCCGGTCACGGTCTTGCTGCCCATCGCTTTTACCGCCAGGCGCAGGAGGAAGATCACAATGAGTGCCACCGCCAGGGAGACGCCCAGGACGGTGGGAGGCGGGACACGGAGCGATGAATCAGGTGCGTCGAACAGCATCAACGATCCAATCACCAGTGCGATGATCCCGCCGACGCCAAGGACACCGAAGCTCTGCACCTTGACCTCCGCGATGAACAGAGCGAAGGCCACAAGAATGAGCAGAAGCCCAGCCGAGTTGATCGGAAGGACGTCGAAGGCAAACAGAGCGAGGATCAGGCAGATGCCACCGGCCACGCCGGGGAAGATCGCGCCTGGCGTCGCGAACTCGAAATAGAGACCGAGCAGCGCCGCCATGAACAATAGGTACGCCACCTCAGGATGCGCCAGAAAGCTCAGGATCTTCTCCTTCTGCGACATCTCGATCCGCTGCTGTGCCTGTCCCCTCAGATGGAGGGTCATCTCCTGCCCTCCGAATCGCTTGACGGTCTTGCCGTCGAGCTGAGCGATGAGATCGTCGGTGTCCTTGCAAACGTACTCGATCAGTTTCCCTTCAAGCGACTCCCGCTCGGTGTACGACTTGCTTTCGCGTACCGCCTTGTCCGCCAGATCGGCGTTGCGCCCACGCTTCTCGGCAATCGACTTGATCCAGGCTACCGTGTCGTTCTCGATCTTCTTCGACATCACCTCATCGATCTTCTCGCCCATCCCGCTGACCGGATGCGCAGCCCCCATATTCGTTCCCGGTGCCATCGCCGCGATATCCGCCGAGATCGTAATCAGGAATCCCGCCGACGCCGCCCTCGCACCGCTGGGGCTCACATAGATCGCAATCGGTACACGCGCGTCCAGCATCCGCATGATGATCTCTCGCATCGAGTCCATCAGCCCGCCGGGTGTGTTGAGGCGCACGATGAGGAGCGCGGCCTTCTCGCGCTCGGCCGTCTCGATCGCGTTCGTCAGAAACCGGGCCGTCACCGGATGGACGATCTCAGCCATATCGACGACGAGAATGTCGGCCGCTGCCCGACCTGGATCGCAGAGCGCCAAGCCACACGCCAGGAAGAACCCGAGCCATCGCGCACGTCGCGATCCGTTCTGCGGCGCTTTGAACTTTGAACTTTGAACTTTGAACCCCTCTCTCACACCTATACCCCCGCAAAAGCCCGCGCTTCTGCATTCTCCGGCTCGATCTGCAGCACCCGCATCGCCTCACCTCGCGCCTCGTCGTTGCGCCCCATTTGATTGAGGATATGGGCGAGCAGCATGTGAGCCGCTGCGCTCTCCTGGCTCCAGAGCGACATCCTCGCCTCGATGAGCGCGTGCTCGAGGTCGCCGGTGCCGAGGTAGGCGCGCGCGAGCAGGTACCGCGCGTTTCCGTCGTAGGGATCGAGATAGAGCACTTTTCGGAGCTCGCCAACGGCCTCGGCCCACATCTGCTTTTCGCAGAGAATCCCCCCTCGCTCGAGGTGGAAGCCGATCACCTCAGCTCGCGCCGCCGCCGGCGGTACCTCGCGGGGCGCTGATTCGCCGCCTTCGGGAAGCGGCCGCAGCCGCGGGCGCAGGAGCGTCTCCGGATCCGATGGATGGTGTGGCATCCGCTTCGCGGCGATCGCCACGACGGCAAGCGACTCTTCGCGCTGCCCGTTCTGTTCGAGGAGACGAGCCAGCAGAGTCTGTGCCTGCCAGTCGTCAGGATCACGCCTGGCCGACTCCTTGAACGCTGCAATGGCGGCTTCCGTGAGGCCCGCTCTCTGGCTGACAACGCCGAGATTGAAATACAGCGAGGCCGCGGAGACGGCCTGCGGCAGCGCGCTCTTGAGATGAAACGCCGCCTGCTCCTGATCCCCCTGTTCGGATCGCGCGGCCGCAAGGTTGTTGAGAGCCGCCTCGCTGAACGAGGGTTTGTTCGCCAACGTCGAGAATAGCTCCGATGCTTGCGCGAAGTCGCGGCTCGAAAAACAGGCCATGCCCCGTAGAAAACTGAACCTGTCGGCATACTCCGCCGTCGCGCTGTTCAGCAGCTTGATCACCGCACCATAATCGCCACGCGTGTAGAGGATTTGCGCCTGCTCCAAAACCGCCTCGCCATATCCTGCGCGCGCCGCGACCGCCTTGCGAAGCCAATAGAGCCGCTTCTCCTGGTCCGTGATCCCGAAGCTCCGAGCCAACGCCTCGTATGCCGCAACAGGCACACCGGCATCGCGGCCGAGAATCTGTGAGCGCAGCCGATCCGGATCTGCGAAGTATTCCCTCACCAGCCCATAACCGATCGTGTTCTCGATCGAAATCAATTCCTCCGGCTTTCCCTTCACCGAGATCGCCTTGCCGATCGTCATGTGAACCGCGTCCAGCGGCGTGACCGTCACCTGCAGATCCCCGTCCGCTCTCGTCTCGTACGATCCGAAGAGCACGAACGATGCTTTCAGCTCCGCGGCCACCTTCAACATCGTCGCTCTGGTCACCGCCCGGTTGGCCGGGATTGCCATGGTCTCGAATCCCGCCATCCGCCGATCCGGAGTAATCGATGCGACGTCGAGCATCGGGAGCAGCTTGTTGGAGAGGTATCGGGAAACGCTGATGCCGATCCAGTCATGTTCGAGCCTTCCCGTGCGATTCTCCGGAACCAGGACCAGGACGGGTGGCACCAGAGTCGCGGCCGCACCTCGGAGCGGGCCCGCAATGAGGAGAACCACGACAAGCAGACATCGCATGACGATTTTCACGAGAAACATACGTTTGCTTGGCCTCAAAGTCAACTCGCGTTCACACCGTCAACGGTTGTTGACAGCACGGTCCACCCTTTGAAATCAGCCTTTTCCGCACTCCGTCGGTCCACACTGTCAACAGTTGTTGTCACAGGGCGAGGATGCTCAAGGCCTCCAATCTACTGAAAACGAAGCCGCTGCGCTGCCGTCCGCACCTGGCACGCCCGTTGCCTCCGTTCAAAGACGGAAGGAGGTGATGCGGCAGACAGTAGGCGGCTCACGGATTCGGAGAACACGAACCCTACATTCACCTGAATAACAGAAGGAGGAACAAATGGCATCAAGAACCGTCAGGAGGCTCGGCCTCGTCATCGCTCTCGCGATCGCACTCACCATCTGGGCCCCACACATCACTGCGGACACAGCCTCGAAGCCCGACACACCGAAAATCAACCTGAATACCGCGCCCGCTTCTGAGCTTGCGCGCCTGCCCCGCATCGGCGACAAGATCGCACAGCGGATCGTGGAGTTCAGAACCAAGAACGGACAGTTCAAAGCCCCGGAGGACCTGATGAAGGTCAGCGGTGTCGGGGAGAAGATCTTTGCGGAAATCAAGGGCCAAGTCACAGTAGGAGCCTCGGCGCCTCAGACCAAGTAGCGGCTCCGGCGGGCGGACCCAGGGATGCTCAGGCCGATTCCGAGGCCCTTCGCGATGCGCGGAGGGCCGAGGAATCCCGCGGCACACCCACCCGGATTTCTACGAAGAAGGGGGATGAAAGACCATGATGTCAGTGAAGGAATTGGAGGTGCGGGCAAAATCCTTCGAAGCGGCGCTCGCACAGATCGAAAAGCAGTTCGGCAAGGGGTCGATCATGCGCCTCGGCCAGGACTCCACGGCCGACGCCATCGATGTCATTTCAACCGGAGTGTTCTCGATCGATCAGGCAATCGGCTGCGGGGGGATCCCGCGAGGGCGCATCGTGGAAGTGTTCGGGCAGGAGTCATCTGGGAAGACGACCTTCGCTCTGCAGGTCATCGCGCGCGCCCAGCAGGAAAAAGGGGTCTGCGCGTTCATCGACGCCGAGCATGCGTTGTCCCCCGACTATGCGAAGGCCCTGGGTGTCGATTGCCAGAACCTCTACGTTTCGCAGCCGGACTCGGGTGAACAGGCTCTCGAGATCGTTGATATCCTCGTACGCAGTCAGGGTATCGATCTCTGCGTGATCGATTCCGTCGCTGCCCTGACTCCCCGGGCGGAGATCGAGGGGGAGATGGGGGACGCGCAGATGGGCCTCCAGGCACGGTTGATGAGCCAGGCCATGAGAAAGCTCACCGCGGGTGTCTCCCGGAGCAACACATGCCTGCTCTTCATCAACCAGTTGCGCGAGAAAATCGGAGTCATGTTCGGTAATCCGGAGACCACGACCGGCGGCCGCGCCCTGAAGTTCTATGCGTCGCTCCGGATCGAGGTGAAACGCGGACAGACGATAAAAGATGGCGACGCGGCCGTCGGATGCCGCACACGGGTCAAAATCGTGAAGAACAAGATGGCGCCGCCTTTTCGCGATGCCGAAGTGGATCTGCTCTACGGCGAGGGCTTTTCGATCGAAACGGATCTCCTCGATCGGGGCGTCGAGGCCGGCGTCATCGAGAAAAGCGGCTTCTGGTTCTCCTGGAACGGGACGCGGCTTGGAAACGGTCGTGAGCAAACGCGACGGTTTCTGCGTGACAATCCAAACGCATCCATGGAAATCGCCAACGCCCTCCGTGCGCCCGCCAACGATGCGGCCGCACGGAAGGCCTGTGGCGCATAACACTAACGTATCTCATCGTTCGCAGGGAAGGGAGAAGCAAGCAATGAGCAGCCTCAATGTCGTGATGCTGATCGGGCGACTCGGTGGCGAGCCCGAACGACGATCAATGCCCAACGGGCGGCCGTTCGCCAAGTTCAGCCTGGCCACCAACCAGAGATGGAAAAACCAGACCGGCGGCGTCGAGACGAAAACCGAATGGCACCGGGTGGTGGCTTTCGGGCCCCTGGCTGAAACCGTCTGTGCCTACCTTACCAAGGGCAAACACGTCTTTGTCGAGGGCCGCCTCTCGACTCGCAGCTACACAGACAAGAGCGGCGCGAAGGCCTACGCAACCGACGTCATCATGCAACGCATGCTGATGCTCGGCCGCAAGGGGGCCGGCGAACCGTCCACATCCAGCCCCCCAGCCGAACATTCCGCCGATGCACCACAGCACGAAGAAGAGGGAATCCTGGAGGAAATGGGACTCTGATGATTGCAGCTTGACGATAACCAGGAGTGGCGCCCGGACGGACCGAATCCGCCCGACCACCAGGACGCCAAGACATCAGGAAATCACCCTGGGCCTTCTTCCCCTTCTCGGTGTCCTGGTGGTTTGGATCGCCCCGATGCCCGCTCACAACGCAGATCCACTCACAGATGTTGGAAAAGCATTGCGTCGACAGGGGAGTGAGGATGAGGTTCCACACCGGGTAGAGGTTGGACGATTCTGTGCAATCTGTGCGCAAATCCGCGCAATCTGCGCTCTCTCGCGGCACAGAATCGCCCGAATCTGGGCCCGACTTTGCCCTTACTCCACTTCGACCACGGCGCTCTGCACGCCCGCTGGTGTAGAATTGGAGATCGAGAAGGGCACTGCGGACGCCGGCCGGGAGAAATAGTTGGACATCTTCATCATGAGACACGGAATCGCGGAGGATTCCTCGCCCGGAGGCGATTCGCAGAGGCAGCTCACTCCCGAAGGGATCGCAAGGATCGAGGAGGTAGCGGCCGCCCTGGCGATTCTCGATGTGTGTCCCGACCGCATCCTCTCAAGCCCCCTTGTCCGCGCGCGGCAAACGGCGGAGATCATCTCCCGATCCGTCAGCCGCCGGACCGAACTGCTCGGCGAGCTGTCTCCCGGATACCAGCCGGATGACGTCTGTGGTCGGCTTGCGAAGATGGAGGAGGTTGAGAGCGTGATGCTCGTGGGCCACCAGCCCAACTGCTCTGAGCTTGTCTCCTACCTTCTGGGAGGCTCCAGCAGCTTCGGGGTCGAATTCAAGAAAGGCGGCGTTTCGTTCATTCAGACCGAGCGGCTCGGCCCGTCGCGAGGGACTTTGGTCTGGCACATGCCGCCCAAAGCCCTCCGACGCATCGCCGGAAGCGGACCTCAGCGCGGCGACCCGCATTAGCAGGTCGCGGCTCCATTGCAGGTTGGACGCGTCGGCGTGATTGGTGGGTGAAGCCGTGCAACCACGGAGGCACAGAGGGCACGGAGAAACACGGAGATAACTCCCGAACGCATCGGAGCCGCAACCAAAAAGGTTGCGTCTCCGTCGCGTTGGGGGATGCGCGCCAAGGGTCACAAAGGGACGATTCCATGCGCCCGTCACGGACGAGTCTGTGGGGATATTACAAGAATCCGCTCCGTGGATCTCCGTGCTCTCCGTGGTGAGGAGCAACGATCCCCGATCGACGCCTCATCTCGTTTCCGGAGGGAACGACGATTTGCCGATTCCCCAGTACCACCAAGTGGCCACTGAGATTCGGAGTACACTTGGCCGCAGTAGAGCCAGCATGTCAACCTGAGGCTCGGCGCGGCCGGGCCGAAGGATCTCCTCCCGTAGCCCATGGAGGAGATCCTTCGTCACCGGGCTTCGCCCGGCTCCTCAGGATGACGTTGCGCTCATGCCCGTGTGCGTCTACTCCGAATC
>JACPPM010000247.1 GCA_016191015.1 Acidobacteriota bacterium | reverse complement strand
GTTAGGAAGGCAGGAAGGGGTCTGTTCGATGCCACCCTGAGCTCCGGAGATGACTGCTCCGTTCCTGCATTCCTCCCTTCCTGCTTTCCTGAGAGGGGTTCGGAGGATCTCACCCACTCGAACGTTTTGCCATTTCGTGTCGACACTCAACTTCTTAGACACTAGACACTAAAGAGCAGGCCTGCTGGGCGCTACACCCGCTGGCCCGCCATATGCATCAGGAGCAGGCGTGTCGTCTCGGCGTCGGCCCGCGCACGGTGGAGCCGGATCTCGGCCGGGAGCGATATCGCACACTGGATGATCGCGTTCCCCAGCGACTGCCAGGCGTAGGATCGTCTCGCGCCGTTCCAGGCACCATGGTACTGAGCGTACAGTTTCATGGCGCACGCAACGGAACGCGCCGGCAGGCTCCACTCCGCCCGGCTCGCGGGCCGTGCCGTCTGGAACATCATCCGCGTATCGTACTCTGCGTTGTAGATGATCAGGTGGCGGTCGTCCAGCTTGCGACGCACCTCGGGCCAGACCTCCTCGAACCGGGGCGCGGCGGCGACGTCCGCATCGCTGATCCCGTGGATGGCTGTTGCCGAGGGTGGTATCCGAATCGAGGGTCGCACAAGCGTGTCGACGAGGACGACGCCGTCGGCCGCCACGAGCGCGATCTCACAGATCTGATCCCGGGAGTCCAGGCCGGTCGTCTCGGTGTCCAAGAACACGGCGCCCTCGCTGAGCAACCATCGCGCCATCTCAGCCGCGCGCTCACGGTCTGCTGCCTGACTCATTCTGTGCCACTCCCCCCGTCGATTCTCGCATTCAAAGCGTTCGAAGTAAACCGCCCCGCGGGGTGTCCACAAGGCGACGGCAAAGTCCCGGAAACCGCAGATTTCACAGATTGACTCGGAGATGTCGCCGATTGCTTCGCGCCGACCCGAGAGTGAGGAGCAAGTTGCTCGTCGGTTGAATGCTGGAAGAATCTGCGTAATCTGCGCGGAAATCTGCGGCATCTGCGGTTTCGCACGGAACGGCCTCGCCCGAGTCGGCGCCTCGACTTTGCCGCAGCCCTGATGGGGACCCCTCCCGCTGAGCAGGCCCCGCACCGAGGCGGGATAGCCACTATCCTTCCTGTGATTCAATCATGAAAATCAAGAGACTATATCCAGATTTTCGTGCCAGAATCTTCTCGTGATTGCGAGAAGAGAACTATCCAAACGACCCAGGACCTCGGTCGCTGACTTGAAGGCACAGATCGTGTGATGTCGCGAGCCGGGCTCACACAAGGTTTTCGCTGAGGACTGCTCTGACCTTGCGCAGGAAGCCTTCGGGGGTGAAGGGTTTCTGGAGGAACGCGGTGCCGGCCTCGAGCAGCCCATGCTGCATCACGGCGTCGTCGGTGTAGCCGGACATGTAGAGCACCTTGAGGCCCGCGTGGACCTTCGCCATGCGCGCGACGAGCTCGGGTCCGCTCATCCCTGGAAGTACGACGTCGGTGACCAGCAGGTCGATGCCGTCGATGTGTTGAGCGGCCGCCGCGATCGCGGCATGTGGTGTCGGCGCCTCGATCACCGTGTAGCCGTGCTTTGCGAGAATCGAGCTCACCATGTGCCGGATCGTATCGTCGTCCTCCACGAGCAGGATCGTTTCAGTGCCCCTGTGATCTGTCGCTGCCATCTGCTGCTCCACGAGATGAGCCTCACCCGACTTCTCCACTCTCGGGAGGTAGATTTTGAACGTTGTGCCTTTGCTCAGCTCCGAGTACACCCATGAGTGTCCGCCGCTCTGTCTTACTATCCCGTAGACGGTCGAGAGGCCGAGGCCGGTTCCTTTTCCGCGCGGCTTGGTCGTGAAGAAAGGCTCGAAAAGGTGGGACTTCGTTTCGGCGTCCATGCCGATCCCCGTGTCACTCACGGCAAGCATCACGTAGGGTCCCGGCTGAACGCCGACGTGCGCCTCGGCATAGGTCTTGTCAAGATCGACGTTGCCGGTTTCGAGCGTGAGTGTGCCCCCGGCGGGCATCGCGTCTCGCGCGTTGACGCAGAGATTCATGATCACCTGTTCGACCTGAGTCGGGTCGATCATGACCTGGCCGAGGCCGCCCTCAAGGACCAGTCGCAGCTCGATATCTTCGCCGATAACCCGCCGGAGCATCTTGTGGACGTCGGTCACGACCGCATTCAGATCGACGACAGCCGGGAGCAGCACCTGTTTGCGGCTGAATACAAGGAGCTGTCGGGTCAGCGCCGCCGCCCGCTCACCCGCCTTCCGAATCTGCTCGACATCCGCGCTCAGCGGGTGTCCCTCCCCGAGCTGATCGACAACCACATGAGAGTACCCCAGGATGGCGGTCAGGAGGTTATTGAAGTCGTGTGCGATGCCGCCGGCCAGGCGCCCGATCGCCTCCATCTTCTGCGCCTGCCGGTACTTCTCCTCCAACTCTCTCTGCTGCGTGATGTCCCGGAAGATCGCAAACCGGAGCGCCTGGCCCCCCACCTCGACGATCGAGATCGAGATGTCCACATGCACGGTCTTCCCATCCGCCCGACTCAAGATCAGCGCATCGCTCCGCATCCCGCCTTCAAGGCGCATCCGCGCGAGGAGCTGTGCTGCGACCTCGACATGCGACGGGACGACGAACTCGAAGATTCGGTGCCCCTCGATTTCGGCAGCCGGACGCCCGAGCATCAGCTCCATCTGGCGGTTCACTTCGAGGATGATCCCCCTGTCGTCGGCAATCCAGATGGCGTCGTTGGCCTTCTCCATGAGAGTCCTGTGTATCTCGGCGGATTCGATCGCCTTGTTCTCCATCCGTTGCGCATACTCGGCGATCTTGGCGTTGGCCGTGGCAAGTTGAGCCTCTCGAGCCTGGAGCTGCCGGTTGGTTCTGACAATGTCTTCGAAGGTGGAAACCAGGAGATCCAGGATCTGCTGCTTGTCCGAGGTGATCATGAATCTCGTCCCCATGAACATGATCTCGACGCCCACTTTGAGCTTTCCGTCGGTGCGCATGCGCCTGTTTTCGAGAATGTTCCTGATCCGGTCGACGAGGGAGGCGGGTTCGTAGGGTTTCGTGATGAAATTGTCGGCCCCGCACTCGAGCCCCCGGATGATGTCCATGGGATCGCTCAGCGTTGTCAGGAGGATGACGGGAATGTCCTTCTTTAGAGGATCATTCTTCACCTTGTAGCAGAAGTCGTAACCGGAAATACCCGGCATCAGGATGTCTGAAATGATGATGTCGTAGGCTGAGCCGGCGGCGAGAGTGAGCCCTTGCTCTCCGTCGAAAGCGACATCGACCTCGAAGCCCTCCGATTCAAGGATCATTCGCAACTGTTCGGCTTGAGTCCTGCTGTCCTCAATGATGAGTCCGCGTGTCATATGAATCTCCTTTCCCCTCCGGACAAATTGCCTCGACCAGCCGCAGCGCCACGGCGCTGAGCGGAAGAATCCAATCGACGCAGCCGGCGGCAATCGCCGCCCCTGGCATGCCAAAAACTACAGAGCTATTCTCATCCTGCGCGATGACAGTTCCTCCGACGTCACGGATCGCCTGGAGCCCTTGTACACCGTCCTGACCCATACCGGTCAGGACGAGGCCGATCGCGGCGCCGCCATAACCCCTCGCCACCGACTCGAACAGAAACGTTCCGGATGGCCGGAACCCACCGATCGGGGGCGCACTCGAGAGTTGGATGCTCCCCCCGGATGATACGCCGAGATGCCGGTCGTCCGGCGCGAGGTAGACGGTGGATGGGGAGAGCGGCTCGCCACTCTCCGCCACCTTCACCTTGAGCTGGGCGACGTCATTCAACCAGCGGGCCAGTCCGTCGACAAAGCCGGCGGAAATATGCTGGACCACCAGGACCGGCGCACAGAAGTCGCCCGGCATAGTTGTGAGAATCTGATGCAAGGCGGCCGGACCTCCGGTGGACGCGGCCACGGCGACGATGCGCCCTCGCGCGGGGCCTCCGGCTAGTCGGGGTGCGGATGGGAGCTCCCCTTTCATCCGGTCTGCCCACCGTCGGACCACCTTCACCTGGGACATCGCCTTGACGCTTTGGAGAAACTGCCGGCCCGAAGCTTCGAACTCGGGTGAGCCGATCCCGTCGGGCTTGGCGAGGACGCTCAACGCGCCCGCTCGCAGCGCGTGCATCGAGACCTCCACGTCACGGGCTCGAAAGCTCGACGAGACGATCACGATCGGCGTCGGTGCCTCGATCATGATTCTCCTGGTCGCTTCGAACCCGTCCATCACCGGCATCTGGATGTCCATCGTGATCACATCCGGCTTGAGCCGCCTGGCCATCTCGACCGCCTCCGCGCCGTTCTTGGCTTCGCCAACCACCTGGACATCGGGGTCCGCTCGCAGAAGCGCGACCAACAGCTCGCGCGTCGTGCTCGAATCCTCCGCTACCAGCACGCGAATCATGAGAAATTACCCGATGTCTGGAGATGGACTGCGCATCCCGCACACGGAACCATCACCTCTGCAACAGGGATTCCCATCACCACCGCACCTGTCCCTTCCTACACAAGCTGCGCGATTGTCTGGAGCAGATCGCGCTGGTCGAATGCGCTCTTCAATAGATACGCATCCGCCCCCACCTCGATCCCGCGGGCCTTGTCCTTCTCGCTCTCGAGCGCCGTGACGAGGACGACCGGGAGATCGCGGAAACGCTTCGATCCCCTGATCGCTTCGGTCAGGACAAATCCATCCATCCGGGGCATCTCGATGTCGCTGACGACCATGTCCGCGCCCCTCTCCTGAAGGATCTCCCATGCCTCGGCTCCGTCGGCCGCCGCGAGGACGTCGTAGCCCGACGCCTCCAGGATGCTCTTCTCCAAACTTCGAGTTGTCACGGAATCATCGACGACCAATAGCAGCTTCCGCGTCGCCGCGACCGGCTCGGCCAACCGCTCGGCCACGCCGCGTGCCGGAACATGCGTGAGCGCAGTGCGTACGAGATCCGCCGCGTTGAGAATCAGCGCGACCCGGCCGGTCGGCAGGATCGTCGCTCCAGAGACATTCCGCACGCGGATGAGGCGCGCGCCGAGACCGACGACGACGATTTCCTGTTCTGAAAGCAGTTCGTCGACAACGAATGCTGCCTGGCTGTTTCCAGATGCGAGAACTACGATGGGAACCTTGCCTCCGACACGCGTCGGCTCCCTCGCCGCGAGACCCAGGACCTCGCCCAGCGCGGCCAGCGGGATCGGGACGCCGCCCATGAGCACGACTTCGCGGCCCTCGATCGAACGGATCTCATCGGGCCGGACCCTTAACAGGGCCCTGACGTTCGTGTCGCTGAACGCGAAGGTCAGCCCACCCGTGGCGACGAGGAGCCCCCGCAGAGTCGACAGGGTCAACGGGACGTTGAGGACGAAACGGGTCCGACGGCCCACATCGAATTCCAGATCCACAGTCCCGTGCACCGACTCCACCCCGTGCTTGACGACATCCAGGCCGATGCCGCGTCCGGAGACCTGAGTGATGATCTTGGCTGTGGACAGCCCGGGCAGGAACACGGCGCGAGCGGCATCCTGGTCGCTCGTCGATTCGGGCAGTTTCCTCCTCCGCTGCTGTTCGCGGATGGCCGCGAGATCGAGCCCCTTGCCGTCATCCTCCACGGCTATCTCCACGCGCGAGCCCTTGACCGATGCCGAAACCGTGATCCTCCCGCGAGGTGCCTTGCCTGCTCGCTGCCTGTCGCCGGGCAGCTCGATTCCGTGGTCCAGCGAGTTCCGCACCAGATGGAGCAGCGGGTCTTTCAGTCGCTCGAGGATAGCCCGGTCGAGCTCGACTGCGCCCCCTTCGATTACCAGATCGACCTCTTTTCGCGCAGCTTTCGCGAGGTCGCGAACGGTCCGGGGGAGGCTCTCACAGGACTCCCCAAAGGGCAGCATCCGAAGACGCCGCACGCCTTCTTCGAGCGGGCTCGCGGCCTGATCCAGCATGTGGCGATCCGCCGCCGCGCCCGTCGCCAACCGGTCAAGCTCCCTGTGCAGCCGCTTGAGGTTGGCCTCGGCACGGCCGAGTGCCTGGCGAGCCTGCCGCGGCAGACCTTCAGCGTAACCACCGTTGCCTCGCCTCTCCGGGGGAGGAGCGATTCGGTCCCCCTTTCGCAGCACGGAGCGTCTCATGAATCTACCGGCCGGGCGCCACTCGCGCTCCCAACCTTCGACGAATTCACGAAGCGCCAGCAGGTCTTCCGACCACGCCTCCGTCCGCCGCCGCGCCACGAGCAGCTCCCCGCTCCTCGCGATGAGCGTGTCCAGCTTCGCCGCCTGGACTCGGACGATGTCGCTCCCTGCCGATGGCGTCAGCGCGACCACCACCGGTTGTACCGCCTCGGTCGGCTCGGACTGCCCCGGGCCCTGAGTCGCTGCCGCGGCGTCGAGCCGCGTGAGCAATCTGGCCAGGGGTGCATCGGCCAAGTCCTTCTTGTTTCGCAGCCGGTTCCCTGCCTCTTCGATCGCATCGGCTGTGGCGAACAGGAGCTGAACGAGATCGGGTGTCATCGGGAGCTGGCGATCGCGAAGCCCCGCAAGGATCTCCTCCAGCCGATGGCATGCCGACTCGATCAGAGTCACGCTCACCGAGTGCGAAGCCCCTTTCAGACTGTGAGCGGTGCGGAAGAGGGTGGCGAGAAGACCGGTGAGCACCTCGGGCGTCGTCTCTTTTTCCAAAACAAGCAAGTCGCGGTTGAGGGCCCGCACATGCTCCTCCACCTCCGCGAGGTAGGTCGCCATCAACCTCTCGATCAGCTTCTCTCTGTCCATCGAAATCAGAGCCCCTCAACCCCTAACGCGGCGGAGCCGCAACCAACAAGGTTGTGTCTGCGGCCGCGCGTGAGAGCGTGGAGCGTGGAGCGTGAGAGCGTTCTTCCGAGTCGTGCTGATCATCCGAGACGGCCGCCCCGTTCCTGCATTCCTCCCTTCCTGCTTTCCTGAGAGGAGTACGGAAGGTCTCCCCCGCTCGAGACTTTTGGCATTTCGCGTCGAAACTCAACTTCGTAGACACTACTCCTACCCCATCCCCCCGATCCTTCATTTTCCGTACCCCGCCAGCAGCTCCTTGAGCCTTCCTGCCAACACATTAAGATCCCGCGCAGCCCTCTCGGACTGCCGCGTCGAGGCCAGATTCTGATTCGTGACCTGATCGATGTTCTTCATTGCCTGGTGGATCTGGCCCATGCCGATGGCCTGCTGGCCGGCTGAGGCCGCGATTTGCGCCGCCGCCTGCGCCGCCTCGGTCATCGTCTCGGCGAGCGCGCGGATCGTGTCGCCTGCCTGATTCACCACCTTGATCGCAGCATTGACGCTCTTAGTTCCCTCCTCTGTGACCATGACCGCGCTGTTTGTCCCCTTCTGAATCTCGCCGAGGATCTGGCGGATTTGCGCGGTCGCTTTCTTGGACTGGTCGGCAAGCGCCTTCACCTCGGCCGCAACCACCGCAAACCCCTTGCCGTGCTCCCCCGCACGCGAGGCTTCGATCGCGGCGTTCAGCGCCAACAGGTTCACCTGTTCGGCAATGTCGTTGACCGTGGCGATGATCTCGCCGATCGACTGGGATTGCTCGGCCAGCGACAGGATCGTCTCGGCGATTGACTCAGTTTGCTCCTTCACGGTTCCCATGCCCGCGACCGAGCTCTCGACGGCTTTCCGGCCCGCCTGTCCGATTTCGACCGCGCGCTGGGCGGACTCCGATACGGCTTTCGCCCGCTGCGCGGCCTGTTCAGATGTCTGCACGACCTCATCCACCGTGCTCACAGTTTCCGTGACGGCCGATGCCTGCTCCTGCGCTCCCGACGCCTGCTGCGTGGTGCCGGCGAGGATTTCGGCCGCGGACGAGGTCACACTGCTGGCTGCTTCGGCGATGGCCGCGAGCAGATTCTCCAGCTTCGCGCGCCCGTCCCGCTCGGTCGCCAGCGAAGTCCGCAGGTCGCCTGCCATGCGGTTGAACGCGGCCCCCAGCTCCCCGAGCTCGTCTCGACTCCGGATCTCGATCCGATGATCCAGCTTCCCGGTGCCCAGCAGCTTCGCCCCTTCCGTGAGCTCGCGAACCGGCGTAGTGATGCTCCGCGAGATGAGGATTCCGACCGTCGTCACGAGTACCAGGGCGATGAGCGTACCGTATCTGATCGTGCTGAAGGTGGCGCGCGCCGCTGCACCGGCTTCCGTCTCCCGCACCTTCAATCCGGTTTCTTGCTCAGCAATCATCTGCTCAACGAGACTCTGAATTTGATCCGTGAGCCTCTTACCCTCCCCGGCTTTGACAGCCTCCAGGGCCGCCTCGATGCCCTTCTCCTTGCGCAGGGCGATGCGTTGTTTGAGTCCATCAAGCATCGCGATCATGAGCGGCCGAAGTGACTGGATCCGGTTCTGGTCTTTGGGGTCATCCGCCGTCAGAGCCGCGAGGTCGTTGACGTTTTTTTCGATCTCCTGGATGGCCGTGGCGTATGGTACGAGGTACTGTTCCTCACCGGTGAGGAGGTAGCCTCGCTGGCCGGTCTCCGCGTTGAGCAAGTTGATGTACGCGACACGAAGTACTCTGCGGACCTGGACCGAATGCGTCACCCACTCCGCGGTCTCGAGCTGAGCGGTCGTATTGCGATACACAATCCAGCCCATGAGGACCAGCATGATCAATGCCGCACCGAAGCCGGCTGCAAGCTTCCGTCCGATCGTCATTCCACACCTCCTTCGGCCTGATTCACAAAAACACGCGAGTCCTTGAGCAACACGGCGCCGTCGAGAATGATAAGGGCGTCTGCTGTCACACCCCGAAGGTAGTCCCGGCCGATCCCGGCCACTGACCCGGGGGGCTCGAGCACCTCCTCGGCGCGGAGAGACATCACGGCTTGCGCTTCATCGACCAGCACCCCGAGCTCCGATCGCGTCGTGCCGAGGACCACCACGCGCGACAGATCGGTCAGGCCCTTGACGGGAACGCCGAAAAACCTCCGCAGATCCATGACGGCCACGATCTCGCCCCGAAGGTTCGCGATTCCGAGCACGAAGTCGGGCGTCCCTGGAACGGGTGTGAAATCCACAAGCCGCGCGATCTCGCGGACATGCTTCGTCTCAACGGCATAGTGCTCTGCCCCGAGCACCATCGTGACAATTTCGACCTTTTCCTCATCCGGCCTCGAGATCGCTGGTACGCGAGCCAAAACCCGCGCGCGCTCATCCATCACTCTGCGCCGCTCTTCGGGCGTTCGTTCGAGCGCGCCCGCGAGCGCGGCGCCGGCGCGGCCCAGGCGCCCGCGAATGTCTTCCCAGTTGATCGCCTCGGGCCTCACACGGTGTCCTCGCATCACGACCCAGCCTCGAGCAGACCGATCTGGACCTGCGCCGCTTCGGCAAGCCGTCCGGCGGTTTCACCATCGGAGAGAGGCACGATCTCCCCCGGATGCCTCGACAGGCATTGAACGCGCGCATTGCGGTACGCCCGGCGAGCTCCGGCCAGGTCGCCGCCGCGGCCGAGGATCGAGCCGAGCGTGAAATGCGCAACCGCCAGCGAACGATCGAGGTAGATGGCAGTCCGCACGGATCGCGCGGCTTCATGATCACGCGCGAGGCTCATCAGGAGGACTCCACGCAAGAAATGAAGCTCGGCCGAGAGAGGGTGCAGGGCCAAAGCAGCTTCGGCTTCGCGTTCAGCCTCGGCCGGACCACCGAGGTTGGCGAGCGACCGCAGACGGAGCGCCGAGAGCTCGGGGTCGGACTCCCGTTCGCATGTCATTTCCAGCACGTGTTCGTACTGCCCCTTGCCAAACGCCTCCCGGCTCCGCGCCAGAAGATCGTCACCCGGGACCGAGGCAGGCTCGGGTGGCGGAGCGCTCCACTCGACCGCGATCTCGGCACAGGCAGGCACCGGTGGCAGCGGCGGGGTTGTGGGAGCTGTCCACCACGACTGAGACCGTACGATCGCGGCTGTTTTTCTACGTCTGTAGAATACCCCCGCGGGGGTCGCCACTGTCTCGCACGGCACGATTTCAGCCAGCCATGGGTCGGACGGCCCGGTCACAATCAGGCCACCATCGGCGAGGCAGTCGAGCAGTCGCCGCGCGACTCGCTCGATCGTCCCCCGGTCGAGGTAGATCATCACGTTCCGGCAGAGGATCAGATCCATCCCCCACGTGCCGGTCGTCATTGACGGATACGAGTCGATCGCCAGGTTCAGATACTCGAACGACACGCGCGTCCGGAACCTCGGATCGAGCACGAGTCGATCATGGACGCGATTGAAATAACGATCAACGAAGGCGGCGTCAGACGCGCGGAGGGACCAGGATCCGTATGCCGCGGCGCGCGCCTTTGCGAGTGCGGTTCTTGATATGTCCGTAGCGAGGAGGGAGGCGCGGTCTGAGAGGCGTTCCTCTTCGAGGAGGATTGCCAGCGAATAGGCCTCCTCTCCCGACGCGCAACCGGCGCTCCAGAGACGAATCGGCCGCGAGGTCCCGATCCTGCCGGTGATCTCGGGGAGAAGGTGATGCCGGATGTACTCGAAAAGCGCCGGGTCCCGGAAGAAGTAGGTCTCGCCGACGGTCACCTCCGCCACCAGGTCGTCGATCGGGAGCTTGTCTGTTTCCAGGAGTTTCATGTACTCGGCCGCTTCCGTGACCCCGGATCGCTCCGCGGCCCGGCGCACAGCGGCTTCGAGGCTCTCGATGCGGTTCGGAGTGAACACCATGCCCGTTCGCTCGGTCAGAAGCTGGGCGATAGCCGCACATGAGGGATCCGTCCAGGTTGCGAACGTCATCGCTGCTCCTGCTCCGGTTCCGACATCGCTTCCGCAAGCTGCGCCCCCTCAGCCTGCGAGAGAAAGCTGCGGAGGTCGTGGATCAGCACGAGGCCATCGGGTAGCTTCGCGATTCCCGCCACGTACTCAGCACCCGGAACCGTCCGCGTCGCCTCCTCGACCTCGTTCGCGGAAATCTCTTTCAGATCGAGAGCCCGGTCGGCACAAATCGCGACAAGCCGTTCACCCGCGGTGGCAACGACGAAGTGATCGCTCTCCAGGATCTCCCGGGCCGGCAGGCGAAACCTCGTGCGGATATCCAGCACCGGTACGACAGTGCCTCGCACGTTGATCACACCCAGCACGATCGGCGGCGCCTTCGGAAGCGGCACGACCGTCACCGCCCGCAGCACCTCGCGGACGTCCGAAGTCGGTAGGCCATACCGTTGCGCCCCGATCTCAAGGAGGAGAACCTCCCCGCGCTCTGGCCTACTCATGCAGCCGTTCCTCGCTGTTTGCGCTACACGGTGCGCTTCCAGGCTGACCCCGGAGAGTGGTCATTCAACATGAGAGTCTTCTCCAGTGCTACCGATTCCGTTTTCCGCTCGCGTTTAATCCGACAAGTAACCGGCCTTGGTAGGACAGTCCTCGTGAATGGCCACGTGACAACTCGCGGCCAATGCAGCGATTCTACCTCCTGCGTGGTTCACTGTCAATAAGATGACACTGCAAATTTGTGCAATCCTGTCTATCGGAGGAATGACAGGCGAGAGCCGGGTCGGCAGATGTCGCCGTTCGGGAATCACCGCGTGGGCCTCGGCCTCCCCTCGTCGTGCAGAACGGGTCGAAAATACGAGACTTTGTCGCATCATCCATCCCATGCCCGTTTCGCTCACGGCCAGAATCACGTATGTCAGCCGCTTGCGCACGGTGAGATCCCTTGCGATAGTCGAGAAGCACTGGAGAGAGCCCTCCCTCAGTTTTTCGAGGGGACTCAGTCCCTTGGGACGCCGGCGCGGCGTGCTGCGTGGTAGAATTGGTTCCGACCTTGAATCCACGGAGGGTCGGATTCGATGCCAGAGATCACCCGCTTCTTCGGAATCATCGTCCGGATGTTCGCGGAGATCGACGCTCCCCATCACACCCCGCACTTCCACGCCTACTACCAGGAGAACGTGGCGATCTATGGCATCGAGCCGATTGAACTGATCGCGGGCTCGCTTCCTCGCCGGCAACAGCGCCTGCTCGAGGCATGGGCTGAGATGCACCAGGCGGAGCTGCAATCGGATTGGGAGAGATTGCAGGATGGGCGGCCTGCGTTACCCATTGCGCCACTTGAATAGGAGGGGGAGTATGACCCATCCCATCTATCGCGTAGATTCATTCGAGATTGCGGGTCCGTATACACTTCGTGTGTATTTCGACGATGGCACCGTCCAGACGATCGACTTCTATCCGGTGCTGGCCGGCGAGATCTATGCGCCACTGATGGATCGTGCGCTCTTTGAGAGAGTGAGTGTTGATCCTGAGGTTCGCACACTGGTCTGGCCCAATGGCGCCGATTTTGACCCAGCCACGCTCCACGACTGGCCGACGCTCGTGGATGCGCTCGTCGCGCGCGCAAAGAGGTGGGCGCCTGCGTCGGCGTGAGAGCGAACCGCGTACGCGCTGGCTCTACCTGAGTGCGCTCAGATGAGGGGCGTCCGATCACGACCCACGCGGTCGTCATCTTGACAACATCGGTAAGAATTCCTACTCTTCTTGTATGAAGACAACTGTCAGCGAGAAAGGTCAGATCACGATTCCGAAGGCTCTGCGTGAGAGCCTGGGTCTGGAACCCGGGACGGAGCTGGACTTCGAAGAGCGGGATGGCAGGCTCGTGGCGACTCCCGTCGTGAGAACAGACCCGATGGAGAAGCTGGTGGGGCTCATCGCGAGAGTGGATGTCGATGATGCCATCGCACGAATGCGAGGTCCGGGTTGGGATCCGAAAGTCGATGGGCGGCACAAGTGATCACCGCCGTTGACAGCTCGATCCTCCTCGATGTCCTCACGAACGATCCCCGGAACTGTGCCGGGTCATTGAGCGCTCTGCGCGGGGCCCGCCAAACGGGGAGGATCATTGCCTGCCCTGTGGTCTGGGCTGAAGTGCGGGCGCATTTCGAGAATGCCGGTGCGCTGTGGGAGGCGTTTTCCGAGGCTGGACTGGTCTTTGATCCGTTCGATCAGAAATGCGCCGATCTGGCCGGCGCCCTGTGGCGAGAGTACCGGAGAAGTGGTGGGAGTCGAGCACATCTGATCCCGGATTTCCTGATTGGTGCGCACGCCCAGGTACGCTGCGGGGTTCTCCTTGCCCGCGATCGCGGTTTTTTTCGCCGCCACTTTGGCTCCTTGCGCATCGTCGATCCCAGCTCCGGCTAGCTCGACCGTCCCTGCCGTCGTTGCCTGACCCGCTCGCCCAAACATAGCTCGGCTGATACGTTATGATCAGCTTGAAATCGGGCGCACACGGAGGATCATCGAACATGAGCGAGAAATACGATCTCGTGGTCATCGGATCGGGGCCGGCGGGGGAAAAGGGTGCGGCGCAAGCGGCGTACTTCGGCAAGAAAGTGGCCATGATCGAACGATCGGAGAATCCGGGCGGGACAGGGATCAACACGGGAACAATCCCGTCGAAGACTCTCCGCGAAACCGCGCTTTATTTCTCCGGGCTCCGGCAGCGCGGGCTTTACGGCATCGATTACTGTCTGCGCGAGGGACTGACCGTGGCGGACTTCATGCATCGGAAGCAGGTCGTGATCGAGAACGAATGGGAGATCGTTCGACAGAACATTGATCGACACAACATCCGACTGATTCGCGGTACGGCCGCCCTGAAGGACGCTCACACGGTCCACATCGCGACTCCCAAGGGCGCGGCGCTCGACCTCGAGACTGACTTCATCCTGATTGCCGCCGGCTCCTCGCCCTACCATCCGCCGAATATCCGGTTCGATCACCGTCTCATCTATGACTCGGATTCGATCCTTCACATGAGCCGGATTCCGAAGACGATGGCGGTGGTCGGCGGCGGCGGGGTCGTCGGAGTCGAGTATGCGTCCGTCTTCGCGGCGCTCGGTGTGCAGGTGACTCTGGTGGAGAAGAGGGACGGGCTCCTCTCTTTCGTCGATCCGGAGATATCGAGTCGTCTGCAAGGCCATCTGGATCGAATCGGTGTGCGTTTCCACTTCGGCGAGGCCGTCGCCAGTGTGCAGACGTCGGTCGACCAGGTCAGTGTAACTCTGACCAGCGGTGCGATATTGGGCCCCGACATCGTCCTCTTCGCTGCCGGCCGGGAGAGCAACGTTCGCGACCTTGGACTTGAATCCGTCGGAGTCCAGACACTGCAGCGAGGCATCATCATGGTGAACGATCAATTCCAGACTTCGGTGCCCAACATTTACGCAGCCGGTGATGTCCTCGGCTTCCCCGCCCTGGCCTCGATCTCGATGGAACAGGCTCGCGTGGCCATGGTGCACGCCTTTGATCTCCACTACAAGGAAAACGTATCGAAGGTCATTCCGCTGGCCATCTATGCGATTCCTGAAATCGCCATGGTCGGACTGACTGAGAAAGACTGCAAGGACGAGGGCATCGAGTACCTTGTGGGGCGCGCCTTCTATGACAAGAGCCCGCGCGGGCAGATCATCGGCGACACCGAGGGAATGCTCAAGCTGATTTTCAGGCCATCCGACAAGAGGTTGCTGGGGGTGCACATGATGGGTGAGATGTCTTCGGAATTGATCCACATCGGGGCCCATGTGATGGCCGCCAACGGGTCGATCGACTCGTTCATCAGCGCCGTCTACAACTACCCGACTCTCTCGGACTCATACAAGTACGCCGCCTACGATGGGCTTGGCAACCTGGCCACGTGGAGCGCCGGGCGAGCCGCAGTCGGCTGATCGAGCTGCTCCAGGTCGGGAAGTCTGGAAGCGCGGTCTGGGCTCCGCAACGGCAAGGCTGTGCAGGAACTCAAGGCCCACCGCGACCGGCTGCAACCTCGATCGGGAGGGCCGTGGCAATTCCGGCCAACCTGGAGGGGTCGAGTGTGGACCCATCCGCTCGTCATCCTGAGGAGGCCGGCGAAGCCGGCCGACGAAGGATCTCCTGCCCCAACGCGGCGGAGCCGCAACCAAACAGGCAAGACCCAGGCACGCTGCAAGACCCTTCCGAGCACCTCTCAGGAAAGCAGGAAGTTAGGAAGGCAGGAAGGGGTCTGTTC
>JACPPM010000246.1 GCA_016191015.1 Acidobacteriota bacterium | reverse complement strand
GCTCGGAAGGGTCTTGCAGCGTGCCTGGGTCTCGCCTGTTTGGTTGCGGCTCCGCCGCGTTAGGGGTCGCAGGCATCCCGGCGCCCGCGGCGGCCAAAAATAAATGTTTAATGCATATAATTACTAACTCTCTTTCATTCTAGACCACACCAGGAGCGTTATAGGGAGATGGAGGTATCATGGTCAGAGACTCTGTAGGGAAAATACGTCGGTACATCTTTGTTACGCTCTTCCTTTGTCTGATTCTCCTGGCGCCCTCGCCGGGGGCGCTTCAGCAGGGGGTGGGGGCCAGCAGCGGGAGTTCGTCGCTCGCTCCTGCGAAGCTCGATCCGGGGCTTTTTGAGTTATTCCAGAATTTGCAGCCTGCAGAGCGGATCATAGAAACCAATCGGGGGGACATCGAGCAGAAGGGCGATCGAGTCAAGGTCGTCGTGAATCTCCGGCGCCCGCTGGGGATGTCCTTCGCGGAGCGCGGGCTCGCTGGGCTCGCGGACGTGCGGAGGACCGTGGATGATGTGCAGGATCGAGTCCTGTCGCAGATGCGCAGGGACGAATTCGAGGAGACCCTGCGTTTGGATATTCAGTACGCGGTTGCCGGATGGGTCACCGAAGCGGGATTGCGGCATCTGCAGTATCTTCCCGAAGTCGATTCGATCGTCCCGGACTATGTGATGTATCTGCAGACGACCGAGGGCCGGGCGTTGGCAAGATCCGACGTGGCGGCCAACTCGCTGGGCTATACCGGCGCCGGCATCACCGTCGCGGTGACGGATGGAGGCTTCGACTACTGGCATACGACGCTCGGCGGCTCCATCCCGAAGAACGGGAGCTGCGCCGGCTGCTCCAACCCCGTCGTCCTGTACATGATCGACGTAGCGGACGGGGACAACGATGTCTACTTCCCCGATACGACGACTCTCTACCACGGAACGGGGACCTCCGGCATCGTCCGAACCTATGCCCCCGCGGCGAAACTGATGCTCGTCAAAGTCGCGCCCAACAGCTCGACGAGCACGGCGTCATCCAACCTTGCGGCGGGTGTCGACTGGGCCGTCGCAAACAAGAACATGGATCCCAGCTCGCCGATCGAGATCATCAGCATGAGTTTCGGCGGGGGGAAATATTACACGGACTGCCCTTCGGGCACGGTCCAGACCGCGTTCGACAACGCGAAGGCGGCAGGGATCATCCCCTTCGTCTCGGCTGGAAACAGCGGGTACAACAACGCGTTGGGGTCACCGGGCTGCGACCCGGATGTCGTCGGCGTTGGCTCGGTCTTCGATGTCAACAACGCGGCATACGCGCCCTTCTCGCCGGCGTACTGCTACGACAGCAACCGGCAGGCGAACGAGAGGATCTGCTACTCGAACGCGAGCCCGGCCCTCGATCTCTACGCTCCGTCCGAGGACGTGGTCTGCCCGAGCTACGACAGCACGTTCAGCGGAGTGGCCCACAGCACGATGCGCGCCCTCGGCGGAACCTCCTCAGCCGCGCCGGCTGCCGCCGGGAGCGCGGCGCAGATCCTGCAGGCAAAGCCGCAGTTCAAGGGTGACTTCGCCGGATTGCTGGCGTTGATGCAGGCGACCGGTGACGAGGTGATCAACAATCCGAACCCGACATACCAGAACAAGCGCGTCAACGTCGAGGCGGCTTGCCAGTTCTCCGGCGCGGCGCCAGTTGTGAACAGCTTCACGGCCTCGCCCTCGACGATTTCGACAGCACCGATTGTGTTGGCGAGCGCGGCGGGGACGTCGACGCTGAGTTGGACCTGCGGCGACACGGCATCGGTGACGATCAGCGGCGTGTCGGGCAGCCTCCCGTCCTCGGGCAGCACGACCGTCTCTCCCGTCGCGACGACGACCTACACGCTGACCGCCAGCGGTCCAGGCGGCACGACCACCGCGCAGACGACGGTGACGGTGTCCAATTCGACCGCGGCGATGTCCGTCTCACCCACAAGCAAGAACTTCGGCAGCGTGGCGACGGGTGGCACATCGGCGGCGCAGACGGTCACGGTGACGAACACCGGTTCGAGCGATCTGATGATGGGGACTGTATGGATTTCGGGGGCCGACTCGACGAGCTTTGCCATCCAGTCTGATGGAGTCTCCGGCGTATCGATTCCGGCTTCGGGCATCCGAACCTTCGATGTCGTGTTCAACCCTGCGACGACGGGGTCGAAATCGGCGACTGTCAACGTGCCGGCCAACGCGGGCAGCGGGAGTGTTGCCGTGTCGGGGACGGGGGGCACTGGCGGGTCCGATCTAAGCGGAACGTGGGTATCGGTAAGGCGCAAGGGATCGAGCTCAATCCGTGGCAAGCTGCAGGTGACGAACACGGGCACGAGCGCGACGAGCACCTTTACGGTCGATATCTACTTTTCGGCGAATCCGATGTTGGGACACAAGGACCGTCTTGTGAAGAGCTCGAACATCTCACTGGCAGCCGGCCAGACGAAGACGATCAAGGTCAAGGCGACCGACGCCCGCGATCCGCTCTTCCTCATCGGAGACCTCGATTCCGGTGATGATGTGGATGAAGGCGATGAGTCCAACAACCTGGTCGTCCATCAGACACCGTCACCGTAACCGACGGACGGCTGAGGAGATCCACATGAACATTCTTGGAAATCATAGAACAGGGAGGAACCAGGTGGGACGGCTGTGGAAACGATTCATCTCCACGACGAGCGCCATCGTATTCCTCGCGGCAAGCCCGACGATCATCGCGTCGGCCGCGGGGACGCAACCGAAGCTCGGCAGTCAGTGGGCCGCCAGCCACGGCTGCGTCATTCCGATTGCCGGAACCGAGGGGACGAGTCCGGTGCTGCGGGACAAGGCGGGGTCTGGAGGTCAGGTGCTGGAAGTTCGCGCAAACTTCCACATGGACAAGATCCTCGTCAAATGGACGTTGGAAGGTCTCCGGGAGTCGAGGGGAGAGGCCAAGAGAGCCGACCTGGAGATCCCGGTGACCGGCGCGGTATCGGGGCTTGCGGTTGCCGATTTCACCGGTGACGGACAGTCGGATCTGGCCGTGGCCGATTTCCTGGCCGGAACGGTGAGCGTCTACCGCGTTGAACGCGACACGACGATCACCCACGTGACCACATTGCGATCCGCCTCCAGCCCGATCGCGCTGGCGGCGGGGGACTATGACAACGATGGAAACGCAGATATCGCCATCGCGGATTTCCAGACGCGCCGCGTCATCACCTATGGCGGGCTCGGTGATGGACGCTTTCGACGCGGCGTCATTGCATCAGCGGCACCGGCTCTCGCCTCGAGTCGCCTCTTCCAGCCGCTGGCTTCGGCGGCGGTGGACTACACGGCTCTCAAGACGGCGATCGGCTCCTACGCCATGGGCACCGGCACTCGCGCCAAGCTCAACAAGTACACCACACAGTCCGAGAATGCTTACAACGGGGGCAATCGACGCAAAGCCGTTTCCAGACTCGAGAAGCTCATCAAGTGGATCAATTACAACCGCGATTCGCAGCTCAGTGAGACTAATCGCAAGAGTCTTATTCAACTCACCAAAGACCTGATGGCGCAAATCCTTGGTGCGGGAGGCGTCTCGGTGACGATGACGGCGAACCCCTCGACCATCAACCAGGGTGGAACATCGACGCTGACCTGGTCTTCGACGGGCGCGGCCTCCGCCGTGATCAATCAGGGCGTCGGGAGCGTGGCGACCAGCGGATCGACCTCTGTCGCGCCTGCCGGGACCACGACGTACACAATCGTCGTCACGGCGGCGGATGGAAAGACCGGCACTGCTTCGGCGACCGTGAACGTGGGCAGCGCCGATGCTATTTTCGTGAACATGGCGGCCGGTAGCGACACCACCGGCGATGGGTCGTCCGCGAAGCCGTACCGATCGATCACGAAGGGATTGTCCGTAGCGACTTCGGGCAAGACCGTGAATGTAGCGAGCGGCGTCTACGACACGGGTATCGAGACGATGCCGCTGACGGTCCCGGATGGCGTGACTCTCCAGGGAGCTGGCGCGACGAACACAATAATCATGGGCGGCGGAAACAGCCCTGGGGGCCATGCAGCGGTCATTCTCGGGAACAACACGATCTTGAACGGCTTCAAGATCAGGAACACCGCGGGCTTCGGTGTATGGATGGACCAGACAGCTTCGATCTCGAGCTGCACGATCGATGGCGCGGGGATCGACGGTGTCGAGGTCGTGGGCAGCGCCAACCTGACGATCACCGGGAGCACGGTCACCAACAGCATTTATGACGGTCTCTGGTTCCAGGATTCGGCACAGGCGACTGTCAGCTCGACAACCCTTCAGGGCAACACCTACCGCGGGATCGCCGCCTACGATACGCCGGGCCCGATCAGCGTCACGGGCAATACGCTCAGCGGGAACGGCGCGAGCGGCACCGGCTTCACGAATGGCCAAGTCGCGCTCGCATATGTGAGCAATACAACGATCAGCGGAAATTCTCTGACTTCGACGGGGTACTACGCGGCCTACAACGGCATCTATGCGTTGGGGGTGAGCGCCACGACCATCTCGGGCAATTCAATCAACATGTCTCACTACAACTACGGATACGGAATCCGATTTACGGCTGGCAGCAACGGCACCATTTCTGGTAACTCCGTGTCGCTCGGCTTCAGAGGCATCAGGGTCTCAGACACCGGGGCGAATCCCAGCGTCTCAGGAAACTCTCTGACGGGGCAGGAAACGGGATTCCGCATTGCGAGCGCCGCCGCCGGAACATATCGCAGCAACATCGTGACCGGCTGCCTGAATCGAGGAATACGAATCGGGACGGGGACGTCCTCGACGCCGGATTTCGGCACCGCTCCGAGTCCCGGTGGGAACACCTTCCAGAACCTCGCGACCGGCTGCGCCAACTACTATGACGCCCAGGCCGGATCGGTCAGTGCCCTCGGGAACACGTGGGACAACGTGGTCCCGACGTACACGACGTCGACGGCCGCCTGTCCGGGCTTCGACATCCAGAACACCTCCGGCGGGACGGTGAGCTACTGATGCGAGAGAGATGGCGGCATATGAAAAAGGAACTGGTCGGTAGGAAAGGCGGAGAGGCGGGCCCCGGGCCCGCCCTCGTTTCACAGAGAGGAACAATGCACATGAAGACGCGGTCTGCACGTGGGGCAGTCGCACTGCTCGCAGCCGTCACGCTGCTTGCCTCGCAGCCACTGGGCGCTGCCGGGAAGGACAATCTTGATTTCAGCGGAAAATGGAACGGTGCTCACAGCAAGCTCCTGCGTCTCGTCATTCCAGCGTGGGAGGAGCCGATGCAACCCGACATGGGCTGGGAGCGACAACCCAAGGGGACGGTGAAGGAGCACGCCAAGGACCGACCCGGAACCGTCATCATCAGCTCAGGGTTCACCTGGGACCGGCTCATCGTCTACGAGAACCGGTTGGAGAAGGGCGACGAGAACGACCTTCCGAAGGGAAAAGAAGTGCTCATGGAGATCCCGGTGAAGGGAGGGGTCTCGGGCATCGCCGTTGGCGACTACAACTCCGACCACAATCAGGATTTCGCCTTCGCTGACTACCACAGCAACAAGGTCGAAACCTACTTCGGCGACGGCAAGGGGCATTTCTCGAAGGGCGCGACGATTCCGGTCGGGCGTGGACCAGTCGAGATCATCAGCGGAGATTTCAACGGCGATGGCGAAACTGACATTGCCACGGCCAACGTCCGAAGCCAGACAATGACGGTGGCATCGGGATCAGGTGACGGCAAATTCCGCCCGTCCACGACGTATCGGATGCCACAGGATCTGGCCGCGCGCGAGCTCTATGCCGTGTCGACAGGCACGTGCGCCGACTACAGCGCGCTGCAGAGCGCACTTGGGAGCGCCCACATGGAGGCCAACAACGAGCGCAGGCTTCAGAAGTACGTCAATCAGTCTGAGAAGGCGTATGACCGCGGCAACGGGCGGAGGGCGCTGGATCGGATGGAGAGCTTCGTCAGCTACCTGGATCGGATGAGCGACTCCAAGCTGAGCAATGCGGCCGAGCAGAACCTGCGGACGCTGGCCGAGTCGCTGATCAGCGAGATCCTGGATGGTTGTGCCATGAGCGTGACCCTCACGGCGACGCCGGGCGGGATCGCATCGGGCGGTTCGTCACTCCTGACGTGGACATCCGCGGGGGCCACCTCAGCCGAGATCGACAACGGTATTGGGACCGTGACGACGAACGGATCAACGCCGGTGAACCCGGATCATACGACCACGTACTCGATCATGGTGACGGGAGAAGGCGGAACGAAGACGGCATCGGCCGTCGTGACCGTCGGCGCTGTGAGTGACATCATCTACGTGGATGCGAACCGCGGAAGTGATGCTTCCGGCAACGGCACGCCGGACAATCCTTACAGGACGATGACGAAGGGGTGCGCGGTCGCAGTCGGGGCCGCTCCGATGTCGGCCCAGAACGCCTCTGCAACGAAGACGGTCCTTGCTGCCGGGGGGCTTTATAGCGCGGATACCGGCGAAGTATTCCCGATCACGGTTCCCGCAGGAACGATCCTGAGAGGCGCCGGCAGCAGCAGAACGGTCATCATGGGGAGCGGCGCGTACACATCACCGGGCTTGGGGGCGATCAACTTGGCCGTCAGGCTCGGCAATGCCAGCGAGATTGGCAGCCTGAAGGTCGTGTCTACAGGTGGCGGCACGGGTGTACTCGTGGAAAACGTCGTGGCGACGGTCACGGATTGTTCGATCACGGGCTGCGAGCGCGACGGGATCGACGTGGGCGGCTCCGGTGAGCTGAGCCTCCTCAATTCCACGGTCTCGGACAACGTTGGCCAGGGGGTCTGGGCAGCAAACACCTCGCGACTCAACCTGTCGGGCAACACCTTCAGTGGAAACGGCTTGGCCGGAGTTTTCGTCACCTCGACCGCATCAAACCTCATTCAAGCCCAGCAATTCCTCAACGACGCGGTCCAGTCTGTCCTTACCGGCACAGGCCTGACGGTGCAGAACAACACGTTCACAGACACGACCGGCTCGCCGGGTGCCATTGCGTCGCTCTTGAGCGGAACGACGATCACGAACAACACGATCACCGGTGACTTCGGCTATGGTGTGCTGAGTTTCTTTGGGGATACCGCGACGATCAGCTCGAACGTTATCGATGGGCCGACCGCTGGCATCTTTACGATCTACTACGCGGCGCCCACGATCTCGAGCAACAGCATCACAAATTGCTTCCGGGGCGTCTATTCCTACTTTCTTGATTTCTCGACTATCACTGGGAACACTATCACCGAGTGCGGGCGGGGAATGAGGCTCTCCAATTACAGCTACGCGACCGTGACTGGCAATTCGATCAGCGGAAACAGTCAGGGAATCCAGATGAGTACCTACGTCTACGCGACTGTCACCGGAAACACGTTGACCAACAACCAGAACGGCATTACCGAGTTCTACTATAGCGACCCCGCCGTCACCGGCAATACGGTCACGGGAGGTGAGACGGGGATCCTCGTCTCCCTGTACACGGCAGGCGATTTCAGTAGCAATACGATCACGGGGAACTCCAACTTCGGCGTCGAGGTCTACCTTGCGTACCCGGATTTCGATCCACCCGGACTCGGTCTGAATACGATCATGAATCTGGGAGCGGGAGCCGACGCTAACATCTCGAACTGCGGCCCCTTCGGGGTGGACGCTCAGAACAACACCTGGGACAACGTCGTGCCGACGGCCGCCACTCCGTGCACGGCAACCGGAGTTGACGTTGCCGAGACCATCGGCGGGAGCGTGACCTACTGAGCGGGGCAACGCCAAGACGCTCTCGAAGACCACAGCAGGGGCGGGTTCCAGACCCGCCCCTTTTCTTGCGCGGCGCCGTGTCGAGATCTGGTAGAGTTGCGGTGTGCCCGCAGGAGCAGGCTCGATGATGGCGGTGATGGTACCGATGTCCCTGAGGCGATCGCTGATTGCCGTGGGGATTGTCGCCACGGCCTTCCTGGCCGGGCGTTGGTACCAACAGGACCGCGGTACGTCCGGCTCCGCATCATCCCCGGCGCAGCCCCCTGCGGAGCCGTCACCCATCGCGCGTCAGGAGACGGGGGTCAGAATCGTTTTTGTCGGAATCGACTCAGCCGATTGGCAGATCATCGACCCACTGATCCAGTCGGGCCGAATGCCGAATCTGAAGCGGCTCCGGGAGAAAGGCTGCTGGGGCAGGCTTCGCACGGTCGCCCCGGTGCTCTCTCCGGTCCTCTGGACCAGCATCGCCACGGGACGCGAGCCGGCCGACCACGGGATTCTCGATTTCATCGCAGCGGACGCCACCGGCAAGACGATCCCCGTCACCTCCAATTTCCGGAAGACGCAGGCAATCTGGAATATGATGACCCGCAGTGGAGCGAAGGTGGGGGTCACGGGGTGGTGGGCAACCTGGCCGGCCGAGGCAGTCGATGGGTATGTCGTCACCGACAAGCTCGCCTACCAGCTCTTCGGACTAGGCACAACCACCGACACCGCGATCGACAAGGGGATGGTCTTCCCCGAGAGTCTGGGTGACCACATCCGGCCCCTGGTCAGGCACAAGAAAGATGTTTCCATTGATACGGTTCGTCGCTACCTCGATCTTCCTTCCGACTGGGACACGAATCCGGATGTGACGGCGGACGACCGCGAGCGGGTCGACCTGTTCGGGGGGTACATCGCGCAGGCGGAGAGCTACCGGCGGATCGCGCTCGATCTGACGAAGCGCGAAAAGCCGTTGTTGGATATGGTCTACTTCGAAGCGCCCGACGAGGTCTCGCATATGTTCATGTGCTTTCGCCCGCCGGCGATGAGCAGTGTGGACCCGAAGCGCGTCCGGTGGTTCGGCCAGGCGGTCGACCGATACTACGAGGAGACCGACCGGATCATCGGCGATTTCTCGAAAGAGGCCGAATCCGAAGGGGCCGCGATCGTCATCTGCTCCGATCACGGATTCAAGAGCGGCCCCGATCGACCGAATACGGATTCGCGGATCGGCAAGGGCGCCGCCGCGGACTGGCACCGGAAATACGGCATCATCGTCTGCGCCGGCCGGCCCTTCGCTACGGGCGGCAAGGAAATCGAAGAGGCGTCCATCCTGGACATCACGCCCACGCTCCTCGCCGCTCTCGGCATGCCCACGGGGCAGGACATGGATGGCCGAGTCCTGGAGGATGCATTCGACGGGGAGTTCTTCACGCAGTTTCCACAGCGCCGCATCGCCTCGTACGAGACCGGTTTGTCGCCTCGCACGACCGCCGATGCGACTCCGGGATCGGGTGTCGAACAGGAGCAGCTCGAGGCCCTGGCCGCGCTCGGCTATATCGACGGAAATACTGCGGCGCAGAAAGGAAGGGCCGCGACGGGAGGCGAGAGTCAGAGCGGGCCCAACTACCACAACAACAAGGGGACGCTGCTTCTCCAAGACGGCCTCTACGACGAGGCCATCGACGAGTTCCGGACGGCGTTGGCCTCGAACCGGGAATTCGCCGGGGCGCGAATCAACCTCGGGCGTGCGTACAGACTCAAGGGCGATCTCAAGAGCTCACGCGACGTCCTCGAGACTCTCCTTCGCGAGAACGGGCCGGACAAGTCGGTTTACCACGAGCTCGGCCGGGTTGCGATGGACGAAAAGAACTTCGTCCAGGCTGAATCATGGCTACGGAAGGCCGTCGGTCTCGATCCCAACGACGTTGCGGGGATCAACTCGCTCGCGGAGCTCATGGAGCTCACCGGGCGCTTCGAGGAGGCCATCGCGACGAACAGACTGTGTATTGAAATCGATCCCGACAACGAACAGGGATACAACAACATAGGCAATATCCACAGGCGTCTCGGAAATCCGAAGGAAGCCGAAGCCTGGTATCGCAGAGCGATCAAGGCGGACTCGGATTTTGCCGGCTCCTACAATAACCTGGGCCTGGTGCTCCAGGACCAGGGGCGGTTGGACGAGGCCGAACAGCAATTTAATACTGCCCTCGAGAAGTATTCGGCCATGGGCGGGCGGACGCATGAATACGCCGTGGTGGTCAACAGCATCGGCACTCTGAGCTACTTCCGAAGTCAAAAAGACAGGTCGTTTCTGGCGAAGGCCAAGGCGAGGTTTGAGGAAGCGCTGCGAGTGGATCCGAAGTACCCCGAAGCGCACAACAACCTCGGCGCTGTGCTCGGGATCGAAGGGAAGCCGCAGGAGGAGCTTCGCGAGTACGAGACGGCAGTCAGGCTGGAACCGCGATACGTCGACGGTCTGTTCAATCTCGGTAAGACCTACTTCCGAATGGGCCAAGGAGAAAAGGCTCTCGAATACCTCACACGCGCCGTCGAGGTGAGCCCGCGCCACATGATGGCAGGGGTCCTCATCGCGACGATCCAGTGGCAGCGAGGAGAGAGTGGTGCCGCCCTCGACACGCTCGACGAGTCGCTGCGTATCAAGCCGGATTTCCTGCCCGCGATCCTGACAAAGAGCAGCATACTCATGAAGCAAGGTCGGGTCGAAGAGGCGGCGACGGTGATTGAAAGTGCTTTGAGCGCTCACCCTGCCGACCGGTCGCTCCTCACAAATCTCCATACGCTCTACACGACGATGGGCCGACCGCAGGACGCAGCCCGTATCAAGGCAAAGCTCGATTCGCTGGGATCATCCCCAGCGGACCACCCGACCCAGCAGTAAAATTACTCTCGGGCTGCGCTGATGGCAGCCCGGAACCGGACGGTGTTGTCGTCCTGAGCGAAGCGAAGGATTCTGGCGCATGCATTCGTTCGAGACCGCGCGTATGGCAGCTTCCAAACTGATCTCGAATCGCCGTCGAGAGCTCCACTGGCTGAAGGCGCGGCCGGCCGCGCCCGCACAGGCAGTCGAGCGCACGCCCGGCGAGTCCCCGGTGGAGGATCTGGGAAAGATCGTGGCATGTGCGCGCTGCGAGTCATACGTGACGACATCAGCGGCGCGCATCGCAATGGACGGCAGACACGAGCATCGCTTTGTCAACCCGCACGGCTTACTGTTCCGGATCGGCTGCTTCTCTGCGGCGGCAGGGTGTCTTCCTGTTGGAGAGATCAGCACGTTTTGGAGCTGGTTTCCCGGCTTTGCATGGCAGGTCGATCTGTGCGGGAGCTGCGGCGAGCACCTGGGATGGCTCTTCAGCAACCCCTCGAACACCTTCCACGGCCTGATCATCGAGAAAATCATAGAACTGGACGAAGATGGGTAACCCGCACTCCCTCTGCCGGAATGCTCGGAGGTCATGAGCCGGTCAAACGCGACTCGGCCCACAGTTCGAACGCCATCGCCGCCCAGAGTTTGAAGTGGTGATCGCGGCCGCCCGATCGATGTTCACGCAGAAGGCGCGCCAGCTCCTCCTTGCGCACGAACTCGTGAACGCGTGCTGTCGGGCTCAGCAACATCCGCTCGGCGCGCTCGCCCAGGGGACCGCGGAGCCATGTCGCGAGAGGTGGCATGAACCCCATCTTGGGCCGGTCGATGATCTCCCGAGGGAGCCAGCCTCGGAAGGCATCCTTGAGCGCAGCCTTATGGGCGCCGTTTCGTATGTGCTGATTCGAAGGAATCCGGAAAGCAGCGTGGACAACGTCGCGGTCGAGGAACGGGCAGCGGACTTCGAGCGAGTGCATCATGCTCATCCGGTCGACCTTCACCATCAGGTCCTCCGGCAAGTAGAACTTGAGATCCAGGTAGCGCATTTTCGCGAGGAGGTCCAGATGCGGCACCCGGGCGAGAATCGCGCGCGCCTGATCGCGAGGGTCGTAAGCACCGGTGGATCGCCGCAGCTCGCCGGTGAGGAATCGCACATCGTCGCGCAGGTACGGAGACGTCTCCAGGTACCGCTCTTCCGGCGTTGCAGCCAACCATTGGAACAGGTCATGGTCTCGAACGCTAATCGACAGGGCCCTGCCGGCGCGCTCGAGGATTCTCTTCGCGGGCAGCAGGCGGAGGTACCGGTTGTACCGGAGATGGAGCCCATAGCGAGGGTAGCCGGCGAAGAGCTCGTCGCCCCCGTCTCCGCTCAGGCAGACCTTCACATGAGCGGCTGTATGCTGAGCGAGCAGCGCCGTGGGGATCGCCGAATAATCCGCGAACGGTTCATCGAAATAACGCTGCAACTCATCGAAGTTCGCCTCCGAGTGGTAGCTGCAGGTGAGCTCCCGATGTTCGGTCCCGAACCTGCCGGCCGCGATCCGCGCGAACGGGGCCTCGTTGAAGCTTTCTTCGTCAAAGGCGATGGAAAACGACTTGAGGCCACCGCCACGAACGTCCTGCGCGAGTCCTGTGACGATCGTGGAATCGATCCCACCGCTCAGAAAGCTCGCCACCTCAACATCAGCGATCAGGCGCCGACGCACGGCCTCACGCAATGTCTCTCGCATCTCCCTCTCGACCGAGTCGAGCGCGATCTCCCCGGGAGCCCAATCATCATGCGAGCGGACGCGCTGCCCCCCGTAATCCGCTATCATCACATGCCCCGGCGGCAGTTTCCGGATCTCCTTGTAGATCGTCTTTGGGGACGGGACGAATCCCCAATAGAAGAAATCCCGAACGGCTTCGTGATCGACATGGACTGACACTCCGAGGCTGAGGATGGCCTTGATCTCGGAGCCGAAGAGCACTTCGCCGCCGCGTACGCAATAGTGCAGCGGCTTCTTTCCGATCGGGTCGCGCACGAGCAGCAGGCGCTTTCGCCTGCGGTCGAGCAGAGCGATGGCGAACATCCCGTTGAGCCGGGCCGGGAATCCATCACCGAACTCCTCATATGCGTGCGCGATGACTTCGGTGTCCGATCGAGTGCGAAAGCGGTGACCGGCCTGTTCTAGTTCCGACTTCAACTCGAGGTAGTTATAGATCTCCCCATTTTGCACGACGACGACGGACCCGTCCTCGTTAGCAATGGGCTGACTCCCGCCGGCGAGGTCGATGATGCTGAGTCGCCGCGCCGCCAGTCCTACATCGTCATCCAGGAAATACCCTTCTTCGTCGGGCCCCCGCCTCCGCATCGTATCAGCGGCCCGATGCAATGGCAGCACTCCGAGAGCGACGTTGAAAAAACCTGCGATGCCACACATTCCGGGCAGATTGTATCGCATGACCCTCGCAGCCGGCACGGGGAGAATCGATCGTCGGCGCACGCTCGGGGTTGAAGTGTGTCGGTGGATGGCCTAGCATCAGGCATGCGGGATACCGAAACAAGACCAATGAATAGACGTGACTTCCTGATCCGCGCGGGTGCGGGGACCGGCGCGGCACTCGCACTCGGCGGCACCGCCTATGCAATGAGTCCGAACCTGAGGCTCGAGCGGATCACGATGCGCTTCCCGCGCCTCCCGGAACAGTTCGACGGCTTCAAGGTCCTCCAGCTCAGCGATCTGCACATGGGCACCTATGATGTCTGCGTCAGATTGCTGGAGGAAGCGGTCGATGCTGCCCGTCGTGAGAAGTACGAGGTGCTGGCGATCACCGGCGACTTCCTCGACCAGCTTGCTCGCAATCGTGCCCACGGGGTCGAGACCGGTCTGAGGCGCCTTCAGCCGCTGCTCAAGCAGGAGGCGCCGGTGCTCTTCGTGCCGGGCAATCACGACAACTCGGCGCGACTGCTCGACTTCCGCCAGGAGCTCGAATCCGCGGGGATGGAGATACTGGTCAACCGGGCGCACACGCTCGAGCGTGACGGAGGCCGCATTCACCTCATCGGACTCGACGACATGTATTCGGGACGATACGATTTCGACGCAGCCACCGCAGGCGTGCCTCAGGATGAATTCCGAATCCTTCTGCAGCACAACCCGGACTACGTCGAGTACCATGAAGCAGGTCGGTATGATTTGCAGCTGTCCGGTCATTTCCACGGCGGGCAGATCAGACTTCCACTTCTCGGCGCACCGGCGGTGCCGAGCAGGTTTGGACGGAAGTATCTGTGCGGGATCAAGGAGCACAAGGGGCACAGGCTCTATGTGACGCGGGGAATCGGGATGACACTCATTCCCCTGCGCGTGGATTGCCCGGCCGAGGTCTCGCTCATCGAGTTGCGGGTCGGTTCAGAGTCACCGACGCCATCGGACGCCACTCAGCACCCAGCACGCAGCACCCAGCACATTTCCCCTATCCCCCGGAACGGAGGCGCCTCATGAAACAGGACGAGCAGTATGTGATCGACGATTTCACATCGCAGGATACGTGGCGTGTCTTCAGGATCATGTCGGAATTCGTCGAAGGGTTCGAGACGCTGAGCAGGATCGGCCCTGCCGTTTCGATCTTCGGATCTGCACGCACGACGCCGGGTCAGCCCGAGTACGTCCTCGCGCAGAAACTCGCGCAGACCCTGGTCGGGAAAGGATTTGCTGTCATCACGGGGGGCGGGCCCGGAGTGATGGAGGCAGCCAACCTCGGCGCTTCCGAGGCCGGCGGCATCTCGATCGGTCTGAACATCGAGCTGCCGTTCGAGCAGAAACCCAACCCGCACATCACAACCCTCGTGAGCTTCCGGTACTTCTTCTGCAGAAAAGTCATGTTCGTGAAATACTCGTCGGCTTTCATTATTCTGCCGGGCGGCTTCGGAACTCTCGACGAGCTTTTCGAGTCGATCACTCTCATCCAGACCAAGAAGATCAAGCCGTTCCCGGTGGTACTCGTCGGGCGGCGTTACTGGGCCGGGCTCATTCAGTGGTTGCGCGACGAGGTGCTCAGCACGGGCATGATCTCACCCAAGGACATGGATATCCTCAAAGTCGCCGACACGATCGATGAGGTCGTCGAGATCATCGAGAACACGAACATCCCCGAGTGTCTCGATGCGCCGGTCGAGGCCCAGCCGCCCGCGCGCAAACACAAGCCTCGCAAGCCCGGTCACGAATAAAATGGGGCCCGGCGCTGAGACCCAGTCCGCACGCTCGATTTACGTAGTCCCCGATCAGAACTATGATACGCACATGCTGACACGGGACGAATGGGAAACATTCGAGGCTACTCATCTGGCTCCGTGGGCCATGCAGAGCGCCCGGAGTCGCGGCCGGCGTTACCCTGAAGACGAGCACCCGTTCCGCACCTGCTTTCAACGCGACCGTGATCGCATCATCCACTGCTCCTCATTTCGCCGCCTCGAGTACAAGACACAGGTGTTCGTCAACCACGAGGGGGATCACTATCGGACCCGGCTCACGCATACCCTGGAAGCGTCGCAGATCAGCCGCACTATTGCGCGCGCGCTCCGCCTCAACGAAGACCTCACCGAGGCCATCACTCTCGCCCACGATCTCGGCCACACCCCGTTCGGGCACGCCGGCGAGGACATCATGAAGGACCTGATGCGGGACCACGGGGGGTTCGAGCACAACAGGCAGAGCCTGCGGATCCTCGACACACTCGAACGACGCTACCCCGATTTCCCGGGGCTCAACCTGACCTGGGAGGTGCGGGAGGCCATCATCAAACACTCGCCAGGTCGCGAGAAGCTGGCCGATCCCGAGTACGATCCCGATTGTTCGCCCTGCCTCGAGAGCCAGCTCATCGACTTCGCAGACGAAATCGCCTACATCAACCACGATTGCGACGACGGTCTCGCCGGCGGAATCCTCGATCTCAACGGGCTCGATTCTGTCAGCCTCTGGGGCGGGATCTGGCGCGGACTGGAAGAGCGCTATCCTGCGGCAGACGAGCAGCTTCTTCGCTATCAGACCGTCCGAGGCATGATCAACCAGCTCTGCACGGATCTCATCGGGGAGACCCTCCGGCGACTGCGCGATTGCTCAGCGGACATCGCCGTCGTCAGATCCCGGCCCGACCGGCTGGTCGCGTTCAGCGACGGGATGCTGGGCAGGAAGAACGAGCTCAAGGACTATCTGCTCGAGAAGCTCTATCGTCACTATCGCGTCGTGAGGATGGCCGACAAGGCCCGTCGCATCCTCACCGACCTCTTCGAGACCTTCGTCAGCAACCCCCGGCAGCTCCCCCCGAACATCCAGGCGCGACTGCCGCAGGACGGCCCTCATCGCGTGGTCTGCGACTACATCGCCGGCATGACCGACCGATACGCACTGGACGAGCACAAGAGACTGTTCGATCCGCACGAGCGGGTGTAGTCGGGAGAGGCGTCGGAGGCGAGGCCGCACGGGAGACTCGAAGCCGTGAAACGGATCAGCGTCTGTCCTGAATGCAAGCGACAATGGGATGTCACCGCCTATGGGGTGGGTCAGAAGCTGCGGTGTGTGTGCGGGCATCTCATGGAAGTGGAGCGCGTGACGCCCCGCGCTCCGGAGGTGGCTCACTGCCATACCTGCGGAGCACCGCGGGTGCCCGGCAAGGCGGCCTGCCAGTACTGCGGCGCGATCCCCACGAATCTCAAGATGAATCTCGTCTGTCCGTTTTGTCTGTGCAGGACCGCTGACGAGAGCAAATACTGTCAGTCGTGCGGCAAGACCCTGCAGGCGATGCCGCTGGACGCCCTGACGGGGAAACTGCAGTGCCCGCGCTGTGGTAGAACGCGGTTGAAGAACCGCAAGGTCGGCGAGTACACGATCGACGAGTGCGCCGTATGCGGCGGGATGTGGGTCGGAGCCGAGGTTTTCCAGAGGATCGTGAACCAGCAGGCGCGGGAACGCGAGGAGAAAGAGTACTCCCATCAGGTGAAGACGTTCTCTCCCCTGGGTGAGCAACCCGGCGGGAAGATAGCCTACATCAAGTGTCCCACCTGCCGGCGGCATATGAACCGCCTCAACTTCGCTCGCGCCAGCGGCGTCATCATCGACGAGTGCCGGCCTCACGGTATCTGGCTCGACCGGGATGAGCTCGAGAAGATCGCTGCCTACGTCGCAACCGGCGGGTTGCGCCGGAGCAAGGAGATCGAGCTGAGGGAGCTCGAGCAGCAGCAGAAACGGCTGGCGACAACCGGAGCCGCGCTCCCTATCTCACAGCCTGGATCTTCAGCGGTGACATTCGACGGAGGCAGGCTCCTCAATGGCGCCGGGACCTTTCTGGAGGTGCTCGCAGAGATTCTTGGTGGGATCGGGACACATCACTGAGTCATGGACAACGCGGACTCAACCTTTGTGGTTGCGGCTCCGCCGCGTTGGGGGGTTTGCAGCGCAATCCAGATTACAGGCATGGCCCCCTTCGGTCGCCACTTGACGTTGTGGACCAGCTCAAGGGATCTCGCCGGGAGGGCGGCGGGCCCCCTCGCTGTGGTATAATTCAGTTGCAACTATTGCAGCCTGGAGGTTCTCATGACCACGACCATGGGCGTGAAGATCGACGCGGAGATACGTGATCGTCTGAAAGCCCTGGGTAAGCTCAAGCAGCGATCGCCGCACTGGCTGATGTGTCAGGCTATCGTGCGCTATTTGGAAGAGGAAGAGGCGGTGCAACGGCGGAAGAAGGAAACGCTCGAAAGATGGGAGCGCTACGAGGCGACCGGCCGCCATGTTCGCAACGACGTTGTGATGAAGTGGCTGAAGACATGGGGGACCCGTAGGGAGTCGAAGTGCCCCAACCCCTGATCTGGCTTCCCGATGCAGTCGACGACCTAGCGAGATTACGGCAATTCATCGCGGAGCACAGCCAAGCCTCCGCAGATCGCGCGGCCCGGCGCATCCAAGAGGGGGTGCGGATCTTGATGGAGCTCCCCGAGGCGGGCAAGCCCCTGGAAGATGAGGAACTGACCGAGTTCAGGGACTTGGTTGTTCCATTCGGTAGCGGCGCGTACGTGCTCCGATATCGTCTCGACAAGGGGTCGATAATTATGGTGCGCGTGTGGCACTCCCGGGAAGGGGAACGCAAGAAACCATGAAAACTGCAATGGCAGCCCCGGCTGGACAAAGGCACCGAATACCTGGCGTCACGTGGAGCGCCAAGACTCTGCGCGGCACATGTACCGCCACAACTTCGCTCGCGCCAGCGGAGTGATCAGTGACCCCGCGCAGTCAACTGGATGGATCCACACCGCACAGATCCTCTCGCGGAGATTCTCGGCGGGTTCAGGACCCATCACCTAGTCTCTGACAAGTTGCGTGTTGACACGAAATGGCAAGAAATTTGAGGCGGCTAGATCTTCCGAACTCCTCTCAGGAAAGCAGGAGGGGAGGAATGCAGGAACGGAGCGGTCGTCTCGGCCGATCGAGGTGGCTCGGAAGAACGCTCTCACTCTCCACGCTCCACGCTCTCACGCGCGGCGGAGACGCAACCAATGCAGGTTGCGGCTCGGCCGCGTTAGGCCGGGCGTAACTGCTCTGGTCAGGTAGAACCCACCACAAAATGCACAAAAGTCACAGATGTTCAATATCTCTTTATCATCGATTCCTTTTGTGCCTTTTGCGCGTTCTGTGCCTTCTGTGGTTAGCCTGCCTCAGTAGTTACGGCCCGGCTAAAGCCGACAGCTCCTTTTCTGCCGCCTGCCGCATCGCTACGATCCGCGGATTGCGCGCACCCTGGGTCTGCTTCAGGAGCACTGAAAGCTCCTGACGCGCCTCCTCGATGCGCCCCATCTTCACAAGAGCGCGGGCGAGGTTGATGCGCGCCTCCCCGAGGGTCGGCGACACCGTGAGGGCGCGGCGGAATGATCCCAAGGCCCCTTCGTAGTCCCCTCTCGCGGCCCTGATGATGCCCAAAGTGGTGTGCGCCGGCGCGTATTCGGCGTCGATATCGATGATGCGGAGATAGATCTGCTCGGCCTCATCGACACGCCCCCACTCGAGATTGATCGCCCCCATGTCATTCAGGAGCCCCTGGTTGTCAGGGTCGATCGCAACGGCCTTGTCCAGAGCGGCGACCGCGTCCTCGTAACGCCCTTCCGACGCCAGGATCCCGGCCTTCATCACGTACGAGTCGACAAAGCGCGGGTCGATCGCCAGGGCGGCATCCTCCTCGGACAACGCCGTGCGGGCATCTCCCATCCTCACCGACGCAATCGCGATCCAGTGATGTGCATAGGCGCTCGAGGGCATCAGCTCCAGATAACTGTGATATGTGACGATGGCCCGCGCGTACTCCTCCATCCCGAGGTACCCGTTCGCAAGGAACAACATGGCCACAGCGTTGTCAGGCTCGTCCTGCACCACCTGTTCGAGCAATGGGATCGCGGTTGTGAACTGTCGTGCGCGGATCTGCTTTTGCGCCTCTCTGAGCACATTGAAGAACGCGATCTTGTCCTTCGGATCCGCGGTGGCACTTCGTTCGGTCGTGCCCGCGTAGGCTGCTGCCCCGACGTATCCCAGGCCGGCCAGCTTCGCGATCGTCTCGTCGTCGAGCGCCTGTCGGTTGTAGCGGTCATCCGAGCCGCGCGGGACCATGGATTCGAGCTTCCCCTTGAGTTCATCGGCAATCGCACGGTTCGACGCGTAGAGATTCGCGGTTTCGCCGGGATCGGTGTCCTCGCGATACAATTCGGGGTGCGGTGCCTCGATGTACTTCCACGGCCCATCCTGGATTGCCGCCAGCGGCGCCCATCCCAGGTACAGCTTCGGGAACTGGCTCTCGAGATACAGGGGAGCCCCGCGACTCGCCGAGGGGCGTCTGATCAGAGGCACGAGACTGAATCCGTCCTGGTGCGGAGCCGGAGGAATACCCATTATTTCTACAATAGTAGTGAAAATGTCCGCGATCGAGACCGCGGTGCCCACGCGTTTTCCCTCGGGAATCCCCTTCGGCATGTTCAACAGGATTGGTACGTGCATCGTCGCGTTGTAGACAAAGATCGAATGCGACTCCTCGTTGTGTTCCCCCAGACTCTCTCCATGATCTGCGGCGAGGACGAGCAACGTCTTCTCGCGCAGGCCCCACTCCTCAAGACGCCTCACGACATCTCCCACCAGGCTGTCGGCAAAGGCGATCTCGCCGTCGTAGGCGGACGCGAAGCGGCTTCTGTACGGTTCAGGGGGTTCGTACGATTCGTGCGGGTCGTAAAGATGCAGCCAGAGGAAGAAAGGCTTGGAGCGGTTCCTGGAGAGCCACTCGAGAGCCAGCCGTGTCGTCTCCCCGCCCTTGCGCTCCACCTCGAAATCCTGAAGAGCGACATCCTTGCGCTCCATGCGGTCCTCATACACGTCGAATTCGTGATCGAGGCCATAGCGCGAATCCAGCACGAAAGAGCTGACGAATGCCGCCGTCGACATGCCTCGCTGCTGGCAGACGCTCGCCAGCGTCGGCACATCCTTCGGCAGATAGAAATCCCCGTTGTTCCGCACGCCGTGAGTGTAGGGATAGAGGCCGGTGAGAATCGTCGAATGAGACGGGAGGGTCAGGGGGGCGGTCGACCGCGCTTGTTCGAAGAGCACGCCGGATGCGGCCAGCGCGTCGATCGTCGGGCTCGTCGGCAGGGCGTAGCCGCAGCATCCGAGGTGGTCGGCGCGGAGCGTGTCGATCGTGATCAGCAGGAGATTGTCGGGGCGCCGGGCCGGGATGGTGCCGAAGGAAAGCAGGCCCTTCCGGATAACGATCCAGGCGGAGAAGGCGATCACGAGAACGGCGATCGCGGCAAGAACGAGCCTCTGAGCGGGTCGAACCGAGGGGACCGAGGGCCGGGCAGCGGGCGGAGGGGACTGGACTCTCGTGCCAGTCTTTTTCCTGGACACTACTCCGCCTCCATCTTCCTCAGCATCTCCCGGATCCCCGGCTGATCATTCTTGAGCTCGAGCGATGCGCGCAGAAGCTGCCTGGCGCGCACGCGGTTTCCGATCCGGTTGTAGGAGAGGGCGAGAGCGTTGAGTGCTTCCGGACTCGCGCTGAAGTCGGCGATCTCGATGTACCCGATGGCGGCTCGATCGTCGCCCGTGGCTGCGGCTGCCGCGCCTGCGCCGAGGAGCGCGGCATTGGATCGGGGATCGCGTGCGATCGCGCGCTCGAACAACAGGCGGGCGCCGGCAAAATCGCCCGTCGTGAAACGGGCTTGAGCTGCTTCGATCATGAGATCGACTGAATCGGGGATCTCGTCGAGCGCCGCCTCGAAAAGCGGAAGAGCCTCGCGCGGCCTTCCGGCCGCCGCCAGCAGTCGGGCACGGCAGGTGGTGACGAGGACGGAGGAATCGGCGGCGGTGAGTTTGTCCAGCGCCTCCAGCCCCCGCTGGGGGTTCCAGGCGATGGCCGCCGCGACGAGCTCGGGCACCGCAAATCGTGTGAGTGATGGATCGGCCTCACACGCGGCGCGCATCGCCTGGACAGCCTCCGCGGGCTTGCCCTGTGCGCCGATGATGACGGCACGGGCGAGAGAACGGAGCGGACTCGGCCCATCCCCACCGATCTCGTCGAGGATCGCGCTGGCGGCGTCGGGTCCCTGAGTCTCGATGGCGGAGTGGACAGCGGCGATCACGACATCCGGGCGCGGCGGGCCGGGAAGACGCGCGAAGCGGCGTGCGGCGTCTATGATTCCCGCGTGGTCCCCCTGCTGCCTTCTGAGATCGAGGAGGTCGTAGAGGGTCGAAGGCCGACGAGGGTCGAGCTCCACGGCCTCCGTAATCACCTTCTCGGCCCCGGTGAGATCACCCTTTTCGAGCAAGACCCGACCCAGGTTGACGGCGAAGGTCGGCGAGGGGGAAAGGATGTACCCAAGCGCTCGGAGGTTCTCGATGGAGTCACCGCTCGGCCCGGCCGGCTTGATCCGTGCCAAAGGCGTAGTCTCGAATGTTGGAACGCGTGACACCCGGGGAGCCTCTCTGAAGATCGGAGCGATCCTCCCAGGCAGATCAGACGCAACGGGCAGGCCGGAAGCTGCGAGCAGGGTTGGTGCGATATCGAGCGGAGAAACATCGGCGGTCGCAGGCGTGACACCCGGACCGGATGCCAGGAAGATGCCGTAGCGCCGATGGTACGAGGCGGCGCCGGCATAGAAGTCCGCCGGATCGCCCTCGCCACCCTGTTCGCCGGCGAGCAGGAACCCGTGATCGGAGCAGACGATCAGCAGCGTGTCCGGGGAGAGGGCCCGCCGATACGCGGCGATTTGCGCGTCCATGAGCTCGTAGTAGCGCGCGATGACGTCACGACCCTTCTCGGAGTGGAAGACATGCGAGACAATGTCCGGCCCTTCGAAGTAGACCATGAACAGGTCAGGCTGGCCCGCGCGCAACCGGGCGATCGAGAGGTCGAAGAGCGCATGGGTCGTCTGGAGGACGCGGGCCAACTGCGCGATACCCGTCGACGACACGGGCGAGGCCGCCAGCGCCCGTCCACACTCGTCAGCCGTCATCCCCGACATTCGGGACACCTCGTTGATGTCGACGAGTTTGAACGTCACTTGCTTCGCGAGTTGCGCAGGATGTGCCAGGAGACCGAGATCGGGGGGAGCCATTTCGTGCAAGAGGGGCAGGTTCTCGAAAAGAATGTTGCTCGCGATCTCGCCGCGCACCTCTTCGGCCGGCCATGTCGCCCAGTACCCGTAGACCCCGACGCTGCGATCCCGCTCGCTGTAAATGTTCCAGAGCGCGCGGCACTTGCGGTCATAGCTCGAAACCGGGCGCCGCTGTCCGTTCTCGTCGAACCCGACAAAGTCGAGGACGCCGTGCTCATCCGCTGTCCGGCCGGTTGCCATGGTCGTCCAGATCAGAGGCGAGAGGAGCGGAAGAGAGGCGATCATTCGCCCGCGCGCCCCGGATTCCAGAAGTGAGGCGATCGCCGGAAGACGTCCGGCACGGATCAGGGGATCAAGCACCTTCCAGTCGGCGCCGTCGAGGCCGATGAGGGCGATCTTGAGAGAGCCGGCCTCAGCCGGCCGATGCAGCACAAGGAGAATGCACAGTGCGAAATGCAAAATGCAAAATGCAAAGCGCGAATGGCGGAACCCCCGTCGCGCGCCGTCACTTTGCATTGTGCACTTTGCATTTTGCATTTTGCATTTTCCAAGGAAACCCGCGTGATCTCATTGCGCGACGAATTCATGCCATCTCGTGCCAGGACTTGCCCTCTTCGGTACCAGAGCCTTCGCGTAGACGGCTCTCCCACGTGCCTCTGTCACAGGATTTGTAGCAGCTCCCTCGCCTCCCCTACGGGCAGTGGAAGGTCGGTTCTGAATCCCTCTCCGTACGACCTGCCGATCAGCGACCCGAAGTGGCGAGCCTGAGCTTCGAGGCGATCGAGGAAATCCTGCGCCGACAGGAGTGTCTGCGGCATGTCCGGACGTGACGGGTCGTGGAATTGGGAACGATAAGCACGTATGGCGTCCATCTTTTGTTTGAATGTCGAGCTGATGTCGACCACCAGGGTGGGGTCGAATTTGGGGTGAAGCGGATAGTACATGATTCTGGCCGGTCGGTGCCTCGGCTGGCCGGTGTCGATCTTCAGCAGCCCGGAGAGGTAGGCCGCGTCATTCACGAGAGCTGTTGTCTGCACGTGGTCCGGGTGAAGAGTGAGGTGGTACGGAGCCAGAATCAGTCGCGGCTGGAACTGGCGAATCATGCGCACCACCGTCTCGCGGTTGTGCGCGTCGTTGAAGACATGTGCGTCCGGGATGTCAGCATAGACGTACGCACCCACCCCGAGGATCTTCATCGCTTCTCTGGTCTCGGCGGCACGGGTCTCCGCGTCCCCCCGGGTGCCCATCTCGCCACGGGTCAGGTAGCATACAGCAACAGATCGTCCCTCACCGATCAGCGCTGCGATCGTCCCGCCACACCCCATCTCCGCGTCGTCAGGGTGCGGGCTGAATACGAGAACGTCAACGGGTCCCATCGCTCAAGCTTGTCATCCGCGGTCGCGTCTGGTGAGCATGAGCCGGCCGGCCGCCTTGCGGATGACGTCGGGAACATTCTTGTCCCTGCTGAGCTTGTGGACCTCCCTCTCATGCAGCCGGTTCAGGAATGCGAGGGAAATCGCTATCGGGGTCTTGGGGTTGTTCACGAGATTCAGCACGATCTTGTGGTTCTTGATCCAGTCGCGGTTGGACGCGATGCGGCGGATGACATCCTCGCTCAGGTTACGCATCGTCGAGTAGGTCTCCACCTCCGGTTCGCTCAGCTTCGGCGAGGCGAGCACGGCCTCGATGACGATACGGTTGGGATCCTTGATCAGCGCGGTCCGCTCCTCCTTTGACCCCTTGAGCGCCGCCTGGATGCGCTCCGGGACGGTCATCTTGAGGAGCTTCTGGTAGGTGGAGATCCGTTCGGGTGAGAGCCCCTCGGCCTGCTCATGCGGCTCGAGCGTCGCAATGATCTCCGCCGGAAGAACGCGGGCGAGAGCCTCTCCCTTCACCGCGCCCGGAGCGACCGTGACACCTCTGTCTCCGTACTTGACGAGGGCAGCGGGTCCGGCAGGGGTCGGAGCGCGCTCTGCTGCCATCTTCTTCAGGAAAAATTCCTCGCGCACCTCCTTCACGCGTCGCAAAATATCGCGGCCGACCTGCGGGTTCATCTCGATGGAATCCATGATCTGTGGATGCCGGATCAGACGCACCTGGTTGGTCGCGATCACATCCAGCAGGTTGGGTGGCAGGCGTGTCGCCAGAAACGCGATGTATTCGTCCGGCGTCGTCGGATTCTGGACGATGGCTTCAAGATACTGCTGCTTTCCCATCCGCTCGGCCACGTCCGCGTAGAAGTACATGACGGAGATGTCCGTGCCAGGTGTCGTCAGAATCGAGAGCACCGAGCTTTCAGGGATCTGCTCGAGTGTGCCACCGGCCATGGTCCGAGTCTCCTCGTTGGAATCGTTCAGGAGATGAAGCAGCGCCTCGACCTTGTCCTCGAGCGGCAACGGGAACGCGCCCCGCGCAATCAGCGTCACGACCGCCGGCGGGACGGTCCCCGCCTTCAGTTTCTCGACTATCTCGCCGGGCATCCCACTACCACCTCATTGTCGGCAATCTCCGCCGACGACGGGCCCATGATAACTCAGATGAGCCCCGAATTGTAGGAGAGTGGTCACGGATGCAGGGCTGCGGCAAAGTCGAGGCGCCGACTCGGGCGAGGCCGTTCCGTGCGAAACCGCAGATGGCGCAGATTTCCTCGCAGATTACGCAGATTCTTCCAGCGTTCAACCGACGAGCAACTTGCTCCTCACTCTCGGGTCGGCGCGAAGCAATCGGCGACATCTGCGAGTCAATCTGTGAAATCTGCGGTTTCCGGGACTGTGCCGTAGCCTTGGTCACGGATGGCAGGGGCCGCTTCGCTCAGGGCGTGGGCTCCACGACTATCCCGGTGCCTGCATGGCGGCGACCTTGTCCGGTGTGATCACGACTCGCCTGACCTGCCCCGGGCCGCCGAAGGGAACGCCCGGCTTTCCGTTCAGGCGATAGGTGAAGCCGCCCGCGTTGCCCACGACGATTTCGATTTGTGTCGTGGCTGAAAACGATGCGGTCTGACCGACCTGGTAGATGGCCGGCAGCTCCTCCTTACCGTCGAGAGCGACTTTCATCCAGGTCCTTCCTGTGAACACCAGATCTATTTGCAGAGGAGCTGTGAGCTGCGGGGCGGTTTTCTCGGTCGGAGCCGGTTGTTCGGGCATCGGGCTGAAATCATTGATGACGACACGGGGGACGGTTTCCGTGGGTGGAGGCGCCGGCGCCGGCGCCGGTTGCGTCTGTGGTGCGGATGCGGGCGGCTCGACCTTGTTGGGATGCTTTTTCAGGTAGAGGGCGGCTCCGGCGATGAATGCAATCGCCAGCACAATGGCAACCTGGATGAGTAGTGGCATGCGAACAGGAGGCATGGTAGCGGACGGGGGGAGCGGACGGACTGGTGCCGGCGTCTCCTCGGACTTCTGTTGCATCGACTGCAGGTAGTCATTGATGACGTCCTCCTCGTTCAGACCGAGGTGTCGAGCGTAGCTCCGGATGAACCCCCGGTTGAAAACCCCACCAGGAAGGATGTCGTACTTGTCCGACTCGATGGCTTCCAGCAAACGCGTGCTGATCTTACTCGCCTTGGCAATCTCCGCCAGACCGATGCCTCGCAGCTCCCTCTCCCGTTTCAATCGTGCCCCGAAGCTGCTCATTCCCCCTCCTCGTCCTCCCTCCTCGGAACGGTGAGGCCCAGGGCTTTCAGCTTGCGGTAGAGGTGACTTCGCTCGAGGCCCACGCTCTCGGCTGTTCTCGCGACGTTCCACCCGTAGCTCTCGAGGCGTTGCCGAAGGAACGCACGCTCAAATGCCTCGCGCGCATCCTGGAGTGATTCCACTGGGGCCGCGGCGGCGATTGACGGAGCTCCGCTAGCCCTTGCACCGTCGCCCAGGAAATCCGGCAGATCGGCCAGACCAATCCGCGGGCCAGGGACCATGATCACCAGCCGCTCGACCAGATTCCTCAGCTCCCGCACGTTGCCCGGCCACGCGTAGTCCTGCATCGCTTTCACAGCTTCCGGCGCAATCTCCTTCTGGCGTTTTCCGTATTCCTGCGAGAACTCGGCGAGGAAGTGAGCCACGAGCAACGGGATGTCCTCGCTCCGCTCCCTCAGTTGCGGCACGATGAAGGGTATCACATTCAGGCGGAAGTAGAGATCCTCCCTGAAAGTCCCTCGCTTGATCTCCGCCGGAAGATCCTTGTTGGTCGCCGAGATCACGCGCACGTTGACCTGGACCTGTTGAGTCGAGCCGACCGGCTCGAATTTCTGCTCCTGCAGAACTCTCAGCACTTTCGCCTGCGTTCTCAGACTCATGTCTCCCACTTCGTCCAGGAAAATGGTCCCCTCATCCGCAGCGAGAAATTTCCCCTGTTTGTCCCGCAGCGCCCCGGTGAACGCCCCCTTCACGTGCCCGAACAACTCGCTCTCGATGATCTCATCGGGAATCGCCGCGCAGTTCACCTCGACGAACGGGTGATCCCTGCGCAGACTTTGTTGATGGATGAGCCGCGCAACAAGCTCCTTGCCCGTCCCGTTCTCTCCCTGTATGAGCACACGACCGTTGGTCGGCGCCGCCATCTTGATCTCTTCGCGCAACCTCTGGATCACGTCGCTGTTGCCCACCATCGCCGTCCGCGGTTCGATCCTGCGCTTGAGGCTCCGGTTCTCCTCCTCGAGACGGCGATGGGTGAGGGCGTTCTTGACGCTTAGCAGAGTTTTCTCGATGGAGAGTGGCTTCTCGATGAAGTCGTAGGCGCCGAGCTTGGTGGCGCGTACAGCGGTATCGATGCTGGCGTGTCCCGAGATCATGACGACAGGGGTCGACAGGTCCCGCTCACGCATCGTCTGCAGTATCTCGAGGCCGTCCTTTCCGGGGAGCCACACATCCAAAAGCACCAGATCGATCCCGTCGGTCTCGATCATGCGCATCCCCTCCTCGCCGCTCTCGGCCTGCTGCGGCGCGAAGCCTTCGTCTTCGAGCACCTGGGCGAGGGTCTGACGCACGCCTGCTTCATCGTCGATGATGAGAATGCGTTGCGGCCGCATCAGGGTAATACCTCCCCTAACGCGGCGGAGCCGCAACCTGCATTGGTTGCGTCTCCGCCGCGCGTGAGAGCGTGGAGAGTGAGAGCGTTCTTCCGAGCCACCCCGATCGGCCGAGACGACCGCTCCGTTCCTGCATTCCTCCCCTCCTGCTTTCCTGAGAGGAGCGCGGAAGATCTAGCCGCCTCAAATTTCTTGCCATTTTGCGTCAACACTCAACTTCCTAGACACTACCACCACGCCGGCGATCCTCACCAGTCCTTCCCATCGACGGCAGGAATCGTGGCCTTGTGGCGCTGCTGCTTCTGCATGTCGTCCTTCTCTTTTTCCTTCAGATACTCGAGGAGCGCCTGCATCTGCTTCTCTTCCATGTCCTGCTCCTCCTCCTTCGGAGGCTGAGGCTTCTCTTCGGGCGGGGGCTGCTTCTGATCCTGCTGCTGGCTTTGCTCCTGCTGCTCCTGCTGCCGTTTCAGGGACATCTCGAGATTGATCTTCGCCTGCTTGTCGGTGGGATCCAGGCGGAGAGCCTGGACATAGGACTTGACCGCGTTCTCGAGATCCCCGGCATTGAAGAATGCATTTCCCAGGTTGTACACCGCCCACTCTCGCTTCTGCGTGTCCGGAATCGACATCGCTTCGGCGAAAAGCTTGGCTGCGTCTTCTCCTTTCCCCAGCTTGTAGAGGGCGTTGGCTTCGTTGTACTTCAACTCCAGCAGATCAGGGCGCGCGGCCTGCGCCTCCGAGAATTTCTTGAGCGCTTCGTCGTACTTCTTGTCCGCATAGAGCCGGGTTCCCTCCCGGTTGCTCGAGCTCGCCGAGCCGCCCAAGACGCCGGAGGCTGCGCCCAACAAAAGAACCAGAACCACCGGCAATCTCGGTCCTTCACAACACTTTGAACTTTGAACTTTAAACTTTGAACTTCTCCTCATCTCCTCACCTCCGGTACGACCCCCCAGATCAAGAATAGCGCCAGCGCCGGCAAAAGGAACCACTGAAACCGCTCTTCGTACACCGTCTGGAGCCGCGCGCTCACTTCCTTCTTGTCCATCGACGCGATCTCCTCGGCGATCCTCCTGAGCTCGTCGCCCCCGGTGGTGATGGCGAAGAACTTCCCGTCTGTGGCCGCGGCGATCTGCTGTAGAGTCTCGACATCCAGCCTCGACTTCACAAACTCGCCGTTCTCGTCCTTCTTGTATTCCTTGAAACTCCCCTGGGCGTCTTTGACAGGCACCAGCTCACCGTTGGGCGTGCCGATCCCGATCGTGAAGATGGCAATGCCCTGTTCTCTCGCCTTTCGGGCAGACCCGGTAGGATCGTCCACGTGGTTTTCCCCGTCGGTCAACAACACGACGACCTTGTACCTCTTCTCTTTCTGATCAAACCCCTTCGCCGCGGTGTCGATGGCGCTCCCAATCGCCGTTCCCGGTCGCGAAACCGTGGCGGAATCGGCCGTGTCGAGGAATATCTTCAGAGCGGAGTAGTCGAGGGTGAGGGGACAGATGAGCGCGGCTTCGCCGGCGAAGCAGACGAGCCCGACGCGATCGCCGTCGAGCAGATCGAGGAAGGCCGAGATCTCGCCGCGAGCCGCCTCGAGCCGGCTCGGCTTGATGTCCGTCGCATCCATGCTGGCGGACACGTCCAGCGCGATGATGATGTCGAGCCCTTTTCGCTTCACATCCTCGATCCGCTCGCCCCATTGAGGTCTTCCCAGCGCGAAGCAGAGGAATCCCAGGGCCGCAACGAACAGAACCTTCCTGGTTCTCGTCACCCATCGGGGTGGCCCGAGGCGGCCCGCCGCGACCAACCTGTCTTCGCCGAACAGGGCGGCGATGCGGTGCGCGCGCCGGTCTGCAAGCAGCATCCCGAAAATGACCACGGGGAGCGCGAACAGCAGATACAAGGCATCTGGCGTCAGAAAGCGCATCTTCAGGCTATCCTCTTCAGATACGTCTGGGATGAAACAACCATGACGGCCAGGATCAGGACACAGAGCCAGAGCAGCGGTGTATACAGCTCGAGATAATTCCTGTACTGTCGACTCTCGATCTTGCTCTTCTCCAACTTGTCGATCTCCTGGTAAATCTCCTCGAGCGACTTCCTGTCGGTCGCACGAAAATAGCGCCCGCCGGTCTTCGTCGCAATGGTTCGCAGGAGCTCCTCGTCGATCTCCACCGGGACCTCGACATATCGGGTCGTACCGGTGCTCTCGTCGAGCACAGGGTATGGCGCCATTCCGCGCGTGCCTGCGCCGATCGCGTAGACCTTGATGCGGAGTCTTCGCGCGATGTCCGCGGCGTCCAGAGGTGCGATCTCGCCCCTGTTGTTGACGCCGTCGGTCAGGAGAATGATCACCTTGCTCTTGACCTTGCTGCTGCGGAGGCGATTGGCGCTGTTGGCGAGGGCGTTGCCGATGGCGGTGCCGTCTTCGAGCTGGCCGAGCTGGACCGACTTCAACAGCGACAGCAACACCGTATAGTCCGTCGTCAGCGGGCACTTCGTGATGCTGACACCCGCGAACGCGACCAACCCGATTCGGTCCCCGCGGCGGCCCGCGATGAATTGCGCCACGACGTCCTTGGACACAACAAGCCTGTTCTTCGGCCGGAAATCCTCCGCTGCCATGCTCCCCGAAACGTCCAGGGCCAGCACGATGTCGATCCCCTCGCTCGTGATCTCCTCAAAACTCTCCACCAGCTGCGGGCGGGCCATGGCCACGCTCATGAGCACACATGCGGCGATGCGAAGCCAGCGGAGCGAGAGGTAGAGTCGCACCCGCCTGGTCTGTGGCAGGGAAGCGATGGAGGAGTAGAGGAGGGAGCCGCGGCCCCGCCGATCGGCCCACCGCTCGGCGTAGTACATCAGCGGACAGCCAAGCAAAAGCAGCAGATACCAGGGTGACGCGAACCTCATGTCAAGCCCATCCGCCGTCGGGCCGTGAAGCGGCGACAGACCGGGAGAGCGAGTGAGATCGAAGCAGGCATTTCTTCACGCCCCGGAGGTGCCGCGTTCCCAACAGACATGCTACGGCAGCGCGTCCACCGCGCGATCGATCTCCTCTTCAGTCAGATAGTAGTGAGGCGATAACCGGATATAGCCCATACGATTCGCGCAGACGACCGTAGCCGTTTGGAGCCTCTCCGCGATCGCATCGGTATTCATTCGCGGATGACGGAAGCTCACGATCCCGCTCCCCTCACCCTCCCCTCGCGGGCTCAGGACCCGATACCCCTTCGACCGGAGCCCGGCGCAAAGCCGGCCGGTAAGGGCGAGCAACCGCGCGGATATCTCCGTCACCCCCACCTCGTGCACCAGCTCCAGTGCTGCAACCAGGCCGTGGATGCCGACCGTGTTGAGCCCCCCGGGCTCGAACCTCCGGGCGCTCTCCGGATACGCGATCTCGCGCGCGAAAAAATCGACCGGGTTCTTCACGGACGTCCAGCCGTGGACCGTTACGTCAACGCGGTCGAACACGTCGCGTGAGCAGTACAGGAACCCGGCCCCTTCGGGACCCATCAGCCACTTCTTCCCATCCCCGGCCAGCGCGCTGATGTTCGCCTCCCTCACATCCACAGGGAAGGCCCCGAGACCCTGGATCGCGTCCACGCAGAAAAAGACGCCGGACTCCGCACACAAGTTTCCTATCGTGACTAAATCGTTCCTGAAGCCGCTCAGAAACTCGACGAAGCTCAACGCCAAAACCTTCGGACGCCGCCGGAGAGCTCGCCGGATCGTCTCGATCTGCACCCGCCCCCGATCTTCCGCGAGCCACTTTACACGCACACCGCGTCGCTCGAGCGCCAGCCAGGGATACACATTCGAGGGAAACTCGGGTTCAGCCACCAGCACCACATCGCCCCTCCCGAGCCTCAGCCCGTTCGCAATCAGACTCACCCCTTCAGACGTGTTCTTCACGAACGCGATCTCGTCAGGGTGGCCGTTGATGAGCCGTCCGAGGAGCGACCGGCCACGCGCATAGGTCTCGAACCAGTCCTTCCAGTTCAGGCTTCCGTTCTCCGACTGGTCCCGCAGGAACCGTTTCATCGCCGCCGTGACACGCGTGGAAAGCGGCGCGACTGCCGCGTGGTTCATGTAGATCCACTTCTTCGTTACCGGCAAGAGCCTGCGGATTTTGTTGATGTCCACAGGTCCGGTAGTGTAACGATTCAAACGGCGACGCGCAACCGCCAGCCGTGCCTACCAGGGCTGCGGCAAAGTCGAGGCGCCGATTCGGGCGAGCCCTTTCCGTGCGAAACCGCAGATGGCACAGATTTCCGCGCAGATTACGCAGATTCTTCCAGCATTCAACCGACGAGCAACTTCCTCCTCACTCTCGGCTCGGCGCGAAGCAAT
>JACPPM010000242.1 GCA_016191015.1 Acidobacteriota bacterium | reverse complement strand
TCGATGCCACCCTGAGCTCCGGAGATGACTGCTCCGTTCCTGCATTCCTCCCTTCCTGCTTTCCTGAGAGGGGTTCGGAGGATCTCACCCACTCGAACGTTTTGCCATTTCGTGTCAACACTCAACTTCTTAGACACTAACACGGCATAGCCGCAACCAAGAGCCGCGGACTCATGGGGATGCCATTTCACCTCAGAGGCGCGGAGAGCGCAGAGGGGGAATCTTTCTCCGCGACCTCTGCGTCTCTGCGGTGAACAGGGTTTTTGCCATTTCCTGTCAACACTCAACTTCCAAGACACTAGGATTCGCGGCCGGCAGACGGTGCTTGGCTGGAGAGCGAAGTTGAGTCGGGAACAATCGGTCCCGTATTGCTGCCCCGCGCGCGGCTTGATAGAATGACATGCAACAGAGGAAGGAGGGAAGCGTTGAAGCTTCCTCCACGCCGCTTGCCGGGTCTTGTCCTTGGGGGTTCGATGATGGTCGCCGCTGCAGCGTGTGCAGGCGAGGGGGCTGTGCGCCGCGCAGGCGTCGCCGGGACATGGTACCCTGCTGAGGCGCAGCAGCTCCGCAAGGAGATTGATGAAGCCCTCCGGGCCGCCACACCTCCGGAGATCCAAGGTCGGTTGATAGCCCTGATCGTCCCGCATGCCGGCTATCGCTATTCGGGGAGCACTGCTGCCTTCGCGTACCACCTCGTGCGGGGGACACGATTCGAAAGAGTGGTGATCCTGGGCCCGAGCCACTATACCGGGTTTCGCGGATTCGCAATCGCGGAGGCCGATGCCTGGGAGACACCGATCGGTCGAGTGCGAGTCGACGCGGCGTCCGTGGCAGCGCTCCGCAAAGATCCCCTTTCTGCAGATCCCGACAACGTCCACTCACAGGAGCACTCGCTCGAGGCTCAGATCCCCTTCCTCCAGGTTGCGCTCGGCGACTTCAGAATCGTGCCGATCCTCATCGGCCAGAACAGTGAAGATGATCTCGAGCGGATTGCCGATTCGATCAAGCCGTTGCTCGATGAGAAGACGCTCCTCGTCGCCTCCTCCGATTTCACTCATTACGGAGCACGATTCGGCTACACGCCGTTCAGAACCGATGTCCAATCGAGGATCCGCGATCTCGACATGGGGGGGATCGAGCGGATCACGAGCGATGACGTAGAAGGGTTTGTGCTGCACATCGAGACAACCCGGGACACGGTCTGCGGCGCAGATCCGATCACGATTCTCCTCAACGCGGTGGCGCGGGGATTGCGCGGGACGCTCCTGCACTACGACACATCTGGCTCCATGACTGGAGACTGGTCGACGACGGTCAGTTATGCTGCGATCGCGGTCGCCGCATCCGGGGCCGGTCCGCAGGCACTCACGCCGCCCATCAACGAAATCGAAACCGGCACGGAGACGCTGGGATCTCATGAGTGCCAGCAGCTTCTGGGTCTCGCCCGAGCAACGCTCAAGTCGCACCTCCTGGCCGACTCGACGCTCTCCCGATACCTCTCGACCTTTCGCCCGACCGGCCTCCTCCTCCGGAAACGAGGGGTCTTTGTCACCATCAGCCGGACAGATCCGGTGGAAGTCCGCAGGTATGGCCGTCTGAGAGGCTGCATCGGCGATATCATAGGCTCCGAGACGCTCTATCGCGGTGTCATCCACAACGCGATCAACGCGGCGAGCCACGATCCACGATTCGCTGGAGTGGATGCATCCGAGCTCGACCGGGTCGAGCTGGAAATCTCAGTGCTGGCCAAGCCGGAACCGGTCAAAACCGCGCTGCAGGTAGTACCGGGCAAGCACGGCGTTGTGCTGGAGAAGGCAGGGAGGCGTGCGGTGTTTCTTCCGCAGGTGGCGACGGAACAGGGATGGGAGCGCGAAGAGCTGCTCGACAACCTCTGCCGCAAGGCCGGGCTCGCCGCGGGGTGCTGGAGGGAGGGGGCGCAGCTCAGCGTCTTCACCGCACAGGTGTTCGGGGAGAAGAAGGCGGCTGAGTAGTCGACAAGGTTGGATCGAGATGGCTGCAGGGGATCCTTCGTCGCCGGCCGGTGGCCGGCTCCTCAGGACGACGTCCAGAAGAGCGTTTCTGAAAACGGGCGGGCTGGTGCTCGCCGGGGTGGCGTGTGGGCGGAGTGAGGAAGCGGCGGGACAGGCTGGTCTGCCGCCGCGAGGAATCCCGAGGGTCGCTCTGGCCCGGCGGCCCGACGCAGTCGGTCCCGGCAACAGGATTCGCCAGGAAGCTGTACGATCGGGGCTTCAGTCCGCGATCGCGAGGGTCACGGGAGCTCCCAGCGCTGCGGTGGCATTCCGGAGCCTTTTCCGGACGACCGACGTCGTGGGGATCAAGGTGAACTGTCTGGCCGGGCGGTCGCTTTCTCCGCGCCTCGAGCTCATCTCTGTGCTCATCGAAACACTTCGATCTGCAGGTGTCCCGGATCGCCAGATTCTTGTCTGGGACAGGACGGACTCGGATCTCGAGAGAGCCGGCTACACTCTGAACCGCTCAGGCAGCGGCCCGCGGTGCTACGGTACGAATCTCGAGTATGAGACCGAACCGTCATCGGTCGGCTCGGTGGGAAGTTGTTACAGCAAGATCGTCACGAGCGAGTGCACGGCGCTGATCTCAGTTCCTGTCCTCAAGGACCACGATCTTGCCGGTGTCAGCGGATCGCTGAAGAATTTCTACGGCGCTATCCACAACCCAAACAAATATCACGACAGCAACTGCAATCCGTACGTCGCGGACGTAAGCTCGCATCCTGCGATCCGGCGCAAACTCCGGCTGGTGGTCTTCGATGCTCTCATCGCGCAGTGTCACGGCGGCCCTGCTTTCAAGCCTGCGTTCGCGCAGCCTTACGGAGGGCTGATCGTTTCCAGGGACCCGGTGGCGGCAGACAGGATTGCCTGGAAGATCCTCGAACAGATGCGGAAAGAGAAGGGGCTGCCGACATTGGCGGAGTCGAAGCGGGAACCTATCTGGGTCGCGACTGCTGAGAGCGCCGGCCTCGGCGTCGGCGATCTCACGCGGATCGAGGAGGTGGAGGCGTGAGCAGCGAGTCGACCCGGCGGGAGTTCTTGAAGGACTGCCTCTGGAGCGGTTGCGCCCTGGGGGCTCTCTCGGTGGTCATGTGTGAAGGGATCGAGGCGCAGGACGTCTCTCCAGGGCTCGTCACGGGCGACGCCTCGCTGAACGCGGTCGAGGCGCGACACTGGAAGAAGCTGGATGAGAGCCGTGTTCAGTGCGAGATCTGTCCGAGAAAGTGCACGGTGGCGGACCTCGAGCGTGGGACATGCGGAGTCAGGGAGAATCGTGGCGGCACCTATTTCATGCTGGTCCACTCGCGCGCCTGCGCGATGCACACCGATCCGATCGAAAAGAAGCCGCTCTTCCATTTCATGCCTGGCACGAACGCCTTCTCGATCGCGACGGCCGGCTGCAATATCGAATGCAAGTTCTGCCAGAACTGGCAGATCGCGCAATTCCGTCCGGAACAGGTCGCGAGCGTCTATCTGCCGCCGGCAGAAGTCGCGCGGATCGCGCGCCAGCAGCAGGCAGCATCGATTGCCTACACGTATTCCGAACCCGTAGTCTTCTATGAGTATGTCTTCGATTGCGCTGCGGCGGGCAAGAAACTGGGTGTTCGGAGTGTCATGGTCTCGAACGGCTTCATCAACGAAAAACCTCTTCTCGAACTGCTCCCGCTGCTCGACGCGGTCAAGATCGACTTCAAGTCGTTCCGCGAACAGTTCTACAAGGAGACGTGCCGAGGCGAGCTCAAACCGGTGCTCGACACACTGGTCACGCTGAAGAAGAGCGGCAAGTGGTTCGAACTGGTCGTGTTGATCGTGCCGGGCCTGAACGACAGCGACGCCGAGCTCAAGGACATGACTCGCTGGATCATGAGCAATCTGGGGGGCGACATCCCGATTCACTTCACCCGATTCCACCCCGACTACCGGCTGCGCAATCTCCCGAGCACTCCGGTGGGGACGTTGGAGAAGGCCCGAGAGATCGCGCGGACCGAAGGCATACACTTCTCCTATGTCGGCAACGTCCCCGGCCACCCATTCGAAAGCACCTATTGCCCCACCTGCTCGAAGCCGCTGATCCGTCGCGTCGGCTACAAGATACTCGAGAACGTCATCGCCTCCGGCCGCTGCCCCGCTTGCAAGACGGCGGTTCCGGGGGTATGGGGGTAGCAGAGTTCAAAGTTCAAAGTTCAAAGTTCAACGGAGCCGGACATGGATCTGTGGCTCAGCGTTGGATGAACGGCCCTCAGTGCGAGGTGGGCACCGGTGGTCGGGCCGGCTCCGTTCTTACGCGCCGTCTCCGCCCATTTGTTCTTCGAGGAGCTCTCCAGTTCCGCAAGGACTTCTATGTCCTTCGGCCTCCCGGCTGCTCGCTTGGTCCTGATGAGCCATGGCAGGTCGAGGCATCGACATGTGCGGCTGAAGATGACGAGATCAATAACGTGGAGCCGGAGAGCACCGAATCCGCCACCGCCTGGGATCTCGCCGAACAAGTCGATATCTCCGATCGTGGTTGTCAAGGTGAAGTTGAGCCCGCGGCAGGGGAACGTCAAAGTCGCACCGCGAAGTCCGGGTGAAGTCGATCGGAGGAAACCGCAGATGACGCAGATTTCCGGAGGGATTGCACAGATGGGATCATGACTCATCGCAGAGCGCTCCTCAAAGCGAATTCCACCGGCCTCGCGAAGCCATCGGCGGAATCTGCGTGAAGAATCCGCGAAATCTGCGGTTAGCTCGGTACTTTGACGAGGCCCTGGAGCCCGCGGGCGAGTGATTGGATGTCGAAGCTGAAGGGAAGCCCGCGCGGGGCTCCCCGCAAATACGGGTCGTAGGGCGTGAGTGCCTTGACGAGCCGGGCGAGGTTGGCTGGTTCGCGAGAGTAGATGATGTCTAGATCCTGGGTCAACCGCGAGGAGCCATGGGCGACTGTCGCCACCCCGCCCACAATGATAAAGTCGACATCCGCATCCACAAGGGCCTGGATGAGCGCAGCGAAGTCAGTCACAACCGCTTCCGGACCTGCCGTCCTGCACTGCGCACCTCCACGGCCAACCGCTGCAGCGCCATGAGATTCGACATCCTCTCGGCAACTGTACGCCTGAGGTTTTCGCGGAGAAGCGATCGATCGATGTGCTTCTTGTACGCCTCGATGACCGGATCCTCCCCCTCATGGAGCTCCTTCAGGGTCTCTCGTGTCGGTCTCTGGTCCATGCACCTAGTCTACCACTCCACACGACCCACGGAGTCGAGTTCAAAGTTCAAAGTTCAACGATCCGACAAACTGGTCTCAGGGACCTGTCAGGAAAGGGACTGGAACAGGATTCGGATTTCCACTCCTCAACGTTTCCGGAGCCCTTCGCGACTCGTTGAGCTTTGAACTCTGAACTCCCACCGTGGCATACTGTGCGAGAGAATCGAGGATTGTGCAGATGTCTGAGAACCGGGGGGGCGAGTATACCCTGGGCGAAGAGATTGCGAACGGTGTCACGCACGGGGTGGGCGCGGCGCTGAGTATCGTCGGGCTCGTTATCCTCGTGACGCTCGCCAGCATCTACGGCGACACTCGTCGTATCGTCTGCGTCAGCATTTACGGGGCATCGCTCGTCCTCCTCTTCCTCTCATCGACCTTCTATCACAGCATCCGCTCACCGAAGCTCAAGCGCTTGTTCAAGCAGATCGATCACTCAGCCATCTATCTGCTGATCGCCGGTTCCTACACACCGTTCACTCTCGTCAGCATCCGCGGCGGATGGGGTTGGACCCTCTTCGGACTGATCTGGGGCCTCACGATCGCCGGGGTGACTCTGAAGTTCTTCTATCTTTACAGATACAGGGTTCTGTCGGTGCTTTTCTACCTGGCCATGGGATGGCTCGCCGTCATAGCGATCAAACCACTCCTGGCCAGCGTGCCCATAGGCGGCATCAAGCTCATCGTCGCAGGTGGGCTTTGCTACACCGTCGGCACCGTTTTCTACGTCTGGAAGCGTCTTCCATACGGCCACGCGATATGGCATCTGTTCGTTCTGGGCGGCAGCGCCTGCCACTACTTCAGCGTGCTGCTCTACGTACTCCCGCCCGCACCCTGAATTGGTGTCCGCGGGGATCGTTGACAGCGGACGTCATTGCGAGCGCCGCCGGGTTGGAACGAAGCACTCCGCGCACGATGGTGCGACCGACAGGACTCGGCCGTCTGACGCTGTGTGATCTTCTCTGGAGGGATTCGTACCAAGTCCAGGCGGATCGGCACAAACTCCCGCCATGCCCCGACTGACTGGGGCACGCGAAGGGCTTGATAAATCTGTGATTTCACCATCCGAAGAAAAGTCTTAGGCAGCCAATCGCTGTTCTTGTTCGCCTACCCAGGCGCAACCGGGCGTGGAGTACGAGAATGCGGGTGTGTGGAGGGATTCAATATGAAAAGATCGATCTTATTCGGAACGATGGGGGCAGTGCTGCTCTCAGTGGCAATCGTCTCAGGCAGTGAACAGCAACGACCCATCGATCGGGCTCTGTCTGTGGCGCGCGACGTGTTGCAGGACCTGGCCCAGGAGGGGATGTCCGGCTGGACGACGGACTCGCGCTTGGCTCAAGCCTTCCCCGTCCATATCGAGGGCCTGGAGGGGGTCTCCTACTACGAGGTGAAAGTCGTGACAGCCCGGCGCGATGCGGGGTACATCCTGGTCAATGTCAATGGAACAGATCTGCTGGTGGCGGAGATCACAACGGAGGGTCCTGCGACGACCGAGCGATTCCGCAAAGCCCTGGGGCAAGATGATCTGAAGATCGTACGGTACGACTGGTTCTCGTGGGCGGCCAAAGCAGGCTCTGAAAGCGCATCAGGCATCCTGGCTGTGATCGGGTTCGACGAATCCTCAGGCGTGCGTGTCCTCGCTGAGTCAGACGGCGACGCGCTGCGCGCGAGGGCGTGTAGGTTCGACGCCGACTACCGGCGGCGCGCCGCGAATAAGGGGTGCGTCCCCTATCAGGATCGCGCGGCGCTGGACGAATACTATCTGGAGCTGGCTGAGGGGCTCGGTTCGGACGGCTCTCCCATGGCCAGTCGGTCGCAGCGGCCGCAGGACACGTACTACCGGAACTATCTGAGGAACGTCTTCCGCTGCGATGGCGGCCTGCCGCTCGCCGGGGATTTCGATCGTGATGGGCGGGTGGATGATGTCGGCACCTTCGACGAACGAGAGGAGGCGTGCGCCTACGACTACGGAGCCAATGGGAGCGGGAATGAAACGGTTGACCGTGATTGGGGAGAACCCGAGGACCTCGTTGTTGCCGGGGATTTCGACCGGGATGGCCGTGTCGACGACATTGCTATCTTCCGTCCCTCCGACCGAAGGTGGTACTTCGACCATGATCATGATGGAGACACAGACGGGGGCCAGCCTGTGTGGGGAGCGTTGGGAGACGCTCCGCTCGCCGGCGACTTCGACCGGGATGGCTACCGTGATGACGTGGCCGTGTACCGTTCGAGCAATATGATGTGGTACTACGACTACGACCACGACGGCGACACAGACGAGGGCCCGATCGGAACGTGGGGACTTTCAGGCGACAGACCTTTCGCCGGGGACTTCGACCGAGACGGTTACGCAGACGATGTGGGGGTGTTTCGGCCAGGCAGCGGCCGTTGGTACTTCGACTACAATCACAACGACTCGACCAATGCGACTCTCACCTGGGGCGCGAACACGGACCAGCCGATCGCCGGCGACTTCGACAACGATGGGTATTCGGATGATGTTGCCGTGTTTCGCCCGACCGATGGCACATGGTACTACAACTACAACTACTCCGGAGGCACGGACCGGACAGCGGGGCCATGGGGGCCCACTGGCCAGGCATGGCGGATGCCGTCGTGGTACCAGCCTGAGAGCCTCGACGGATACCCAGTCGGGTGTGGAAACACGGCCTGGGCAATGGTGTATGCCTACTGGCGACACTTCAAATCCAAGACCGCTCTCTTCGGCGGGCTCGATCTGACCGGCCGGGGTCGCGCTTCTGCCTGCGATACGGGCACCATCTACAACATGATGTGGGATTTGGCCGACATCAATGAAACCATCTACGGGGGCTCGGGCGACGACAAGTGGGGGCTCACATGGCCATACAAGATGCCGCAAGGAATCCGATACGCACAGAACTGCGGATACTCGACGGCGAGTGTCGTGCGGTGGCGCGGAGATGAGCGGGAGAAGTTCAACGCGATCGAAACGGAGATCAGAGATTCCGACCGGCCGGTCATCCTCTACATCGCCTCTGAGGAAGGCGTTCACGTCGGAGACCACTACGTCACGATCGAAGGCACCGTCAAGATCGATCGCGGCTGGCGTTCGACCGCCATCGGATACCTCGTCAACTACGGGTGGAGCGAATACGGCTCCGTCACGCTCAAGTGGATTTTCACCCGACCGACGAGCTACGATCCGCATCACTCAGTCTACGACGCCTATCTCGTGCGTTTTGATTAGTCATGGGCAGGCTGTCCTCCTGAATCCGCGCGTAAGGAGTGCAAAGCACCGACGCGCGCATCGAGAGCCCGTAACCGTTCCCGTTCCCGATCCCGTTCCCGACCCCAATTGACGGGACTGGCGCCAACGCCCGGGAACGGGGACGGGAACGGGGAAGTCTAAGGTCGACATCAAGCAGCTCTTGATGTGCGGCAACCTCTGGTGCGCGGCGCTGAACAATAGGCCGTTCAGCGGCCCATTCTTGCCACCATGTTGTCAGCTGTGGGTGAGGTATCCGACGTGCAAACCACCAAGACTCCAAGGCACCAAGCCGCACCAAGGGGCAAAGCGATCCGCTTGGTGGGTCCTGGTGTCTTGGTGACTTGGTGGTAT
>JACPPM010000244.1 GCA_016191015.1 Acidobacteriota bacterium | reverse complement strand
GCTCGGAAGGGTCTTGCAGCGTGCCTGGGTCTTGCCTGTTTGGTTGCGGCTCCGTCGCGTTGGGGGCGCCGGTCAGGCTCCCTTTCCCGCACTCAGTTTGGACTTGATGAATTCGAACGCCTTGATGACGTCGGCAACGTCGGCTTCAGACTTGCACTGAAAAGGCTGCTCATCCATCTGCTCATCGCGCCGGCCGGCTTCATACCGTTCGATTCCGTCATGGCTTTCGACCACAACCGCCTCTCTGCCGCCGCGGGCGAAAATGTTGAATATGTTCCTGAGGAAATTCGTCTCGCGGTTCTGGCTGAAGGTAGTGAGCCCGACGTCAAACATGAAAATTTTGTCCATGGAATTTACGGTCGCCGTGCCCTTGTCGTCGATGTTCAGCAGGATGGAGTATTCCAGGCGGTCGTTGATGTAATCGATGGCTTGAGAGATTGTCGAGTACGATTTCGCCCTGGTTCCGGTTACGTTTCGGAGACTGAGGATCGTTGCGGCATCCGTGCCCGTGAAGGCACTTTTGATGAAGTACATGGCCTTGATGACGTCCCGGGCGCGCTCGCGGCTGGCTATCTCGAACGACTCTCTCGGCACCTCCTTCGTCGTGTCCTTCCTCAGGATCACCAGGGACCATTCGCCGTAGATCCTCAGCTTGGGCTCCCAGTTCAACTCGTTGAAGCCGAATTCCGCCTTTTCGAGATCCACTTCGTAGATATCATCGGGCGTGTTGATCAGCATCCTGCCCTTCCCGTTCACGCTCATGATCATCGAGACGACCAGGTTCCGATTGACATAATCGATAGCTTCGGCCACGCTTCGATACGGGAGCGAGGAATCGCCGGTCGCGATCGTTCGATCAAAGGCCTTCCACCGTGCGTCCCGGTCGACATAGATCTTCTTGAGACGATTGAATGCGGTGATGGCATCGATGGCATCCTGCTTCGACCCGCACAGAAAAGATTCCCTGTGGGCAGTTCCCTCGAGGTACCGTCCGTCATAACGCCCGATGCAATAGTTACAGAAAATCCGCACCCGGTCATCGTCATTCAATCCGTTGTAGTTGATGGACATCTCCTGGATATTGAACCGCAGAGTCTCACTCGGAGCCTTGATCACGACCAGTCCATCCTGGTCAATCCCCTGGATGCTGGAATGCGAGAGTTTCAGATTGATGTCCCGGATGAGCTCACCGACAGCAGCATCCTGGCCCCACCCGGGGTTCATCTGCAAGAGGGCGGCCACCGAAATGGCGACGATCGCCTTGGCCAGACTCGTCTTCATGTGCTTTGACCTCCGTTTCCTTCCACAACGCCATCCTCAGTGTTAAACGTTTAGGGGTGACAAAATGTTCCTTGACTGTCCTTCAGAGATGTCGTGGATCGTGGCCGGTCAGAGGGTGGGGATTCACGGTGGTCGTGTCGGGCAAGGTGTCAGAGGATGTGGTGCGTGGTGATAAGCGTACTCCCAGTGATGTGAGACAGATCACATCCTTCGGCCGGGTCCCGGCCTAGAATGGCGTACAAGTGAAAGCGCGTATTCCAGGCAAGAAGGGTCGCTCACGATGATGCACCGGCTAGGTGTTTCCTCTCTCATGACGGCGGTTCTGGTGTCCGCTCTCCACGTGGCGCCCGCCCGCGCGGTCGTAGTCGGCACGGCGGGCGAGCTGGCCGCGGCGGTCCAGCAGGCCAACGCAGGAGGTGACAAGACAATCGTCCTGCGGGATGGCGTGTACACGCTCGATCAAATGCTCTGGATCAGCGCGACGGGGGTGAGCTTCTCCAGCCAGTCGGGCAATCGAGACTCGGTTACCGTGCAGGGACACGGAATGTCCGGTGGTGTCACGCATGTTTTCGGCGTCAACGCCTCCGGATTCAGCGTGAGGAACATGACGCTGCGCGGCGTCAGCCAGCATGCGATTCAGCTCCAAGTCGATATCGACTCGGTCCTGATCCAAAACCTTCATATCCTCGATACGGGCGAGCAGATGGTGAAGATTCCGTATGACCCGTCGAACATGAGCCTGACTTGTGACAACGGAATCATGGAACAGTGCCTGCTCGAGTACAGCGCCGGAATCGGGCCGCAGTGGTACATTGGCGGGATCGACGCGCACAACGCGCGCAACTGGATCGTTCGCGACAACACGTTTGTCGGGATCCGCAGTCCCGCCGATGCGGTCGCCGAGCATGCCATCCATTTCTGGTCCAGCTCGCAGGGGACGCTCGTGGAGCGCAATACGATCATCAACTGCGATCGCGGGATCGGGTTCGGTCTCGGCGACCGGGGACACGTGGGCGGGATCATCCGCAACAACATGATCTACCACGATTCTTCGGAAGGGTTCGCGGATGTCGGTATCTCGCTCGAGTCGGCTCCCGGCGCGCAAGTCTCCTGCAACACAATCTGGCACGAGCATTCCTATCCGAACGCCATCGAGTATCGGTTTGCCGCCACAACCGGAGCGCTCATCGCCGACAACCTCACCAACCGCGCGATCGCTCGACGCGATGGGGCGTCGGCCACGGTGTCCAGCAACGTCACGAGCGCCCAGTCAGCGTGGTTTGTGAACCCACCGGCAGGTAATCTCCACCTGAGTGGACCAGTCGGATCGGTCGTCGATCAGGGGCAGCCCGTGAGCGGACTGACCTCGGATTTCGACCGGGACCCCAGACCGCAGGGCACCGGGATTGACATTGGCGCGGACGAGTACGCCACAGGTGGCGGTGGGTGCGGCCTGACCTGTCCTGCCGACATCACCGTCATTGACTCAGACGATGACGGATCCGAGGTCGTCACCTTCCCGGATCCGGTGACCACGGGCAGCTGTGGCGCGGTCACATCCGATCCTCCATCCGGGTACGCGTTCCCGCTTGGGACGACGACGGTGAGTTGCACGTCGAGTCAAGGCGCTGGATCCTGCTCGTTCACCGTGACCGTGCTGGAGCCGGGTGCGGCCGCGCTGCAGGTGACCTCGTGCAGCCCGGCGGGAGGGAAGCGCCGCAAGACAATCGCCGTCGTCATCTTGGGCACCGGTTTCCTGGACGGTGCCACCGCGTCACTCGGAGGAGGCGTCTCCGTTTCGAATCCGGTCGTCGCAGGATCTACTCAGATCGGGCTCACGGCCCGAATCGGCCGCAAGGCCAAACGCGGCCCGCGCGATGTCGCCGTGACGAACCCCGGCGGCGAGCGTGCCGTCTGCAGAGGCTGCTTCCGCATCAAGTAGGCATCAGGACTCCCCGATCGCGCGAGCTGATCTGCGCGCAGCGCGCGGCGAAGATGCAGTAGAGTTGACGGCAGCGGTGATCTCTAAGAAATCCCCCTCTGGCACGTTATTGTAGTAGACGGCATGTAAGAAGGTCGGGAGCGGAAATGGAACCAGCGCAACGCGGTGAGTGGATCAGGTCGCTGTTCGAGCAGTACCAGGGTGCACTCGTCCGTTATGCGGCCCGGCTCACCGGGAACATCGACGCGGCCCGCGATGCCGTCCAGGAGACATTCATGCAACTGTGTCAGATGGACCCCACCGAGCTCGATGAGCGGCCCGTTCCGTGGCTATACACGGTCTGCCGCAACCGGGCTTTGGATGGGCGGCGAAAGGAGGCGCGAATGAACGCGCTGGGAGAAGAGTGCGAGGATGTCGCGGAGCTCAGAACCCCGAATCCTCTGCAGATGGCAGAGAGGAGGAGCTCGACCAGCGTGGTCCTGAGGGCTCTAAAATCGCTCCCTGCCAACCAGCAGGAGGTGATCCGCCTCAAGTTCCAGGACGGGATGAGCTACAAGGAGATCAGCCAGGTCACGGGATTGTCTGTCAGCAATGTCGGGTTTCTGATTCATGTCGGGGTAAAGGGCATCCGCGTGGCGGTAAACGGAGGGAGCGGTCATGAGAATCGATGAAAACGACCCCAGAGTGACGGCGTACGCGCTGGGTGAGATGGAGGAGACGGAGCGAGAGGTGTTCGAGGCAGCTCTGGCAAACGATCCCGATGCACAGGGCCACATTGACGAGATCCGGCGGACAGCGGCGCTCTTGACTGAGGACCTGCAGGGGGAAGCTTCACCCACACTGTCGGACGGCCAGCGAGCCGCGGTAGAGGCGAAACTCAGTGAGATGACGGCCGCAACGAGCTCTTCGCCAAACGTGGTGACTTTTCATATCCCTCTTCTGGCACGGCGGACCTGGCACCTGCTCGCCTCGAATGCCGCGGCGACGGTGCTCGTTCTCACCGCAGCGGCGATACCCGCCTTCTGGTCGATCCTGAGGGACGAGCCACCGGAGATCCGGACGCCTTCTAAGATCGCAGAATCACATCGGCGCGATATTGTCCTACCGCAGAACTACCCGCTCCTCTCGCCGCCCGGTGCGGGCGCGGATCGCCGCAATGGGGTAAGGCCCGCGTCGGAGGAGGAGAAGCGGCGACTCGAGTCTCTCGGCTACATCGGCGGATCGGAAGCCGGCGGAAAAATCGATGAAACTCTCGGATACCAAAGCGGATCGTTCAACACTGAGAGCTACGATCGTCTCGATGAAAACCCATTCCTGACCGTGGCGAGCAATCCTCTCTCGACGTTTTCGATCGACGTCGACTCGGCTTCGTATTCCAATGTGAGACGGTTTCTCAATGAAGGCCGGCTCCCGCCGAAAGACGCGGTCAGGATCGAGGAGATGGTCAACTATTTCGAGTACGACTATCCTCAGCCGGAAGGGGACGATCCGTTTGCCGTGATGGTCGACGTGGCAACCGCGCCATGGGCGCCATCGCACAGGCTCGCACGAATCGGGCTGAAGGGCCGCGAGGTCCCGGTGGCCGAGCGGCCGGCGAGCAACCTAGTGTTCCTGGTCGACGTATCCGGGTCGATGGAGCCACCCAACAAGCTGCCGTTGCTCAAGCGGGCCATGAGCCTTCTCGTCGACAACCTCACCGACAGGGACCGGGTGGCGATCGTCGTCTACGCGGGAGCGTCCGGCTTGGTGCTTCCTTCGACCTCATGTGAGGCCCGGGAGGAAATCCACCGCGCCCTGGATCGGCTGGAGGCCGGGGGGAGCACGAACGGAGGCAGCGGGATCAAGCTCGCCTACGATGTTGCATCTGAGTGTTTCATTGACGAGGGAATCAACCGCGTCATATTGGCCACGGACGGTGATTTCAATGTGGGAGTGACGGACCAGGGTGAGCTGACCAGACTGATCGAAACAGAGGCGAAGCGAGGCGTGTTCCTGAGCGTCCTCGGATTCGGGATGGGCAACTACAAGGATTCCACACTCGAGAAGCTCGCCGATCGCGGCAACGGTAACTATGCGTACATCGACACGATCTCGGAGGCGCGCAAGGTGTTGCTGGACCAGCTCAGCAGCAGGCTCATCACGATTGCCAAAGACGTGAAGATCCAGGTCGAATTCAATCCACTCCAGGTGGCCTCGTACCGGCTCATCGGGTACGAGAACCGCGCGCTCAGGGCCGAGGACTTCAACGACGACGCGAAGGACGCCGGCGAAATCGGCGCGGGGCACACCGTGACGGCCCTCTACGAATTGATTCCGCCGGGTGTGGGACCGGTTGCTGCGCGAGGAGTCGACCCGCTGCGCTACCAGACAACAGCCAAGACGACCGGGGTGGCCGGCAGCGGCGAGCTCCTCACCGTGAGACTGCGCTACAAGGATCCGCAGGCCGTCACCAGCAGATTGATCGAACGCCAGGTCAGGGACGAGGGAGTGAGCTTTGAGCGGGCGGACGAGGATCTGCGCTTCGCGGCCGCGGTGGCGGCCTTCGGCATGGTCCTGCGCGAGTCTCCCCACAAAGGCTCAGCGACCCTCGAGGCGGCGATCCGATGGGCGAGGGAGAGCGTCGGAACGGATCGCGATGGCTATCGCGCCGGTTTCATCGAGCTTGTGCGAGTCGCGAGGACCCTGACGAATAGTTAGATCGGTGCCATCAGGCACCACCAACAGCCTCACGTCAACACGGATCAAGAAGGGGGGAGCTATGTTCATTGAGTCGATGATTCTTTCAAACGGCAGAAGCGCCGGAGGGAAACGGCCGCTCAGCATGGTCGTTGCCCTGGCTGCTCACACGGTTGCGATCGCAGCGCTGATCGTGATTCCGCTGCTGCAGAGCACATCACTGCCACCGTTGCCGAAGGGGTCCTTGATCTTCGTGCTCGAGCCCCCCGCGCCTCCGCCGCCCTCTCCGCCACCTCCCAAAGGAACTGCGCGTCCGCCGGCTCAGGAACGAACGCGTCAGAGCCCGCCGCCTGCCACCCAGGAGCTCGTGGCGCCGACCACAATCCCGGAGAAGATCGAGGAGCCCGAGATCGACATCGGTCTCGGGTGGGGTGTCGAGAATGGAATCGAGGACGGTGATCCAGAGAGTGTCTCCAGCTGGGGGCTCATCGGTCCGGAGGGAGGCGGAGGAGCCGGCACACCGACTCCGCAGCCGATCAGAGTCGGCGGTGCGATCCCGCAGCCCCGGCTCATCAAGCGGGTCGAGCCCAGATACCCGGCGATCGCCATCGCAGCTCGCGTTCAGGGCACGGTCGTGCTGGAGGCCACAACTGATACCAACGGGCGTGTCGTGGCAGTGAAGGTGACGACATCGGTCCCCTTGCTCAACCAGGCTGCCATCGACGCTGTTGAGCAGTGGGTCTACGCGCCGGTCTACGTGAACGGCCGCCCGCAACCGGTGATCTTCACGGTGCGAGTCGTGTTCACGCTGAACTAAATCGCGGGCACTTCGATCGTGGCTCGACTGTCCGGGAGGACCGGCGCCCTCCCAATTCGCTGATGCAGTCGTGGGCCAGTCCAGGTTGACAGCGTGGACGCACGGATTCGACGCTCAGGGGCCTGACCTCCGGCAGACGGTGCAGGGACCGGGGAATTGGCAATTGCGGATGAGGTTGGTCCGACGTATATTCCATAACGCGGACCAGCCGCAACCAAACAGGGCGGCGG
>JACPPM010000239.1 GCA_016191015.1 Acidobacteriota bacterium | reverse complement strand
GACGCCGACGCACGGCCTACTCGCCAGGTAGGTTCGGTGCCCGCGGGAAGTCGATCTCGGTATGCGCGAGGTGGTTCGTGTAGTTGGAAAACGTGAGGGTCGCGACAATAGCCACGATTTCGACGAGCTCGGCATCGCTCAGCCCCGCCGTGCGCGCCGCCGCGAGGTGCTCATCACTCACCCAACCACGATCCGTGACGAGCTTCACTGCGAGTGCCAGCGCTGCAGCTTCACGCATATCTGAAGAGAGGCCGGCGCGAGCATCCTCGACGCCCTTGTCGTCCACGCCGCCCATGCGGGCCAGCATCGAGTGCGCGGAAATACAGTAGCCGCAGCCGTTCGTTTGCGAGATTGCGAGTGCGATCTTCTCGCGCAGGGCCAGACCGATTGTGGCACCCTGAAGCTTCTCATTCAGGGCGAGATAGGCCGAAAGCGCAGCCGGCGAGTGGCCAAGCGTGCGGTAGAGATTCGGCACCATCCCAATCTTCGCCTGCACACCATCGAAGATCTCGCGTGATGGACCGGTTGTTGTCTTGGGATCCAAAGGTTTGATTCGGGCTGCCAAGGTAGTTTCCTCTGTTGAATTGCACAATTCATTTCAGCGCGCACGCCTCCATAGTCCGGGGACGTACGGTTTCGTTACAGCAACGGCCCAACAGGCCGTGCGCAAGTCACACACCTCATCGCATTGGATCGCGGTGCAAGTTCAGTGGACCTCTTGAATTTCATCGTCGCTTCCTGCAAGCCGCCTCCGGCGCCCACGGAATCGGAGACGTCTGAGCTTGCGCCAGCGGGGCTGACACACCAGCAAGGCTGAATAGCGTCGGACATCTCAGTCGCCTAATGGACCGCACAGTTAACACTCTCCTGCCCGCTTCTCTATGGGCGAAGTAACGTAGCCAATTTGCCGACATCGAAGCCTACAACCACGATTCCGTCAACAACGGTGACGGGGGTCGTCATGTAACCCAGTTTTTCACGCTCGCCCAGAGCGGTCTCGTCCGCGGTGATATTGCGATCAATGAATTCGATGTCGTGCTAGGAAAGAAACTCCTTCACTCTTCCGCAGAACATTCAGCCGGGCTGGCTGTAAACGACAACCTCCTTGTTCATCGAAAGCCCGTCGTCAATAGACGAGATAGACGTCCGCGCGGGCGCGATGCTGGAGTATCTCCTCCAGAGAAAGCGGCTTGGCGATCGGCTCCAATTGCCCGACGTCATGAACTCCGTTCGACAGGCTGGTGAGCTGCGCCATCGTGCCGTTGAACGTTACCTCCACGCCCTGACCATGCAACCAGCGTAGAAAGTCTTGATAGGTCTTCGGGAAATCCTTCTTCGCCGGTGTCCTGTACTCGGCAACGAGGATGTCCTTCAACTTGTCGGGAACCTCGTAGCCGAGGCTCGTCGGCCTGCCCTGCCAGATCTTCAAGTCCACAACCGCTCCGGCGTCGAAAAGCATCTCGACCTTTGCGCCCTGTTTGAGCGCAGCAACAGCCATGTCGAATGCAACGCAAGGCTGGTTGTCATCCTGTTTGAAGCCGGTCTTCAGGTGAATCAGCACGCGCTTGCCGGCCAGAGGGGTCGGTGCAGCCATGAGCGCTATGGTACTTGACAGCAAGAAGGTCCCAAAGGCAAGAATCGCGAGAGATTTACGTTTCATAAGTGATTTTCATCTCCTCTTCTTTTTCGACACAGAGTTTCGATTCGAGCCGCCGAGCGACTTCGCGACACGGTGATGTCCGGCCGTCACGGAAATCGAGCAGTATGATGATGTCATCCCGTTGAACCCGTTGGTCTGCGCGGCTCGGATGAAGCGTAAGCGGTCAAGCGCGCGGGCGTCGTAGAGGCGGTAGTTCCCGGGGCTTCGCTGAGCCGGCCCCAGCAGCCGGCACCGCTCGTAGCGGCGCACCGTCGATGTCAGCACGCCCGCTTGCCGCGCGAGCTCGCCGGTGGTCAACATGGTATCCATTCCAACCAGATTGTACTTCTTTGCCGAGCGCGACGCTGATGCACGGCCTACCATGGCTGAGGCAAAGTCGGGGCGCCGATTCGGATCAGTCCGTCCCGTACGAAACTGCAGATGGCGCAGGTCTCCGCGCAGATGACGCAGATTCTTCCAGCTTTCAACCGACAAGGAGCTTCCTCCTCACTCTCGGGTCGGCGCGAAGTCATCTGTGACATCTGCGGTTTTCGGAACTTTGCCGTAGCCTTGGCGGCCTACTCGCCAGGCAGGTACGGTGCCCTGGGGAAGTCGATCTCCGTATGCGCGAGGTGGTTCGTGTAATTCGAAAACGTGAGGGTCGCGACAATAGCCACGATTTCGACGAGCTCGGCATCGCTCAACCCTGCCGTGCGTGCCCCCGCGAGGTGCTCATCACTCACCCAACCACGATCCGTGACGAGCATCACGGCGAGTGCCAGCGCTGCAGCTTCACGCATATCTGAAGAGCGGCCGGCGCGAGCATCCTCGACGCCCTTGTCGTCCACGCCGCTCATGCGGGCCAGCATCGAGTGGGCGGAAATACAGTAGCCGCAGCCGTTTGTTTGCGAGATTGCGAGTGCGATTTTCTCGCGTAAGGCCAGCCCGATCGTGGCACTCAGAAGCTTCTCGTTCAGCGCGAGATAGGCCGAGAGCGCAGCCGGCGAGTGGCCGAGCGTGCGGTAGAGAATTGGCACCATCCCAATCTTCGCCTGTACACCATCGAAGATCTCGCGTGAGGGACCAGTTGTTGTTTTGGGATCCAAGGGTCTAATTCGGGGCGCCATGGTAGTTTCCTTTCTTGATTGACAGAGTTTCTTTCCCTGCGTACGCCTCCACAGTCCGGGGACGGCCGGTTTCGTTGCGGCGGGGCGATTCAGGGAATGCCCCCGTCGCACCTCAACGAGCGCTGTATGACGCCCACTGGGCGGAGGCATGAGACGAGTCAGCGTGCTCAGAAGCCCATCCCAAGTCCCACGATGAGCCTGGACCCGGATCTGTGTTGCTTTCCATTTGTGGACTGGATGAGAGGGATCTGAAGCGATAGCGATATTGACCAGTTGCGAGCAGGGTTCACACGGACACCGGGCGAGATAGCGACCAAGCTGCGGCCGCTGTCAGGATCATCGACGCCTCCAATCCACTGCCTCCACTCGCCGTTCAATTCCAGGACCAAGCCCAGCTCGGCATGGCCGTGATGGCTGTTCCCGGCGAGCTCATCGTGGACGTGGTAGTGGCGTGGAACGAGGCGGTAGGATATGGCCACATCGTAGTGCAGCTCATCGCCGAGATCGGTCGCTTGAGTGCCTTCGGTGGCATCGGCATACAAGATGCTCGCGTCAAGTGAAGTTGAAGTGAATCCTTATGACACTGCCGCACCGATCATGGGGTCCCACGAACCGGAGCCTGGTTGGAGCTCAGCGTCAAATCGTTCTCCGGTCCGGTCTAAAGCATCGACCGCCCCAGTCGGAAGCTTGAGGCCGAACAGGAGAGCTACATCGATGGCCATTGCCGCCGCGCTTCTCAACCGGTACTGCCCCAGCACAGTCAGATCCCCTATTCCCTCAGCTCGCCCACGGTCATCGACCGCGTCCGGTGCCCCTTCTCGGATACCGTGTCGGTTGAGGAATGGGGCATGAAAGCCCACACCGAGATTGTCGGTCACGCCATAGGCCTCACCGACAAAAACACTGAATTGATAGTCGATGGAGTGAAGCGCGTGCCCCTCCGCGGCAAACCTCTCGAGGTCCGCATCGGAGACTCTGTCGAACACCAGGTAGTCGGTGCGCAGGCCGATCGCCCAATGTCCCTTTGGAAGCGTCGTCGCCGGAAGTGTATTGATCGGCCCTGCCGTTGCAGACCCGAACCCCACAGATGGGTGATGTGCCCAAGCCGTCCTCCCGTCGACGAGCGCCGCGACCGAGAACACTCCAACGAGAGTCGCCGTCCGCAGGTCTATTGTCGTGGTCGGACATCTCCCCACTACCATCGTCTCTCTCTTAGGCGCCTTAGCGCTCGACTCTTACCAACATGTTGTCAGCCGCGTGGAAGATGAAATAGCTGTCCAAACCACCAAGCCGCACCAAGGGGAGCGCGAAGGGTCTTGGTGAATTCTTGGTGCGTTGTAGACCGAGCCCAGGGCGCGGATAGTCTTCCCGACGTGAGGCGCGAGGATCGAAGCCGGAACGATCACGGCGTAGAATACCTTGTCCTTGGTGAGCAGGCCACCCGGCGTACCGGATTCGAGGCAGATGGTGCCGCATTCCTTCACCGGTCCACGGTCATTGCCCGTGAGGGTGTTGTCCTTGAGGTAGCACTTGCTGTCCACGAGTGTACCCTCGAGTGTGACCGTCTTCTCCGCGGCGGATACGCCCAGAGCGATAAACATGGCGACCGCCATGAGCGCGAACAATTGAGTCCTTCTCATTCGAACTCCTCCTTGTTATTTGGTTGACTGAGAAAAGTCAGATCGTGAAGACTAGATCGCTGACCTAATGCGTCCACCCCGGTGGCTCACTCAGCTCTTGGATGCAGATGCGCCGATCCGGCGGACGTAGTTCACGAGATGCCAGATCTGCTCCTCCGGCATGCTCTTCCCGAATCCGGGCATCCCCGTCAGCCGGATGACAGGCTTGATGATCCAGAAAAGCTGTTCATCGGGATACGCCTGAACGCGAGGTGACCCCAGATCCGCAGCGCGTGAAAACATCCAGCGGCCGATGTCGGTCGGGCTCCTTCCATCGGCTCCGTGGCAGGGCGCGCAGCGAACGCCGAATTCCATGTTCCCGATGGCGGCACTGCTGGCGTCATTTGGCGCCTTGGCGGGAAATGGGCGGCGCGCCTCCCGAGCCACCGCGTGGCCCGAGTGGCCACACGGATCTCCACCGCGCCGGGCTCGTCCAACGCGCTCAGACTGAATCTGCTCACGGCGATCCCTGACGCCACGAACGCCACGCCCGCGAGAAGAGCGAACGAGATCAGAATTCGTCTTCGCATGTCTCCCTACCTCCAAGCCAAGTCACCTTGTGACCTCCCCTGAACTTCGATTTCTCAATTCCTCCTCGAAGCACGTCGATCAGTCTCTCCGCACCGAGGAACGGTTCAGTGGAATGGGTGGGGCAACCGTCGGGGTGCGTCCACTGTCCCCGGCGGCCTGTCTCCGAATGAGCGAGCGGAGTGCCGCTAATTGAAACGGCTTGTCGATCCGTGGATTGGGGACTGCCTTGAACGACGGCGAGCGGAGATCCACCAGACGGAAGGACCTGTGAAGCATGAGCCTCAGCCATCCCTCGTGTCTCATCGCTATCCACCCCCTCGAATGTCCCACACCCTTTTCCGGCACTGACGGGTCCGCGCACTGTCTGTAACTATGCCCGTCCACAACGGCAGACCGATCATCGAGGATTCCTATAGACACTCGCCAGAAGCTGCGGGGCAACTCCCATGCGATACAGCGAGGGGAAGATGTTCACGAGAACCGTGTAGTACAGGGGGCGGGAAAGAACACGGCGTCCGGAGACGCGAACCACTGCCGGAACAGGCGGGATCGTACGGAACTAGCTTCGAAGTGCTCGATGTCGTTCAGGTGCCGTTCCGGCAGCCCCGTGGAAGCGCAGATGAGCTCGTCGTCGAAGAACTCGTCATCCGTTCCCTCGGCGTGCTCCCACCGGATGTGGCGCACCTGGCACTCCTTGCGCTGCCCGTTCTCAACATAGGTCTCCGGCGTGTAATAGTAGTACCTGGCTTCGGCCTCCCAGAACGAGTTCGTGTACGAATCGAATGTCCAGTAAGGAACATACACGCCGCTCAGCGATCCGAGCGAGCTCTCGCGCGCCAGATTGGACGGCCGGAACCAGAGCGACGAGATCCACCGGCGGAAACCGTCGCGCGCCTTTGGCATGTCCACGGCGAAGGGAACGAGCGATTCAGGCCGGATCACGTCAGCGGCTTCAGTCGTCTCGATCACCTTCGGCGAGCCGCAGAACGCGCACTTGGTCGACGTGATCTGCGGGGCCTCGCTCGAGGTAGCCCCGCAGTTCTCGCACTTGATGCTCCGTCGTTCAACAGATTCACCCCTTGGCCCAAGAACGTCAGGACGAATACTGAACTTCCTCTACGGCCAAGGAGGCGCAGACGTGGCTCCTCCTATCGAGGGACGCAACCTCTTCGAGGAACGCGAGGTCAGGGGCACACACATTGGATACGACGTGAGGGACGAGAAGGGGGTGAGGTGGGGTGTGAAGCTAGGCCCGGAGGCCCCAAACCGAGGTCGTGGTCTCACGTCTGCTATGGGCGGTCGGCTGTGTGGAGAAGCCGGTCGTTGCGGATCTCGATGACGGTGTCGATGCAATCGCGGAACTCGAGCAGCCCCTGCTCGGTTCCGATTTTCGGGTTCGCTCCCGCGCCGAGCCCCTTCGTTGGCTTCTCGGCGAGCTGGATCCTGGTCGCTGTCCCCAACCGCTACTCCTCATCGCGAGCTGCTCCTGGTGTGTTGATCGTGAAGTGTTGACGCGAAATGGCAAGAGTTTTCGCATGGGGCCGGATCGTGTCCGTATCTCTAAGGAACCCAGGGATGAAGGAATTCATGAACGGATCCGATCGAACCGCTCGTTCATGGGTTGGGTTCCTAGCCCCTTGACATGGACTGCTCTCGCGTGTTTGATTTCGGATGCGGGGTGGACGATCTCCTGGCCGCCGGAGTCAGTTTCAAGAGCACGAGCACCCCACGGACCTGATTCGGGTTGATTCTCGGACGACGCACTTTCGAGGGCGGTGAGGATTCGCGCGTCTTCCGCCCGGACGACAGGATTTCCGATGGGCCGGCTACGGGTGCATGCAAGACCTTCGCGCCTCGCATTGAGGAAAGGAGCATCGAGCCATGACAGACTTCTATCAGACGGGGGTAGTTACGACGCTACACCGGTTGAAGGCCGGGAAGTTCGATCACATCGAGCGGCAGCTTCTTGGAATTCGAGATCGACATGGGATCGCCCTTGTGCTGCCAGCGCTATGGTCCGAGTTCGAAGGTCCGGCGTTTCCGAAGATGATCGCTGAACTGGAATCGGTTCCGTACCTGAATCAGATCGTCGTCACCATATCCGGTGCGACGGCGGAGCAGCTAGGACAGGCACGGCAGATGCTTTCGAAGATGCAATGTGAGACGCGGTTTGTCTGGAACAACGGGCCGCGGATCCAGAGTCTTTACGAAGAGCTTCAGGCGAACGACCTCTCTGTGGGGCCTGACGGAAAAGGCCGGTCGTGCTGGATGGCGTACGGCTACGTGCTTGCTTCGGGCAAGAGCGATGTGATCGCCTTGCACGATTGCGACATCCTCAGCTACAACCGGGAGCTCCTAGCTCGCCTCTGCTATCCAGTAGCGAGTCCCGACATCACCTTCGATTTCAACAAGGGGTATTACGCGCGCGTGACCAACAAGATGCACGGCCGGGTGACGCGGCTCTTCATCACACCAATCCTGCGGACGTTGCAGACGGTGTTCGGAGCCAGGCCCCTTCTGAGCTACCTCGACAGCTTTCGCTATCCGCTCGCGGGGGAGTTTGCCATGAGCGCAGATCTTGCCCGATTGAATCGCGTGCCGGCGGACTGGGGGCTCGAGATCGGAATGCTGGCCGAAGTCTACCGGAATTGCGCCCTCAAGCGAATCTGTCAAACTGAGCTGTGTGAGAACTATGAACACAAGCACCAGGCGCTTTCCGCACAGGACCCATCGAAGGGGTTGAAGAGGATGACCGTGGACATTGCAAAGAACCTCTTCCGGATCCTCGCTTCCACGGGGCTGGTCCTGTCATCGGGGACCTTCAGAACGATCCTCGTCAGCTACATCCGAACGGCCGAGGACACCATCACTCGTTACCATGCCGACGCGAGGATCGACGATCTCGATTTTGACCGGCACGAGGAGGAGTCGGCAGTGGCGGCCTTCGCGGACGCGATGCGACTGGCTGCGGAGTCGTTCATGGAGGACCCCTTCGGGGCGCCGCTCATCCCCAACTGGAACCGGATCACAGCGGCGATGCCCGGGTTCCTCGACCGGGTGCGTGACGCAGTCGACTTCGATTCAACTCCCGACGAGTCCGGGACTTGACCTTGGAGTGACGGGGAAGAGGCTGTGAGCGGGAAGTGGGTGATCTTCACCGATGTGGATGGGACCTTCCTGGATGCCCACACTTATGACTGCGAACCCCAGCGGCCTGCTGTGGAACGTCTCAAAGCCGCTAATGTGCCGATCGTGTTCTGCACCAGCAAAACCCGCGCCGAGGTACTGCATCTGCGCAAAGCGCTCCAGATCCACGATCCCTTCATCGTGGAGAATGGCGGAGCCATCTATGTCGAGAAGGACTACTTTCCCTTTCCCTTGAAAAAAGGCGTCCTGCGACATGGGATGGTCGCGGTGGAGCTTGGAACCCCTCACCGCATTCTCGTCGAGGCCATGGACCGCGTCGAGGATGAGACCGGATGCCGAGTTCACCGGTTCAGCCGGATGACGGATCGCATGGTCAGCAAGGTCACGGGGCTTGCGTTGCCGATGGCGCGGCTGGCGAGGGAGCGCGAGTACGATGAACCCTTCTGGTTCGGCCCCGGGCCGCCGGCAAGGCAGAAACTCTTCCTGAAATCTATCCGGCGTCTCCCGGGAATCCGTGTCACGAAGGGCAATCGCTTCTACCACCTGAAGGGCGTCGCGAACAAGGGTCGGGCTGTGGAGCTTCTGAAGGCGTTCTATCTTCGACTCTGGTGTTCCTCGACGTTCATCGGACTGGGCGACAGCGCTAATGACATACCGATGCTGCGGGCGGTGGACTATCCAATCGTCATTCCCCGCGCCAGCGGACAGGTCGACCCTGACGTTGTTTCCGGGCTCCCTACGGTCCTGCGATCACCTCTGGCAGCGCCCCATGGCTGGTTTGCAGGCGCTGTCATGGCCTGCCCGGACTTGCCAAGGACAGGTGCCGGCGAACGCCGGGCAAGGCCACGGGTCGAGTGAGGGAGCGAGGGGAGGGGCGATGACGGGACCGGTTTTGGACCCAAACCTGCACGGCGAGCTCCAAGCCATCGGATCATCGGATATCGTCGTGGGAATCCCGAGTTGGAACAACGCCAAGACGATTGGACACGTCGTCTCGGCCGTAGATGCGGGGCTGCGAAAGTACTTTCCCGAACGGAGGTCGCTCATCGTCAACAGTGACGGCGGTTCCAAGGACGGGACGCCCGATGCCGCCATGAAGGCGGTCGTGGACGAGCAGGCGCTGCTGCTGGCGCGCCACCCCCTTCATCCGGTCCATCGTCTTACCACTCTCTATCGTGGGATACCGGGAAAGGGGAGCGCGCTGCGGACCATCTTCCAGGTGGCTCGCCGACTGCAGGCCAAGGCCTGCGCGATCTTCGATTCGGACTTGCGCAGTATCACGCCCGAGTGGGTCGAACTCCTCGTCCGCCCCGTGATCGAACAAGGCTTCGACTACGTCGCACCCTACTACCTGCGTCACAAGTTCGACGGGACGATCACGAACAACATCGTTTTTCCCCTTACTCGGGCACTCTATGGCCGGGCCATCCGACAGCCGATTGGCGGGGATTTCGGGTTCTCCGGCCGCCTGATTGCGAGCTATCTCGAAAAGGACGTGTGGGACAGTGATGTTGCCCGATTCGGCGTCGATATCTGGCTCACGACCGTTGCCGTTGCCGAACGCCACAGAATGTGCCAGGCCTACCTCGGTGCGAAGGTGCATGACCCGAAGGATCCAGGTGCAGACCTGAGCGAGATGCTGATGCAGGTGGTGGGATCGGTCTTTGACCTGATGGAGACGTACGAAAGGGCATGGTCAACGGGCCAGGAAAGCGAATCCCTTCCGCTTTTCGGATTCCACTTCCACGTGGGAACCGAGCCTGTCAATGTGGACACGGGGCGGATGCAGCGCGCCTTCGTCCTTGGAATCAGAGAGCTCGCATCTGTGTACGGGCAGCTCTTCACATCGAACGGACTGTGGGCGCGCCTGCAGCAGTGCGGCACCGAAGGGGCCGAACGAGGCAGACTGAACGACGATCTGTGGGCGGCCCTCATCTACGATTTCGCTCTGGCCCATCACCGGCGGGTTCTGCCGCGGACGCACCTGCTGAAGTCTTTGACGCCTCTGTACCTCGGCCGTGTAGCCTCGTTTGTGGCGAATCACGGGGAGAGCTCATCCGACGAGGTGGAAGCCAGCTTGCAGGAACTCTGTACCGCCTTCAGAAGGCTGAAGGGGAACTTCATCCAACGATGGCGTGAGCCAGCGCGCAAAGGAGGGCACCCATGAACCAGAATGATTTCTTCGAGCCCATCGCGAGAGTGAGCCAGCTTGCGTTGCGGCTGCTGCCGCACCTGACGGCCTCTGTCGTTGTCATCATTGCGGGGCTGTTGCTCGGGTGGTTCGTGCGGGTCCTCGTCAGTCGGTTGCTCGCCCTCCTCCGATTCGATCTGCTCTGCGATCGGCTCGGCATCAGTGCGATGCTGGCGCGCGGGGGACTCGCAACTCGGCCGAGCCGCCTCACGGGCGGCCTGTTCGGTGGAATCATCGTCGTGACGGCCACACTCCTCTCCCTCGCCTCCCTCGACACGGATCTCGCTAACTCTCTGCTCACTCGGTTCGGGAACTTTCTGCCGACCGTTTTCACAGCGGTCGTGATCTTCATAGGGGGCGTGCTTGCGGCCAAGTTTCTGCAACGGGGCGTGTTGATTGCCCTGGTCAACGCCGAAATAGCCGGCGCCCGCATCGTCAGCGGCGCGGCGGGAATCGGTGTCATGGCCTTCGTGATGGCTGTCGCGCTCGAGCAGCTCGGCATCGGCGCCCGCATTGTGACCACGGCGTTCGCGATCTTGTTCGGGGGCGTCGTGGTCGCGCTGTCGATCTCCTTCGGTTTGGCCGGCCGAGACATGGCAAGAAGCTTTTTGGAGCGTCATCTGGCGCAGCGCAAGGACGGGGATTCGGATGGGGTTTCACATCTGTAGTCGATGGTCATCATGCTTCACGCATCGTTCCAAGCAATGTACGGGAGTGAAGAGGAGGGTTCCCATGAAGAGATTGGTCGCCATCGCCGTGGCCATTCTGGTCGGGCTCGCATTCTTGGCTGGCTACTTGCCGGAGCGTCAGCGGCGACTCGTTCTCGAGCGACAGCTCGCCAGCCTACGCACGGATCTCGCCGAGGCGCAGATCCAGGTCCTTCTGGCTGGGCTGCTCAGCCAGCTCCTGGCTGTCGAGGATGCCGTCTCGTCACAGAACTATGGAGAGGCTCAGACCCTTTCATCAAAGCTCTTCGACGACGTGCGCGCCGAGGCCGCGGGAATCCCGGACCCCAGCAGCAAAGACACACTGGAAAAGGTCATCCGAATGCGCGACCGGATAACCGCGAGCCTCACGCGCGGCGACCCGCAAATCCAGGCGCTTCTCAGGGAGGCGGAGATGCACCTGCGCAGTGGGCTTGGCTCCCGGCGGATCGTCGCGCCCTGAGCGCCACTGTGCCACACCCGCTCCAGCCGGCACGGGGCACCTTCGGCGCGGGCGAGTGGCGGCGGCTGCTCCACTCGTTGTTCCGCCGCGCGGCCATTCTCTTCGGCCTCGCCAGCCGCGACCCGGCGCGAAAGCTGGGCACCTGTTGCTATTCCGGCTACTCCGACCGGTGCCCCTTGCGTTGGAAGGTATGGACCCGGCTCTGTTCAAACACCATTCCACGCTTGCCGATGCTCACGTCCCTTCGGTGACATGGCGCAAAAGAGGCATCTGTCCGAACGGCAAGGAGGAGATGATAGGCGCGGGTGCCGCGAGGCACCAGTGCACTGCCGCTCCCGGTTGAGACCACGGAACTCGTGTCAGCAGAATTGCAGCAGGAAAGAAGGGTGGAGTGGCCGTCCCAGCTACCAGGTCTCAGGGAGCTTGGCGGGGGTGGCCCCGTTCGAAAAAGAGCTATGCGAGTTGGAGCGGAGCATCCATGGCTACTTCGCACGTCACCGGTGCGATTGCCCTCATCAAGCAGAGCAAACCGGGAGCCACCGTGGGGGAGATCTAGAGCGCGATCTAGAAGTCGGGCAAGACAGGCGTGAAGACTCGCTGCCATTCGGGAACGATTAACCGAATCCAGGAGGATGCTGCCATCGGGTCGCTCAAGGCCGGTGGCACTCCATAACGCGGACCAGCCGCAACCAAACAGGGCGGCGGTGCCCCGCGGTCTGGCCGCTCCGGACTCCTCTCAGGAAAGCAGGAAGTTAGGAAGGCAGGAAGGGATCTGTTTCAGTTGGCGATGACGCGCTTGATTTGGAGG
>JACPPM010000025.1 GCA_016191015.1 Acidobacteriota bacterium | reverse complement strand
GTTATCTCCGGAGCGCAGGGTGGCATCGAACAGACCCCTTCCTGCCTTCCTAACTTCCTGCTTTCCTGAGAGGTGCTCGGAAGGGTCTTGCAGCGTGCCTGGGTCTTGCCTGTTTGGTTGCGGCTCCGCCGCGTTGGGGCAAATCGGAAGGAGGCCAGTAAAGACCCGAAATCCGCCCTCGATGGATCCCTGCCCAGCCGTACCGAGTGTCCGAAACTCTGCAGGGGGTGTCTACGCGATAGTACAAAAAGAAGCTGTCAGGATCTTGACAGCTTGATTATCAATATATTGCGACTTGGCATGACGATTGCAGACAATCTTAGCGTGTGGAACTGGAGGGAAAAGAAATGAGAAAGGCCGCGGCGGTTGCACTGATGCTTCTTATGGCAGGGACGGCCCATGCCGGAATCGGTTTCAGCTTCGGTATTCAATATCATGGTCACCCCTACCGCTACTACCCGCGGCACGCGTGGGCTCATCCGGGACCGTATTACTACTGGTGGTATCCGAGCTACTCGGTCGTTGGGTACTACAATCCGCTGCTCGAGGTGCGGTGCGAGGTCAAGCCTGAGTCGGCGACTGTCCTTGTTGATGGATACTATGCCGGACGGGTCGACGATTTCGACGGGTTCTTCCAGAGGCTCAAGTTGACACCAGGCAAGCACAACTTGACGTTCAGGAATCCGGGCTACGTGCCATACAGCGTGAGCGTCTACGGGGCGCGCGGGCAGGACATCCATATCAAGCAGAGCCTGATGCCCGGCGAGGACAGGCTGCCGGATGACCTGCAGATGCAGCAGGGGACGGAAGGGCGAGGCCGTCTTGTGCAGCCGGAAGGGGGCGCGGCCTACGAGCGGCCTCGGGGTAGCTACCAACAGCCGCACGGAGGGCACGAGCAGCCCCGGTATGAAGACCGGCCCGCCACACCTCAGTCGAGCCCGTCGCCGCGGGTCGCAAGCCAAGGCATGGTTCGAATCAGGATCAATCCGGCTGGTGCCACCGTATATATAGACGGGAACTTCTGGGGCGTGATCCGCGAGGAGGGCGCAGTCGAGATGCAGCTCTCTGAAGGCTCACACAGAATCGAGGTCGTGATGCCGGGATTCCAAACTTTTCGGCAGCAGGTAGATGTGAGAGAGGGACAGAACGTGAACGTCGAGGCGATGCTGGTGATGGAGCGCGGCGACAGGAATCTGTAACTTTCGCGGTTTTTTGAGCGTCTTGCAAAAGTGAGTCGGTACTGAAGGAACGGTGCGGTGATGAAGAGTGGGAGGCGAGGGGGGTGCCACAGGCTCCTCCCCGCCTCCCGCCCCATATCGATGATGAGTGTGAAACCGGATTCCGAATCCCACCTATAAATATCCTGCCAACTATCCCCCCGGGCTCAACAACCCTTAGACCAACCGAGAAACCAGGGTTGTTGAGCCCTTCCCCCCCTTTTCGTTGAGCCGAAGCCCTGAGCGAAGCGAAGGGGCCCCCAACTGGTCAATCTGCATTTTGCATTTCGGGAACGGGAAGGGAACGGGACTTGATATAATCGTCCCCTCAATGGACACAATCGTCATCCTCGATTTTGGAGGTCAATACACACAGCTCATCGCGCGCAAGGTTCGAGAGCTGGAGGTGTACAGCGTCATCTATCCGTTCTCGCATCCGGTCGAGGCGATCCGACGTGAGTCACCGCGTGGGATCATCCTCTCGGGATCGCCCTGCAGCGTGTATGAGAAGGGCGCGCCGAGGGTCTTGCGTAATATCTTCGAACTGGGCGTTCCGGTGCTCGGCATCTGCTATGGGGCGCAGCTGATGGCGCATCTTCTCGGAGGCGGTGTCGAACGATCATCCCGCCGCGAGTTCGGTCCGGCCACGCTGAAGGTAGTCGATGGTGGAACCGGTTTGTTCGCAGGCCTCGACACCGAGCAGGATGTCTGGATGAGCCACGGCGATTCGATCACGGCGGCGCCTACAGGGTTTACGGCATTGGCAACCACCGGGAATACGCCGTTCGCGGCCATGGCTTGCCCGGCGCGGCGGCTCTACGGCGTGCAGTTTCACCCGGAGGTGGTCCACACGCGACATGGAAAGGAGATCCTCGCCAATTTCATGCGGAGGATCTGCGGAGTGGCATCGAGGTGGACGATGGGGGATTTCATCGCGAGCACGGTGGAAGGGCTGCGATCGGAGGTGGTCGACGGGCGTGTCATCTGCGCTCTTTCAGGAGGGGTCGATTCCACGGTTGCAGCGACGCTGATCGACAAGGCCCTTCATGAACGCCTCACCTGTGTTTTCGTCGACAACGGGCTGTTGCGGCTGAACGAAGCTCGGTCGCTCCGGCGGCGGTTCGAGAAACACCTGGGCCTCACCGTGCGGTATGTAGATGCATCCGCCCGCTTTCTGCGGAGGCTGCGGGGCGTGAGGGACCCCGAGCGGAAGCGAAAGATCATCGGCCGTGAGTTTATCCGGGTGTTCGATGAAGCAGCGTCGAAGGTGCGGGGTGTTGAGTATCTCGCCCAGGGCACCACCTACCCGGATGTCATCGAAAGCGTTCCGATCGCGGGACCCTCGTCGCTCATCAAGAGCCACCACAATGTCGGCGGGCTCCCGAAGCGGATGAAGCTAAAGCTGCTCGAGCCGATCCGTCAGCTGTTCAAGGACGAGGTGAGGGCCGTGGGCCGGCTCCTCGGGATCGACGAAGAAATGGTGGGTCGCCAGCCTTTCCCGGGTCCCGGGCTGGCCGTCAGGATCATCGGCGAGGTCACGGACGAGCGGCTCAGGTTGCTGCGCAAGGCCGACGCGATCGTCGTCGAGGAGATCAAGGCCGCGGGGCTCTATGGCAAGATCTGGCAAGCCTTCGCCGTGCTGCTGCCAGTGAAAAGCGTCGGCGTCATGGGGGACAGTCGTACGCACGAGACCGTGGCCGCGGTGCGAGCTGTCGAGAGCCTCGACGGGATGACCGCCGACTGGGTCAGGCTGGACCACGCGCTTCTCAACCGCATCTCCACCCGGATCGTGAACGAGGTCCGTGGCATCAACCGCGTCGTGTACGACATCACATCCAAACCTCCATCGACCATCGAGTGGGAATGACTCCGGCCGTGCGCTGAGTGCTGGGTGCTGAGTGCTGGAGGCCGTGTCGGACGTGGTGGACGGAAGCACCCGGTGCCCAGCACGCGGCACAAGCACCTCACATAGTGACGCCCAGCGTCCGGGAGCTTCTGGGACGGAACTGTAGCCGATGCGCACCCCTTTTGTGCACCTCCACAACCATTCGGTCTACTCGCTGCGCGACGGGGCTGCGCGGGTTGAGGAGCTGATTGGCGAGGCGGTGAGGCAGCGCTACTGGGCGCTTGCCCTGACCGACCATGGCAACATGTATGCGGCCGCATCCTTTTTCGAAAAGGCGCTGGCCGCAGGTGTGAAGCCGATCCTGGGCTGCGAGATCTACTTGCGGGCGAGCGGGCAGCCCGAGGTCTCTTCCGACGATAGCGAATCCGTATACCTTTACCACCTGCCGTTGCTCGTCCGAGACGACACCGGCTATAGAAACCTCTGCCGGATGCTGAGTCTCGCTACCCCGCTCCGTGGCACCCCGGTCCACGCCGTGGCCTGGGAAACGCTCTGCGCGCACGCGGAGGGACTCCTGGCGCTGAGCGGATGTCTCCGCGGTCAGGTACCGCGGCTGTTGCTGGGTGAGCGCGCTGAGGAGGCGGCGAGAGTGGCCGACGCCTACGCCCAGGTGTTCGGCAAGGAGAATTTTTTCATCGAGCTCCAGGACCACGGCAAAGATGAGGAGAGGCGCTACCTGCCGCGGCTGATCGATCTCTCCCGAAAGGTCGGGCTGCCACTGGTCGTCACAAACGACTCGCACTTCGCGCGCGCCTCGGATTTTGGGAGGCAGGAGCTGCTCATCGCGATCGCCCAGGACAGGCCCCTACGGCCCATCGCCGTCGCGGACCGCTCGGGGAGGAGATTCGAGCTGGAGGGCAATCACTATACGTCAGCCTACTATCTCCGGCCTTATCAGGAGATGAGCACTGTATTTGCGGAGTTCCCCAAGGCTCTGAGCGTGACGGTCGAGATCGCCGAGAGATGCCATTTCCACCTGCGGGATACGACGGCACCGAGACCGCGGTACCCGGTTCCGGCAGGGACGACCGAGGAGGCGATGCTTGTAGAGCGTGCGCGTGCCGGTCTGGCTGAGCGCGGCAGGTGCGACGAACGCTATTCGAGAAGGCTCGGGCAGGAGCTCGAATTCATCACCGGACGCCGGCTGTCGGGCTATTTCCTGATGCTCTGGGATCTCGTCCGAAACGCGTGTGCCCGCGGCGTTCCGTGCGCGGGGGCCCGGGGAATGAGCTCGAGCCTCGTCGCCTATGCGCTGGGAGTCACCGAGGTCGATCCCGTCGAGTGCGGGCTCTTCTTCGACATGCACACCGGGATCGAGCGCGGGGCTCACCCGGCGGTTGAGGTCTCCCATGAGGGACGCCAGGAACTGATCGACCACCTGTTCGAGTCCTACGGCGACGAGCACGTGGCGCACGTCATCGAATTCACCACCTTCCAGCCGCGTGCCACAATCCGGGAGTGCGCGAAGGTCCTCGACGTCGAGAACGAACGCGTCGACCCGCTCGTCGACGCACTCCCCTCGGAGACGTCTGTCCGGGGCGCGGCCGAGGGATTCCGATCGCTCTCGGCGGAGCTCAGAGAGGTCGTCGGGGCGGCCATGCGCATCGAGGCACTTCCTCATCACGCAACGATGCATGGTTCCTTGGTGCTTTCCGCCACGCCGCTGCCTGATGTCGTCCCCACGAGCCGGAGCGGCGACGGCAGACGCGTCTCGCACTACCCGTACCAGGATCTCGACCGGCTCGGCTTCATGCGCGTGGAATTCCCCGGGAGCCGGCCGCTGAGCGTCATTGCGGCACTGGGTGAGCCAATTCCATCGGGTACGAACGACCCGGCCACCTACGCTTTGCTGGCGCACAAGGAGGTCGCCGGTGTCTGGCCGCTCGATACCGAGCAGTACCGGTCCTTCACTCTTGTGCCGGAGAGCTTCGAGCGGCTCGTGCTTCTCAAAGCCATTGGCCGGATCGCAACCAGGAATCCAACACTGGGCCGGCAGATCGAAGCCGCGGTCATCGGAGGCAATTCGGCACCGAAAGGATTCCCTGAGCTCAGCCCGATTCTCGGAGCCACTGGCGGAATGCTGCTCTTCCAGGAACAGGTGGACGAGATCCTCCAGGCATTCACAGATCACAGCGTCCGTCGCGCCGAGATCCTGGCGGCGGCCGAGGAGGATCAGATGGGGCCACATCCTGAGCTGGTCGAGCGTTTCAAGAAGGCGGCTTCGAAACGCGCGCTTGCCCGCAGGGCAGGACGGATTCTGGATCTTCTGATTTCAGCAAGCCCGCATCTGGTCAGCAAGGCCTCGGTCGCGGCGGCCTCGGTCCAGACCTACTGGCTGGCCTACCTCAAGGCTCACCACCCCGCGCGTTTCCTCGCTGCGCACCTCGACGAGTATTCCGGTCAGGAGCCCGAAACCGAATCACTCCTCCTCGAGTGCCAGCGCATGGGCATCGAGACCTTCGCCCCGGACATCAATCTCAGCGGGGGCAGATGCGTGGTTCAAGAGCTTTCGATCCAGCTCGGGCTGAACATCGTGCCCGGCCTTGGCGATCAGGCGACCCAGGAGATTCTGAGAGCGCGCGAAGCGCTGGGGCAGTTCAATACGTTCTGTGATTTCCTGTTTGCTGTCGACCATCGGATCGTGCACCGCGGTACGCACGAGGCGCTGGTGAAGGGGGGCTGTTTCGACCGGATGGGACTGGCAAGGGACCTCCTCCTGGGCGCGCTCGAGGAATTCATAGATTTGAAGCATAGCCGCGAGCGGCTGTCGGGGCAGAGCCAGCTTTTCGAGCTCGAAAAAGGGGATGCGCTCGGGCTTGAGGAACGGATCAGAATCGAAAGTGAACGGCTTCAATCAGATACACGAGTTTGAAAGCCCCTCTGATTTGTACTAGACTTCGCCGGTGAATTCGTATCGCCCCGTCGGGGTGGGCTCCTCTTGCTCCGGAGTCCTGGCCGTGGGGAGTGGGAGGGGAACCAGTGGCGTTCGAGGGGCTTGATTTCGAGGAGGCGTTGGTTGCACTCCGGAAGGAGATCGCGGCCGCCCGCTCGTCCCCCGATTCGGACCCCGACCATCTCCAGCGCCTCGTCGATCAGCACGACGCACTGGCGCGCGAGCTCTTTAGTCGCTTGACTGCGTGGCAGGTCACGCAGGTCGCGCGGCATGCGAACCGTCCCTACACGCTCGACTACATATCGATGCTCTTCGAGGATTTCTCCGAGATCCATGGCGACCGGTCCTTCGGAGATGATCCCGCGCTCGTGTGCGGGACAGCCCTTTTCCGGGGCCAGCCCGTGGTGGTGATCGGCCACCAAAAAGGCCGGGACATGAAACAGCGTATCTACAGGAACTTCGGGCAGCCGAAGCCCGAAGGCTACCGGAAGGCGCTCAGGGTCATGAAAATGGCGGAAAAATTCGCCCGCCCGATCATCTGCCTCATCGATACCCCGGGCGCCTATCCGGGAATCGATGCGGAGGAGCGGGGACAGGCCGAGGCCATCGCGAGGAACTTGCGGGAGATGAGCGCGATGAGGGTGCCGATCGTGGTGGTGGTGACGGGTGAAGGCGGAAGCGGCGGCGCGCTCGCTATCGGTGTCGGCGATCGAGTCATGATTCTCCAGAACGCGATCTATTCGGTGATTTCGCCCGAGGGGTGTGCGGCGATCCTGTGGAAGGACGCGAGGATGGCCGAGACTGCGGCCGAGAAGCTCGGCCTCACCGCCAGCAAGCTCCTCGCTCTCGGCCTGGTCGACGCCGTACTTCCGGAGCCACCCGGCGGTGCCCACGCGGATCCTCAGGCGGCGGCCGAAACAGTCGGGGCATCCATCGCGAAGAGCCTCTCGGAGCTGCAGAGGCTCACCCCCGCAAAGCTGCTCGATCAGCGCTACGAGAAGTTCCGTCGGATGGGCGTCTTCACGCTCGCGGCCGAGAGCTAGCCGTTAGCTGTCAGGTCGACCGTAACCTGCCGATCCTTCCACGACCAGGAACAGCTAACGGCTATTCCGCCGCCGTATCGTACCTGACGAGCTTGAAGCTCTTGTAGACGAGGGTCGGGATCAGGTTCCTGTACTTCGTGCCGACTCCGGGGGCGCATCCGAGCCAGATCCTATGGTCCTCGGGCGAATAATCATACGGCCCGTTCGAATTCCATTTCAGCACGCCGTTGACGTAGACCTTGAAGGCTTTATTGCGCCATTCGACCTTCATCGTGTACCACGTCTTCGGATCCCACGACTGCGCCCTGCCCAGCGGCTCTTTCGACCAATCGCGATCGCCGTCCTCGTAGACGGCGTAGGGCTCGGCCGCCCGCCTCGGCGAGGCGCAGGAAACGACGGCCTTCATGATGCCCTTGTCCTTCCGGAACTGGACATTCCATCTGAAGAAGTTCTCTTTGAACTCCGGCAGATACTTAATGGGCTCATCGATGCCCCGTCCATCGTACATGCCCAAGAATCCCTGGTCGCCGCCCTTTGGCAGCGCGTTCTTGCTCATGCCCTTGAACACAAACTCCGCGTAGCCGTTCTTCAACTTCTCTGTGAGTTGATAGAGGATGTGGCCGTTGGTCGTCGTCGGCTGATATCCCTCTTCAGTGAATATCCCGCCGCGCCGAAGTCCGGCCGTCTTGCCCGTCGTGAAATCGTCCTCGATGATGACCGTCTCGGCTGCCGTGGCCGTCACCGGGCCCCCGGCAATCAATAGGAGTGCCGCCAAGGCCGCCTTGTACCCGTTCGCTACTCTCGAATTTGCCATCCGAAAAACTTCCCCCTGTGAAACTGGAATGAGTCGGGCCTCCGGCCCGAGGCGGGAGTATGCCAGAAGTAGTTGCTGAGCGTCAACGAAAAACTCCTGAGCTGGTGCCGGGGCCACTCCAGGACTGCGGCAAAGTCGAGGCGCCGACTCGGGCGAGGCTGTTCCGTGCGAAACCGCAGATGGCGCAGATTTCCGCGCAGATTACGCGGATTCTTCCAGCATTCAACCGACGAGCAACTCGCTCCTCACTCTCGGGTCGGCGCGAAGCAATCGGCGACATCTGCGAGTCAATCTGTGAAATCTGCGGTTTCCGGGACTTTGCCGTAGCCTTGGGAGCCACTCCCTCGTTTGGCCCGGGGTCCGATCCGCGTGCTACAATGCATGGCCATGGACCGGCTCAAGGACAAGGTCGCGCTGATCACGGGGTCCGCACGGGGGATCGGCGAGGCCATGGCTCGGGCCTTTGTCGCGGAGGGGGCCTACGTCCTCGTGAGCGACATCAATCATGCGCGCGGCCGTGATGTGACCCGGGAGCTCGGGTCGCGATCCCAATACCTACCACTCGATGTTCGAGAGGAGGACGACTGGGTTGCCGCGGCGCGTGTCATCATCGGCAACCCCGGTCGGCTCGATATTCTCGTGAACAACGCCGGAATCACGGGCCTCGAGGCGGGCGACGGGGCGCACGACCCGGAGAACGCCACGTTGGAGAGCTGGCATGCAGTGCACCGCACTAATCTTGACGGGGTTTTCCTGGGCTGCAAGTACGCCATCCGGCTGATGCGGAGGCAGGGCACCGGCTCGATCATCAACATTTCCTCCCGGTCCGGGGTGGTCGGCATTCCCGGGGCCGCCGCGTATGCCTCGAGCAAGGCGGCAGTGCGCAATCACACCAAAACTGTCGCCCTGTACTGCGCTGAACAAGGACTGCAGGTGCGGTGCAATTCCATCCATCCCGCTGCCGTTCTCACCCCGATGTGGGAACCGCTGCTGGGCTCGGGCGAGGATCGATCGGAGCGCATGAAGACGTTTGTGACGGATACACCGCTGCGTCGCTTCGGACAGCCGGAGGAAGTTGCCGCCGTGGCTGTCCTTCTCGCCTCCGACGAGGCCCCGTACGTGACCGGCGCAGAATTCACAATTGACGGGGGCTTGTTAGCTGGGTCGGCCGCATCGCCGAAGGCAGGTTGATGACGACCGGCAACTGTTACGCTCGAATGTCTCCTGGATCACCGACTCGTCGTTCCGGAGGGTAATGGACAATGCAAACGCGATCCGACCAAAAGAAGATCAAGCGCATGCTTAGAACGCTCAGCGCGAAAGCTTACGACTGCGAGCTACATCGGGAGCTTGAGAAGCTTGACGCCGATTTCGGGAGCTGGCGGGAGGGGCGCATGAGCAGCTTGGAGCTGACGGAGCGCATTCACACGTTCCACCAGGGTCCGGCTCGGGAGCTCTACCTCCAGTACACGCGTGATAGCTTTCCCACCGTGGTCGTCGCGTTGGCCATCAATCACGGCCTGTTATCGCGCGAAGAAGTCCCGGCGGAGCTGCATGACGTCCTGGAAAACGCTCTGGAGGCAACGAAAGAACTCGAGTGATCTTGATGAGGCGATCAGCGGCCGGTTGGCTTCCCGCGGCGGGCCCTAGATACTCGGGATGAGCTGGTGGAGAGAGGCGAGGCTTGTCTCGATGGTCCTGAAGAACTGAGCCGGGGCGACGCCGAGGTAGAGGATCAGAACGCCGGAGACGACCATGATGAAGGCCAGAGAGGCGAGCATCAGGGCGGGTTGGATGTCGGTTGTCTGCGGCTTC
>JACPPM010000237.1 GCA_016191015.1 Acidobacteriota bacterium | reverse complement strand
ACCTCGCCGCATCACAGTCGGCCGGCGCGTGAAGTGCCTCCCCGCGCTGCACCGCCTCCGTCCCACTCCAGATCCATTGCACCACAACAATGCGAACCAGGCTCTTCACATACTCCATCGCCTCTATCCGTTCCTGCATTAATCCCTTCCTGCTTTCCTGAGAGGGGGTTCGGAGGATCTCGCCCTCTCGAGAGTCTTGCCATTTCCTGTCAACACGCAACTTGTAAGAAACTAAGTTGCGGCTCATCATCGCGGACGAGACGGCCGGAGGCGGCCGGCGCCGGGATGAAATGAGTTTTGACATTGAGATGACGCACCCAGGCGTTCTCGTCGTCAACGAGAACCACTACCCCGGTATTGTCGGCGACAAGACCTGCCCTGCAAAAGGCCGGCGACCTCACCGTCGCGACCCTTCCCGCCGCGGCGTTCCTGGCGCAGCTTGTCTGAGATCCCGCGTGCCGATGGCCTCCATCACGCTGGTGGCGATTGCGATCGGCGAGATCACCCAACAACCGCGTTACTACGAATACATCTCACGCCTTGCGCCCTCAGGCCAGCAGGGCACGTCTATGGGCTTCGCGTTCCTGCCCATCGGAATCGGCTCGCTGATCGGAGGCCGGATGGGCGGGGCGCTCCTCCACCACTTCGGAGAGGTCGCCCATCAGCCCCAGTACATCTGGTGGGCGGTGACCGGAGTGGGCGTGGCCACAGCGGCGCTGCTGCTGTGGCTTCACGACAAGAAGATCAGGGTCGGCGGCCAGGAATCCCAGCTAAGCCCGAGCTGATCGCACCGAGCCTCCTGCCGAACCCGATTCGACAAGCTCAGTGCGGCGCCGGCGAGCTCATCAGCTTCAGATTTTCCGCCTTCCACGTCATCGAGTCATGGATCCGCCTGCGCCCGCTCGGGTGATCGTAGAAGATCCATTCCTCAATCGGTCCCGGGCTCATCTTGCGGTATTCGCCGAGATGGATGGCAGCCTGCGCGAACCCATCCGGCTGGCGACTGGCATTCAACCCAAAAATGTCGGCCTCGTGCTCTATGGTGCGGATATACGTATTCAGCACCGGCGTGAGAACGAAGAAGAAGATCGATGCCATCAGTACGACGAGGGGAAGGACAGCCGTGTCACCGATGCCTCGGATCTGCCACTTCTCTCCCCACCGCCGCAGAGACCAGTCGAGCGCCCACCGTAGGAGCGCGAACCCGACCACAAAAACGACGCCAAAAAACAGGATGCCGCCGTAGACGTGGTCGAGGACGTAGTGGCCCATCTCGTGCCCCATCACCGACTCGATTTCCTCGGGAGAGCCCCGGCGCAGCAGATTGTCGTTCAGCGTGATGCGCATCGTGTGACCGAAGCCGCTCACGTTGGCGCTCATCCGGGTCGTCTGCTTCGACGCGTCGATCTGGTACACATCCCCGGCCGGTATGCCGTTCGCTCGGGCCATGCTCAAGATGGGATCCGTGATCTTGGGATCGTTCAGCAGCGTGACCTTGTTGAAGATGGGAACCAGGTAGACCGGGGCAATCAGCGAAACGAATATGATAAAGAGGACCGTCACCACTGAGCCCCAGATCCACCAGCTGCGCTGCAGGCGTCGAACCACCCCGAAGAGTATCACCGTGATGATCGCGCCCAGCACGAGACCGATACCCATGTCTTTGAGCTGATCGGTCATCCAGGGACCGAAGGTCTGTGTCGCGAGACCGTACTTATGTTCCCGGAAGTAGTCGTCGTACACGCCGAGGGGGAAGCCCAGAATGAAGGTCACGACCACGTACTGGGTCCAGTAGAGAATCGTCTGTAACGGCTTGAAGCGCGTGATGCGTTCGGAAAGATTGCGCATGGCGGCCGACCAGCGGAGGTTCAGCAAAACAAGCGCGACGGCGGCTCCATAAAGAATATCCCACAGTCTCAGCCAATAGCCGCCCTCGAAGTAGGCATCAGACCGGGCTTTGGCTTCGGGGGGAATCAGAGCCATGTAAGCGTTCGTCGCCGCTTCGGCAGAGAAGTTCGCCGATGGCTGTGCCTCGGGTGGGATCGGGATCACCGACGGTATGGCCGTCGGCGACTCGGCTCCTGCGGCCGCCGCCGGCAGCGCCAGCGCCAGGCAGCTGAAGATAATGATCGCGACGCTCCACCCCAGTCCTCTTTGTACCATCATGTCCTTCCTCTCGAGAAAAGAATCATTCGTCCGTCTGCATATACGCGAAAGAATTGCGGAAGTTCAGCTCTCAGCATGACCGACGGCATCGGCGACGTTCTACCAGCGCGGCCACCACCGTCAGTGTCAAGCATGCGAGCAGATAGATGAATGACAGGGACACGGCCGGGAGGCTCGTGCCGCCGACACCGGCAGAATCGGTGCCGGGCAAGCCCTGCATCATCACGTACCAGAGGGCCGTGTAAAGCCCTGTGAAGAGTTCCCCGCCTCTCGTCACGTACCCGGCGGAAGCGTCGGGATGATGACCAGGCAAGATGAGCTTTCGCCACAACCGCTCGCCACCATCGAGGACGGGAGTTATGGCCGCATCGTGCTGGACCTGGCTCCAGGAGACGGTCGTGGCCTGCGCCGGCTCGAACCCGGCCCCGTTCTTCGCCGTCGAAGGAGCGGCTTTTCGGCCAAAACGGCTGAAGGGGCGTTGCCGCGCCGGATCGAATCGATCGAAGGGGGGCTGGCTGCCGACGAGCAGGAGCGAGGCCCAGACAAACGTCAGGAGTCGCGCGCCGACGAACCCTGGCGTGATCAGGAATCCATCCCAGAGCAAGCGTCGCGCAGGAGTGTCGAAGACTTCGAGTCCGAGGCTGATGGATTGGGAGCTCACGCCGGGCAAGCTCCGTTCGATCATCTTGACGAAGCTCTCGCCGCCTGGCGGATCAAAGGCTGAGAACCCGCCGACGCCCGTGTGGGAAAGCCCGATCGGTATCGTGAGGAAGATAGTCGGCCAGACGAAGAACCAGATGACGAGGCCGCCGCGGCTGCGGAGCCCCGGGATCACGTCGAAGAGCACGGCGCAGGCGGCGGTCATGGCGAGACTCGGCACGGCCAGTGTCAGTAAAGGCATGACGAATCTCCAGGGTGAGAAAGGCCCGATGCCGTAGCGCAGGAAGACGGCGACGCCCGAAACCAGCGCCAGCGCGCCGACGGTCGTCAGATAGGCAAAGTGAGCCGTGGCCTTCTCGATGAGGAAGCTCGCATTCGAAAGCGGGGTCGCGGGCAGAATCGCTCCAATGCCTTTCTCCCGATCCCGGCGGATGGAGCCCGCGACGAGATAGAATCCGATCAGCGAGAGAAGGCTATAGGGATTTGCTTTTCCGACCCAATGCCCAAATTACTACCCGCGTGGCAAGAACGAACCATCCCTGCCCCTCCGGGCCCCGTTCCGCAATCCACGGGGTTGTCGATGCTGGCCGCGGGAGCGTGAACATCTACAGCAAGCTCGGGCTGATCCCGGTTGTCGGCATCGCCAAGAAGAACTCGATCATGCTGGTCGACTTCACGAACCAGATCCGCGCACTTCCCCGACTGGTGGAGGTTCACGACATGAGTTCGTCTGTGCTATATTGCTGGCACACGAAGAACAATCTGGGCGGCCCGAGTTAGCCTTGACCAGGACAGTGTTGACGGACTGAGGAGTTTTCGTTGAGATCGATCTTTCTTAACTCACTGCCGAAATCCGGCACCGTGTACCTGTACGACACGCTCAAGACGATTCTCGAACCACTGGGATTTCATGGTGTTGCAAGCGAGGAGATCGGGGCCGGTGCATTTCCGGCTCGTTTTCTGTCAAGGGTCCTGGTATACCGGCACGCGTGCACGAATCCTGCGCTTCTTTCTGGGGATCATGCCGCGCCTCACAGGATCAACGTGGCGACATTGGAGCAGTTCTTCCCCAAAGTGCTGATCCAGGTCCGAGACCCCAGGCAGGCAACGTTGTCGTGGCTCCATCACTTCAACCGTTTCTATTCCGATGACCTGACCACCCGCGTGCTCCGTCGATACTTCTCGATGCCGGGGGACTTTCCGGAGCTGGGTCTGGAACGGCAACTGGACTTCTGGATCGACCGTTGGCTGCCGCTCCTGGTCGATTGGATCTCAGGCTGGCTTGCCATCATCGATTCCCGCGAGTTCTCGATCGAGTTCGATGTGTTTCGTTATGAGGACTTCGCCGCAGATAACAAGCGGTTTCTCAGCCGGCTTTGTGCCTTCATAGGGGTGCCTGAGAACTCCGCCCGTGTCGTTCCTACCCCGACTCCCGGTGATCTGCATTTCAGAAAGGGGCTGGTTGACGAATGGAAAGACGTGATGACTGATGCGCAGGAGGCAAAGGCTACAGCTCTGATTCCTAAATGGATGAGGGAGAGATTTAGCTGGGATTGATGAGTCCGGAAGCGCCCGGGCAGCCCGTCTAAATCAACGGATAAGCCGCAGCTCATCGTCCGACCCAATTCCGCGGCTAAGCCGCGGGTTTGGGCAATTCAAAGCTCAAAATTCAAAAACCGGAAACTGCTCAGTCAATCGCCGGGCGCGGCGTGGTCGGGGCGCACATCAAAGCCGTCTCGCACACGAGTCAACGTCGTCAAGCATCTCTTGACAGAGAGAATCCTCAACTCCTTCGGTACCACGACGAGCACTGCATCTGCGCGAGGCCCGTCACTTAAGCTCTTCCCGCTCTTGCATTTCAAATTCCTGAATCCGTCTATGACGGCTGCTTGTCAAGTTGATGTAGGTGATCATGCCCATGGCCATGCACAGGGCCAGGTCTTCATTGTTGATTGCGCTGCAAAACCCCGGGTTTCGGAGCGCCACGCATGTCCGTTCACGGTGCCGACGGGCATCTGGCCAACGGCATTCGCGACTGGCTGAGTAGCACGGTTTCGCGGAATCACCCGGT
>JACPPM010000236.1 GCA_016191015.1 Acidobacteriota bacterium | reverse complement strand
CATCGTCAGTCTGGCGCGGCTAGTTTCAGCCGTCCCTCCGGGACTGGCCGATCTCTCGTCGTAGATGTCGATCCAGGGCTGGCGCCCTGGGCTCTGTTCGCCGCGCCCCTCCGGGGCGCCAGCGTCCGGCAGATCGTGGTGATGGTGGGCGTCTGGTCGCGCAGAATCCTGGCCTGAAAGCCAAGGACAGTCCCGTGTTGTGGATGGGCGCAGGAGAAACCACGATTTAGCGTACTCCGAATTTCAGATCTGGTCCGGTGATTTTGTAATTCCGAAACGCGCGTAGTATTATTACTGGATCGAGGGTTTTCGTGATCGTAGAAAAACGTGCGTTGGCGGCGAGCGGATGCCCATGTCGGCCCGCAACCGGCCAAGGCCTGAATGAAGGAGTCTGATTCATGAACCATCCATGCATGCGAACCCCGTTCCTGGCGCTCACCGGCGCCTTCGCGTTCTGTATCGTCTCCGGCGCGTCGGCATCCGCAGCATCCGATGCTGATCATTCCACGCCAGCGCTCATTGCCGCTGGCGGCGTTGACGCCAACCAGGAGGCGGCGGTCGCGAACCCGCGGGGATGCGGAACTCAGATCGATGATGCAGAGATCCAGAGAATCGAGGCGGAAACTGCACGGCAGGTCGAGGCGCTCGGGATCGATCCATCCAAGGCCCAGGTCTACACTGTCAAGGTCTACTGGCATGTCATCAACCAGGGTTCCAGCACGTCCAGCGGCAATATTCCATCCTCGCAGATCGCAGCCCAGATCAAGCTCATGAACGAAAGCTACGGCAGCTTCTACAAATTCGTCCTGGCTGGCACAACACGCACCACGAACGCGAGCTGGTATACAGCCGGATACGATAGCGCGGAGGAGGCAGCCCTGAAGAGCGCGCTCAGGCAGGGTACCGCCGACGATCTCAATGTTTACAGCGCCAACCTCGGCGACAACCTCCTGGGATGGGCCACGTTCCCCTCCTGGTACGCGGCAGACCCCCTCATGGATGGAGTCATGCTCCTCTACTCGAGCGTACCGGGTGGAGCGACCACGAACTACAACCTCGGCATGACTCTCGTTCACGAGGCCGGTCATTGGCTGGGGCTTTATCACACCTTCCAGGGAGGATGCGCCGGGTCCGCGACCAAAGGCGGCGACCTGGTCGTCGATACGCCGGCCGAGAAGACCTACGCGTCAGGATGTCCCGGCTACCGCAACACCTGCACACAGCGCGGCGTCGATCCGACCTCCAACTTCATGGACTACACCTATGACGCCTGCATGGACCACTTTACGGCCGGACAGGCCACTCGCATGAACACGCAGTGGCAGACCTATCGGCTCGGGAAGTAGTTAGAACCGAATGACGCGGTGGGCGAGGGGCGACCCGTAGGTCACCCCTCGCGCTTTCCTGACGGGCGACCGCGCCCTGGTGGCGGGAGTGCTCCGTCGGGGTTAGGCGGTCGGGTACGAGGGCGGATATGTCCGTCGCGTGACTGCACTTGGTGTAGGAGTGGTTGGTTATTGAGGGGAGAGGCGTAAGCCGAATTCTGTCCACCCTCGCTCGCGCTCAGGTGGGATGATCATTCCTCTAGGCCGCGCATTGCTGCGTGGCTCAAGCAACCTACCCGCCCCGCCTGGCTCACGCCGGTCGAACGGGCCGCTCTTCGCGGCGGGGCCTATTTGGTCTTGCTCCGCGTGGGGTTTACCCTGCCCCCGGCATCGCTGCCAGGGCGGTGCGCTCTTACCGCACCATTTCACCCTTACCTCGCCTTCCGGCGGGGCGGTATCTTTTCTGTGGCACTTTCCTTACCCCATTCTCCTTTCGGGTCAAGGGGCAGTCCGCGTTACGGACCACGCTGCCCTGTGGAGTTCGGACTTTCCTCCCCGCCACACGCCCGAGCCGTGCGACGCAGCGATCATCGCCTCTCCCCTCTCACCTGCCAGTATACCAGACCCACGCCACAGGCGGAACGCATGCCGCCAGGCGCAAGCCGGTTTCCATGCCCGACCGTTCCAAAGTTTGCACCTTGCATTTTGCATTGTCTCGACCGCCGGCCCGCTCTCCTACGCCAGACTCGACTTGGTTAGCGCGGCTGCGAAGAACCCGTCCTGCATTCCCGGCCGCGGGTAGAAGCGGAAGAACCCGTCCCGATCCGGCTCGACCTGTGGTGGGTAATCGATCCGCGCAATCGTCGCTGCGCGATTCTGCCTCAATAGCTGTGCGACGACCTGCGCTCCTTCCTCAGGCTCCAGGCTGCAAACCGAGTAGATCAGGAGACCGCCGGCTGAGACGAGAGAGAAGGCGTGTCTGAGCATCGTGGCCTGTCGCGATGCGTGGCGCTTGATTCCATCTTCCCGCGCTTTCCATTTGATCTCGGGCAGCTTGGAGATGACACCGAGACCTGAGCAGGGTGCGTCCAGCAAGACAGTGGTGAAGGGAGACCGAAACGGCGGTGTCTGGCAGTAGTCAGCCACGATCAGCGCCAGGCCGCGGAGTCTCATCCGTTCGAGATTCTCCCGCACGAGAAGCATTCGCTCGCGAGCGGAATCCGAGCCGACGAGGCGGCGTGCACCGGCGAGTTTCAATTGGATGAGCTTGCCACCAGGCGCGGCACAACAGTCGAGAACGAGATCAAGCGGGCCGCGGGCCGCCAGACCGGCGACGGCGTGCGATGAGGGGCCAATGACATAAAACAGGCCGTCGTGAAACGCCTGCGTCCTGAGTGGATTGCCTGTGATGACCTGAAGCAGCTCCCCGCTCCACTCCGTTCTGACTCCCTGTGTCTCCAGCTCGCCACCCAGCTCGGGACCCCGCGTGAGCGCGGTGTTTGGAGCGAGGTGGAGCGAGGGGCGCTCGAGCGCAGCGCGGGCGTAATCCTCCGCTCTCTGCCTGCCATGATTCCTGATCCACCGTTCAGCGAGCCACCCCGGCAAAGACTCGGCCAGCGGGTCCACAGGAGGCGCCTGAGCCCCGCTGCTTGCGATCTTCCGAAGCACGGCGTTGACGAGACCTGTATTCAGATTGTGCCGCCTCGCCAGTTCCACAGCGCCGTCAACCGCAGCGTAGTCCGGCACTCGCTCGAGGAAATCGATCTGGTAGGTGCCCATGCGGAGCAGATCGCGCATGGCCCGGTTCAGACTCGCCAGGTGGACGAACCGTCGAAGCCGCAGGTCGAGGCCAGCGCGGTGCCGAAGCACGCCCTGGCTGATCTCGGTGGCCAGCGCAGCGTCGGCTTCGCTGAGATCGGCCCTGTGCCCGAGCGACGATCCACGCCTGAGCAGCTCGAATGCCGCCTCGCGCGCCGGATCTCCGCTCATGTCAAGACAACGCCCGGCGAAATCCTGTAGCCGTTGGCGAAGGCACGACCGTCCATTCTGCTCTTGCCGGTCGGCTGGACGCCGACCACAAGATATGCTTCCCCTTCCCCGCAGCCGACTGTGATGCCCGACTTGTCGACGCGCAGGACCGCGCCACAAGCCGAGTCCGCACTCGGCGCCGCCGCGGGCCTTCCCTCCAGCAGCCTGACTCGCTGGCCGTGGGCCTCGAAGAAAACTCCAGGCCATCTGGCGAAGGCAAGCTGGCGGCGCCAGATCTGCTGCGCGGGCATCGTCCAATCCATCCTGCCGTGCTCCTTCTTGAGCAGCGGTGCGTAGGTCGCCGAGGACGCATCCTGCGCGAGCTCCGGGATCGGACCTGCCTCCAGGCGGTTCAGCGTCTCGACCAGCAGCCCCGCCCCGATGTGCGCAAGCCTGCTTTCAAGCGTGGCGGCGTCTTCCCCTGCACGGATCTCCACAGGCCTCTGCGCAAGTATCGGTCCGGTATCGAGACCCGCATCCATTCTCATGATCGTGATCCCGGTTTGCTTCTCACCGTTGTATACCGCCCACTGCACCGGCGCGGCTCCGCGGTACTTCGGAAGCAGGCTGAAATGGACGTTCAGGGACCCCATCGGAGGAAGATCGAGCAGGGCTTGCGGCAGGATCTGGCCGTAGGCAACCACGACGAGCGCATCGGGGCGCATCCCGGCGACCACCGACAGGAACTCCGGGTCTCGCACTCGACCAGGCTGCCGGACGCTCAGACCGCGCTCCGCGGCGACCGTCTTCACCGGCGGCATCTTCAACGCAAGGCCGCGGCCCGCTGGCTTGTCAGGCTGCGTCACGACAAGGAGAACCTCATGCCGGCTTTCCACCAACGCGCGGAACGTCGGAATCGCCGCTTCGGGACTGCCGAAGAAGAGGACTCTCATCCGAGACGACGGTGGCGCATCGGGCCTCACCATTCGCCCGAATGCATCTTCTTCCGAATCTTCCGCTTAATGAGCTCGCGCTTGATCGGGCTCAGATAGTCGAGAAAGAACTTTCCGTTCAGGTGATCCACTTCGTGGCAGAACGCCCGAGCCAGGAGGTCCTTCGCCTCGTACTCGACCGGCTTCCCATTCGGATCCACGCCGGTTACGAACACCCGACGCGGTCGAGATACGTCGGCTGAGAAACCCGGGATCGACAGACACCCCTCGTCCCCGATCTGCTCACCCTCGGCCACCTTGATCTCAGGGTTCACGATCACGATCAGTTTGCCGGGATCCTCACCAGCCGACGTGTCGATGACGGCGAGCCGCTTCGCGACGCCTACCTGCGGCGCGGCCAATCCCACCCCCGGTGCCGCATACATCGTCTCGATCATCGACCGCACGAGCCTGTTGATCTCTTCATCTATGTCGGTTACCGGGACCGAAGGACTCGAGAGAACCTGCTCCCCATAACGCTTGATCTCCATCAACGCCACGCGCGTCTCCTCCTGTCGTTGATTAGAACGAATGACCTAAACGAAGTCAAGCCATGGGATCACGCGAGTTCAAAGTTCAAAGTTCAAGAGTTCGTGTCTGAGAGGTTGAGGATTGACACGGAATGGCAAACCCCTCGGGGGGCGAGACCTTCCGGACACATCTCAGGAGAGCAGGTGGGGTGCAATGCAGGAACGGACCGTTTCTCCAGGACGCTCAGGATGGCACGGAACGCTCCTCACCCCTTCGCTTCGCTCAGGGCTCCGGCTCCACGCTCTCACGCGCGGCGGAGACGCAACCAATGCAGCTTGCGGCTCCGCCGCGTTGGGATGAGCCTAGTTTCGCGGTGTCTTCTTGTCGGAGGCTGTCTGCGAGCGGGCGGTCAGTCGGGCGATCACGCGAGGGATATCCGAGAGGGAGCATACCTTGTCCGCGATACCGGCCTCGACCACGAATCGCGGCATGCCCCAGACCAGCGAGCTCGCCTGGTCCTGCGCAATAATCACACCACCTCTCTCCTTCAGCATCTGAGCCCCCGAGAAGCCATCCTGTCCCATCCCTGTCATGACGATCCCCGCGGCACGCGGAGCCAGGCCCGAGCTGGCGATCGAACGGAAGAGGACATCCACGGCGGGGCGCACCGAATTCTCCTGTGGACTCTGCGTAAGCTGAATCACGGCGCTCTCGTCACGCTTTCTAATCTCGAGGTGGAAATCGCCGGGGGCAATGTAGACGGTCCCCTGACACGCCTGCTCTCCGTCCTCGGCCTCTTTCACCCGGAGCTTTGAGGCGGCATTGAGCTGCTCGGCGAGCTGGTACGTGAATATCGGGGGCATGTGCTGGACGACCAGGAACGTCGCCTGGATCTCCGCGGGGATTTCGGGCAGAATCGTCCTCAACGCGCTCGGCCCCCCCGTCGACACCCCGACCGCGATGATGTCACGCGCTCCTGCAACGGCGAGCCGCACGTCATCCTTTTCGGCTCTGTCACCCACCGGAGACGACGGAACCGCGCGTCCGTATCGCTTGAAAGCCCTCAGCGTGGGAACGATCTCGTTGCGCAGCCGTTCCAGGAGGGACTCGCCGGTTGCCATCCGCGGCGCCTTGGTCACGAAGTCGAGCGCGCCGCTGGAAAGCGCTTCGACGGTGAGGTCGACTCCCTCCTTGGAGGCGGCACTGCAGATCAGAACCCCCATTGCCGGGTACAACCGCTTCACCTCGCGGAGAGTCTTCAGGCCGTCCATCCCAGGCATCTGTATGTCGAGAACGATACAATCGGGTTGTAAGTCGGGGAGCTTCATCAGAGCGCTCAGTCCGCTCGACGCCGCCCCCACTACCTCGATGTCGGCCTCGCGGCCCAATATGGCTGCCAGGAGGTTGCGAAAAGAGGCCGAATCGTCGACCAGCATCACACGGATCTTCGAACCTGCCTCCACTCAGGACCTCAGACGGCTTCGGATCGCTTGTGATCGGACCCGTTGGGATTCGTCAATCCCACCGCGCCCTCAGCCGGGAGTAGGTCCGATCTCCTACCTCGGGATTTCGGCAGAGCGCATTCTGAACCATTCACGGCCACTCAGTATCATACAGGGCAGTCGCGACCACGGCAAGGCGGCTGCAATCGGTCGCGCGCGCCGCTGGAGCGATCCCAACAAGTCCTTGATTTTTGTCAAGGACACGTGTGTGAGGCGAGCGTAGACTTGTTTGGTTCGCGACGCGCACCGACGGAAGAGACTCAGCGCGCCGGACCCCAAGACGATCAATAATAGCGGACTCACGAAATCATCCATGACTATCTTCAGGAGGACGCAGTGACAAGAAACATGATGCTTCTCGGATTCGCGATTCTTTTCGCACCAGTCCTGGTAGGCGCAGTCGAGATCACGCCGGCCGATTCCCCAATCAAGCTCGATCTCTACGGCGTTCTCATCGCCAACACCTATTGGAATTCATCCGGAGTCTTCGGTTCTGATGTTCCTCTGTGGACCGTCGCCGCGACCGATCCGCGAGCCGGGGACAAAGAGCTCGGGATGATCGCACGTCAGAGCCGTTTCGGGTTCAAGGTGAAGGGACCTGATGTCGGCACAGCAAAGTTGAGCGGCGTTTTCGAGATGGACCTGTTCGGCTCCATGCCCAACGGCGGCCAGAAGGCATCGTTCGCCCAGGTCCGTGTCCGCCTTGCGAACATGAAGCTCGATTGGGGCAATGCCTCGTTCAGCGCCGGCCAGGACTGGACTATCCTCGCGCCTCTCAACCCCACCTCCCTCGCGCACTTCGCCGTCGTGGGGCTCGCGACATCCGGCAACATCTGGCTGCGGTACCCGCAGGTACGGTTCGAGGCGTTTGCGAAACGGGGCGAATCCAAGTTCGGCGTCACGGCTGGAATGGTGCGCCCGGTCGCCGGATCTGATCCCACGGAACCAGGGTCGTTTGTAGACGTCTCGGGCGCCGGTGAACGGTCCTCGATGCCCTTTCTACAGGGTCGCGCCTTCTACACAAAAACCTTGTCGGAGAAGACGATCGCCGTCGGCGTTTCGATGCACTACGGCAAGGAAAGCTACAAGTTCGGCACGACAACGATCACGAGGAAAAAGGTCGATACGTGGGCCGTGGCAGCTGACTTCCAGATCCCGCTCGGCAAGGCCGTCGGCATCCAAGGAGAGATCTTCACCGGCACGAACCTGGACTCGTTTCAGGGCGGCATCAACCAGGGCGTGTCTGTGAACGAATCGGCCGCGGACGTCGTGACGATCGATGCCACCGGCGGCTGGGTACAGCTCTCCGTGACGCCACCGCAGAAGAAGGAGCTTACCTTCCATCTGACCTACGGTACCGACCGCCCGGACAACGAGCTCCTCAAGGCCGGCCAGCGTTCGGAAAACTCGACCCTCATGGCAGGCCTGTTCTACAAGCCGGCTGCCAGCTTCCAGACTGCAGTCGAATACGCACTCATCAACACCAGGTACCGCCTCGGGAAGAAGAACGACGCGTCGGTGCTCAACGTCGCCTTCGCGTTCACCTTCTGAGCCGAGGACAAGGGAAGAGGTCATCCATGAGACGGACTCTGATCATGCCGTTGGTAATGGGCTCAGCGACGATGTCATCAATCAGGCCCAGGAGCAACACCAAAAGGCGCATGTCCTGCGGGAGTGGTGGACCGCCGAAAACTCGGGCGGATTCCACAACCCGGATGCGGCACGGCTCAGTCTTACTACTTCTGTAGAGGAAGCGAGGAAGGGCATCACCATCGTCAGCGATGCCCTTCTAGCAAAGATGGCCGCCCCACGCGCGGCCGATCAGGACACCCCGTCCCTTCCCCGCAGCGCTGCGGCAAAGTCGAGGCGCCCATTCGGCCGAGGCCGTTCCGTACGAAACCGCAGATGACGCATGTTTCTCCAGCACTCAACCGACGAGCAAAGTCCTCCTCACTCTCCGGTCGGCGCGACGCAATCTGCGACATCTGCGAGTCAATCTGTGAAATCTGCGGTTCAATGGGCTTTGCCGTAACCTTGCCGGTTACCGTTCTGCGGATTGACTCCATGCCTCCTTCTTTCCTAAGATAGCCGCACAAGTTGGTACCACGTGCTCTACTCGACCAGGAAGACGCTACGAAGTGACGACGAGTGGGGAGTCGTCCCGACTCTCTGAGGTCGAGATCGGCTGGGGGGTATGGGTGGAGTGACGCGGTGAGAAGCCGATGAGTGGTGTGAACGAGGCACCACAGCGGATGGCGCTCAGTGTAGTCAGGTCAGCGCCGCGACGGCCGGGCCTTCTTAAACGGGCTCGCATCGCAAAACCTGCCCTTCTCCTCGCTCTTCTCTTCGCCATCGGGATCCTCGGGTACCGGTTGATCGAAGGCGCGGGGTGGTGGGACGCGTTCTACATGACCGCCATCACGGTGACGACGGTCGGCTACCGGGAGGTCTTCCCTCTCTCCCACGCCGGGCAGCTCTTCACGGTGGTCCTCCTCGGGGTCGGCCTCGGTCTCATCCTCCTCGTGGCGACCGAGATTGGCCGGACGGTGCTCGAGGGCGAGCTTCGCGAAATGTTCGGAATGGTTCGGAGGTCGCGCATGATTGAACGCATGTCGAGGCATCAGATCGTCTGTGGCTGGGGGCGGATGGGGCAGGCCGTTGTGGCGGAGCTCCGGAATCGAAACCACTCAGTTGTCGTCGTCGAACGCAACGCCGAGAAGGTGCAACGCCTCCGGGAGCTCGAGATCCCCGTCGTCGCCGGCGACGCGTCGCTCGAGGCCACCCTCCGCGCCGCAGGTGTCGAGCGCGCCCATGGGCTCGTCTCCTGCCTCAACGACGACGCGCACAACGTCTATACCGTCCTGACCGCCCGCTCCCTCAACGCCGCCCTCTTTATCGTGGCGAGAGCCAGCGAGGAGGGCGCGGAGGAGCGAATCCGGCGCGCCGGCGCGAACCGCGCCGTCAATCCCTACCAACTCGGCGGCATGCGGCTCGCCCACCTGCTCGTCAAGCCATCCGTCGTCGATTTCCTCGATTTCTCCCTCGGCACAGTCTCCCGGGATCTGCGCCTCGAAGAGGTCGTGCTCGGCCCAGCAAGCCCGCTGGATGGGAGGACGCTCGCAGAGGTGGATCTCAGGCGCAAGTCCGGGGTCGGCGTCGTCGCAATCCAGAGAGGCCAGACGCTGATCCCCAACCCCGAGCCCGATATGCGCCTTGCCGCCGGGGACACCCTCATCGTCCTCGGAACACACAAGCAGCTCGAGGAGTGCGAAACAGTGATGTCCAGAACCTGAGGGGAGGTCCGATGTCCATGTTTCAGCCGCGGAGGTCCCGGCTCACAATAGCCGACGCGACGGCCCAGCCAACTCCGATCGAGTCGGCCTCATCATGATCGACTATCACCTGATCAAGTCACTCGTCGAAGCGATCGGCATCGGTCTGCTGATCGGGTTCGAACGCGAGAAGGACCGGGCCCCACACACACCCGGCGGGCTGCGGAGCTTCCTGCTGTTCTCGGTTCTTGGGGCTCTCTCCTCGCTCTCGGGAAGTATCGTCCTATCTGCCGTGACGCTGGCCGCGATTGCGATGACACTCCTGGCGAGCCAGATGCGGCGCGAGCCCGAGGCCGGCAGCTTCGTCACGGCCGCGGGCGCCATCGTCACGTTCTGGCTCGGCTACCTGACGCGCGACCACGAGGTCGTCTCGATCATGCTCGCAATCGTCACCGCCTCGGCACTCGCCGCCAAGCGGACGCTGCACGACCTCGCCACCAAGACGTTGTCAGAGGTCGAATTCTACGACACGCTGAAATTCCTCGCCATCATCTTCATTATCTACCCGATATTGCCGGACAAAGCCTACGGACCCGGCGGTATCCTCAATCCTCGGACCGTCTGGCTCTTCGTCATTCTCGTCTCCTCGATCAGCTACGTCGGCTACTTCCTGACTAGGTTCATGGGGGTACAGCGCGGGATGTTCGCAACGGCAATCGTCGGGGGGCTTGCTTCGACCACCGCGGCCACAGTGGCGTTCGCCAGACAAGCCAAGGAAGATCCAGCCAACGCGCAGGAGTTAGCGTTGGCCGCGATCGCTGCCAACACCGTCCAGTTCCCTCGTCTCGGGGCGATCCTCTACGCCATCAACCCATCGTTCGCCCGAGAGACCCTCATCCCCCTCCTCGCCGCGACGGCTGCTGGGACCGCGATCACGGCCTTCCTCGCCCACCGCGACCGCAAAACCAGGAAAGAGGCCGAGACTCGCAAACTCAACATCCGGAACCCCTTCTCCATACGTCCCGCCCTCCTCTTCGGTCTCTACTTCGCCGCGATCCTTTTAATCACCCATTTCGCCATCGAACGTCTCGGCTCGCGCGGAATCTACCTGACCAGCCTCCTGGGTGGGACCTTCGACGTCGACGCAATCGCAGTTTCACTCGCCCGTCTCGCCTCCGATGCCCATCTGACGCTCCCCATGGGCGTCGTCGCCCTCCTCCTCGCATCCCTCGGCAACGCCGTCGTCAAGGTCATCATCGCCGCCACGATCGGAAAGCAATCGTTCGCCTCGCGCCTGGCCATCGGCGCAACCGTGGTCTTCTGTTGCGCCTTCCTGGCTCTCTTTTTCCAGCATTGACGACTGAAGGGACCAGCGCGCCGGCCGGATCATGACCGAACGCGGAAACATGGTCGGACCCAGAAAATCCGCATCGCTCTTCGGCAAAGCTGATTCCGGATCCGAGAACCAGCGCACTTTCCGTCCTGACCGAAATCTCATAAGATAGGAGGTCATTCCGTGGCCCGCGGCCGGCGCAATCGGCCGAAGCGAGCCAGCTGATGGGAGTATGCGCCATGACTTTTTTCGACCGTTTCCGTTCCAAACAAGATTGGCAGCAGGACGATCCGAATGTCCGCGCCGCAGCCGTGAAGCGGATGCAACCCGAAGAGCAGGCTCTCCTCGCGAGTATCGCGCGGAACGACAGCGATGCGGGCGTCAGGAAGGCGGCGATCAGGAAGCTGAGAGATCCCGGGGTCATCGCAGAGATCGCCCGCGGCGATTCTCACGACAGCGTGCGCGAGGCAGGAAGTGAGACACTCATCGCCATCGCCACCTCGGATGCAGTCGCGGTCCCAGCACCGGCCGAGGCCACAGCGGCGGCCGAGGCCACAGCAGCGGCCGAGGCCACAGCGGCGGCCGAGGCCGCAGCAGCGGCGGCTGAGGCCGCTCTCCTCGCCCTCACGGCGCAGCCGGACCTTGCGTCTGTCGCGAGGCACGCCCGTTCCGAGTCGATTGCAACGGCCGCGCTCTCCCGCATAACAGATCCGAGATCGCTCGCTTCAGTGGCTCGCAACTCCGACCATCCAACCGTGCGCGTCAAGGCGTTGCAGGGTATCGAGAGCCCGGCGGTGCTCGCCGAGGTCGCCTCCAGAAGTGAGCACAAGGATGCGTCCCTGGCCGCATTGGAACGGATTACCGATCGCGCGCTCCTGGAGTCCGTCGCGTCTCGAGCACGGAATAAAGCCGCCAGCCGCAAGGCCAGGGCGATGCTGACCGAGCAGGACGAACGGGCCAGGGCGGCGGAAGAGGTGGCGCGACAGAGGGAGATCGAGCGCCGAGTTGCGGCGGCGGATGAGCGGAAACGGGAAGAGATGCACTGCGAGTCCGAGACGGCTCCGGCGCTGGATTCCGAGCTGGCGAGCGAGATCGCAACCAGAGAGGCGCTCTGCGAGACCGTGGCTGCCCTGGAGGGCGACCATTCCCTCGATGGCTTGGAGGGCGCGCGAGCGGCCTGGGAACATCTCGGACCGCTTCCAGAATCTGATCCGCTGGCCGATCGATTCGCACGGGAATCTGAAGCGTGCCGGAAGCGCTACGATGCCTGGAAAGCTGCTCAGGAGACCACGGCTCGGTTGGAGGCTTTTTGCGCCGAGGCCGAGGGAGAAGCGGAGTCGCCGGACCTGGGCGGGGCGCGCAGGCGAATGACTCGTCTTCAGAGAGTCTGGGTTGACGCGTCGGGAAACGCGCAAGTGCCGAATGCCCTCCTCGCTCGCTTCGAGAAAGCGGGGCAGCGGCTGGCTGAGCGGGAGGCGCGGAGCCGGGAGGAGCAGGCCCTCCGCGAGCGCCACAATGCGACCCGATTGCAGGATATGTGCGCCAGGCTCGAGTCGCTCGCCGCCGCCGATACCTTCAGCCTGAAAGAGGCTGATCAGCTCCTGCGTGACGCGAAATCTTGGGTCCAGGACCCTGGTCCTCTCCCCTCGAAACGCGAACGGGAGGAATTGGTGGCGAGGCTCGATTCAGCCCGCAAGGCCCTTTACCCGAAGCTCCAGGCCCTGCGTGAAGATGAGGAATGGAAGAGGTGGGCGAATCTGGGGGTACAGGAGGAGCTGATCGCTCGCACCGAAGCGCTGCTCCAATCCGACAATCATGACGCGGCGGCCCGCGAGCTGAGGGAGATTGAGAACCGTTGGAAAGAGGTGAGCCAGGTTTCGAAGGACAAGGCCGATGAGCTTTGGCACAGATTCGTAGCTGCCCGGGATCAAGTAAGGGCGAGGTGTAATGTCTTTTTCGCGAAGCGAGCCGAGGAGCTCGCCGAGAACAAGCGGCGAAAGGAGGATCTCTGTGCGCAAGCCGAATCCCTCGCCGATTCCACCGACTGGGTCATGACCGCCGAAGCCCTCCAAAAGCTGCAGGAGGAATGGAAAACGGTAGGGCCCGTCCCCAGGCCCGAATCTCAGGCGGTGTGGGAACGCTTCCGGGGAGCCTGCGATCGGTTCTTCACGAGACGAAAGGAGGACCGCAAACAGAGAGCCGGGCTCTGGGCAGAGAACCTGTCGAAAAAGATCGCCTTGTGCGAGCGGGCGGAGGCACTTTCTGCGTCGACCGAGTGGGAGAAGGCCGCCGACGAGCTTAAGCAGCTGCAGGCTGAATGGAAGTCCGTCGGCCCCATCCGCAAAAACCGTTCCGAAGAGGTGTGGCTGCGCTTTCGAAAGGCATGCGACACTTTTTTCGAGCGCTACAACAGGCGGGATCAGCTCGAGATGGCGGCGCTTGTCGCCGCGCGCGAGGGGATCTGCACGCAGATCGAGGCGCTCCTGCCCGCGGCTGAGTCGGCAGCCGGGAGCGCAGTGCCCGAAGGCTTGCTCGAGACACTGAGGACGGCGCAGGCCGACTGGAAGCAAGGAAAGCCGCTGCCCCGAGAGGAGGAGGCGATGATCGAGCGACGCTTCGTCGAGGCGCGCAGCCGCCTCATCTCCGCCTACCGCCAAGCGTTCGAAGGGACCGAATTCGATCCCGATGCAACGATCAGGAAGATGGAGAAACTTTGCGCGAGGATAGAGCAGATGGTGTCCGACCTTGAACCAACCGGGGCGCCGGGCGGGTTGGAGCAGGACTTGGCCGAGCGCCTCCGCCAGGCACTTGCCGCCAACGCCCTCGGCGTGAGGTCCGACACGGCCGAGGCAAAGTGGAAGTCTGTTCGTGAAGAGATCGACTCCGCCCAGGCCGCGTGGAGGCGCCTCGCGTCACAACCCGTAGAGGGCACCGCTCCGCTCGCCGACAGATTCGAGCGTGCCTGCCAGCGATTCTTCGACCTGCGTCCTGCCGGGCACCAGCGGCCTCAATCGCACGAGAGCGCACGCAGGTAGCAACGGCGCAGAGCTCGAAGCTCACCATAGAAAGGCCGGGGAGATCGTGCGAAAGGTCCGCCGTGGCTACGAGCGCCGGCGCCGCCTGCCGCTTGGTGGCCTCCCGCCCGAAACCCGCACCTCGCGCTTGGGTGGTGGCGTCGTGACGGAAGGTGCGTGCAGAGACGCCTGATAGAAATCGTCGAGAAGCATGGCCAGGACGGCGATCTCGTCTTCGCTCTCTCCGAAGTTCCGCGCGAGCGGGAGAAACCGCTCCATCCGCTCCACTTGCAGCTTGTCCCGCTGTCGGAGCTTCGCTTCGAGCAGGGCGGTCACTCGTTGAGCCGCGATCTCCGCGACGTCCTGGTCTGACGGCGCCCGACGGCGTTCGATCGGTATCCCGAATCTCGCCGCGACCCGCTCGATCGCAGCCTCCTCGAACACGTCGACCAGGCTGATCGCGATGCCTGCTGCGCCGGCACGGCCCGTACGGCCCGTACGGTGAACGTATGATTCCGGATCCTCGGGCTGGTCATACAGGAATACGTGACTCAGATTGATGATGTCGATTCCTCGCGCCGCGACGTCAGTCGCTACCAGGAAGCGCAGGGTCCTCTCGCGTACCCGCCGCATCACCTCCTCCCGCGCGGCTTGCGCGAGATCGGCCGAGAGCGCGTCGGCGTCGTATCCGAATCGTTTCAGCACCTGCGCCACGTAGCTGACACGGGCCTTGGTGTTGCAGAAGATGATCGCGGATTCAGGATTCTCGACCTCGATCAACCGGACCATGCAACGGTCCTTGTCCATCGAAGGCACCGGATAGTACGCGTGCAAGGTCTCAGGCGCGTGGACCACTTCCTGGCTCAGACACAGAAAATGAGGCTCGTGAAGGAACTCGCGGGCCAGCGCGTGGACGCTCGACGTGTACGTCGCTGAGAACATGTACCCGGCCCGTTCAGGTGGAAGGTACCCCCGGAGCTGCTTCATGTCAGGATAGAACCCGACTGAGAGCAGCCGGTCGGCTTCGTCGAAGACGAGTATCCGTAGTCGATCGAGCGAGAGGGTCCCGCGGTAGAGATGGTCCAGGATCCGGCCAGGGGTGCCCACGACCAAGTGAGCGCCGTTTTTCAGAGCGTCGAGCTGGGCGCCGTATCCGACGCCTCCGTAGAGCACTCCGCAGCGAATCCCGGCGCCAGCGGCAAGTGATACGGCTTCTCCCCCGACCTGCAGGGCCAGCTCGCGAGTCGGCACGAGCACCAGCGCCTGACACGTGGGCTCCGCCGCATCGATCCTGTCGATCATCGGCAGGATGAAGGCACCGGTCTTGCCACTTCCCGTTCGTGATTGCACCATCAGGTCCTTGCCGGCAAGCAGGTACGGAATGGCAAGTGTCTGCACCGGCATGAGCTCCGCCCACCCGGCCGACTGCGCCGCCCCGCGGATGAGCGGGGAAAGCTGACTCAACGAAACCGCTGGCAAGTCCGAATCCGGCGCCTGACCGGACTCGTTCCGTCTTCTCTCACTCGTGGTCATCGGCATCCATGGCGGAGGCCGCGGGTGGGCCGTCGCGGAATTCTGAGTGGCGCACCTGACCCCCAGCTTGGCTGATCCAGCCGCCACCGGCCATCGCCGCAGCCCCGAGCACGAAAGTGATCAGAGTGAGGGCTCGTGCGCCTTTCCAGGAGCGCCATTGCACCAGGAGCGCCACGGCGGCGAGGAGCGCCGACGCATAGTAGACATAGACGACCTTCTCGGCGCGCTGCTGGTGCACTTCGAGCCACCCGCGCGCGTCAGGGGCGGACATCGCTTCAACGCGGTCATACGCACGCTCGCCGGTCTTGAGCACCGGAAAGGCAACGGCACTTCCGATGAAAACGAGCGTGAGGGCCAGCATCTGCGCATGCCGATTGCGCTTGATGAGGCCGAGAAGCAGACCGAGCATACCCATGGCGAGCCCGTAAACCGGTAGCGGATTCAGGAGCACATGGATGTACTCGGGCTGTTTGAGGTGCTGAAGAAAGAGTGTGAGGTCGCTCATCAATGTATCCTATTTTGCGACGACATCGCCCCAACCGCCGGATCGGTGCCCGGCCGCGGGGGCTTGTCGCGGTTTGAGAGGGTGGAGGTCGTGTGCACGACGGAATCCGAAGCGATACCGCCGACCTTGTGATTCAATCCTCGTGCCTCCATCCTCGGGTTTCAGTTGCTTCCACTGGGGCTGCGCGCGTGGCCGGACCATCGCACACGATTCGCATGGACCCCTTCTGTGCCAGGGTGATCATATCATTTCCGCGCGCGGGAGGGCGAGTGTCCCCTCGCGCCGCACCGCCGACAAGGTGAAGCAGGTTCGTTCCGAGACCTTCGGTCCTAGTCTCGTACCTCGCTGGCGAATGTGACCCACGCAAGCGATCCGGCTCTGATCCATTCTCCGCAACTGCACATTCGTTAACATTATGTGAATGTATGCACGCCGGACGGCGCGCTCAGAGAATAACTGTGGACATAGTGTCTTACAAGTTGCGTGTTGACACGAAATGGCAAGAAATGTGAGGCGGCTAGATCTTCCGAACTCCTCTCAGGAAAGCAGGAGGGGAGGAATGCAGGAACGGAGCGGT
>JACPPM010000235.1 GCA_016191015.1 Acidobacteriota bacterium | reverse complement strand
CTCAGGAAAGCAGGAAGTTAGGAAGGCAGGAAGGGGTCTGTTCGATGCCACCCTGCGCTCCGGAGATGACTGCTCCGTTCCTGCATTCCTCCCTTCCTGCTTTCCTGAGAGGGGGTTCGGAGGATCTCGCCCTCTCGAGAGTCTTGCCATTTCGTGTCAACACGCAACTTGTAAGAGACTAAATTGTCGGCGAGCAACACCCGGTACCAGCCGGGGTTGAGTGACAACGGAGGAATAGATGAACGGACAAAATCCACTGTGGTGGCACCGCGATGGACCACGCATCGATCGTCTGGACGGTATCACTCCGTCGCGCTCACCGGCTCTGTTGCGGGGGTTGCTCTACGGCATCGCAGCGACGTCGCTGCTCGCGGGAGTCGACCTTCGGGTGTTCGGAGCAGATCCAGGCACGGGCGCGCTCGTGCTGCCCCGCATCCATGATCCGGTGACTCTCAACGGAATCAGCAATGAGGCGGCCTGGTCCGATCTCCAGCCGCTGCCCACTGTCATGCTGATGCCCAACGCCGGAGCCGCGCCATCCGAGCGGACCGAGATTCTGGTAGCGTACGACGACGATTTCGTCTACGTCGCGGGGCGGCTGTACGACCGGGAGCCGTGGCGGATCCAGGCCAATTCGAAGGAACGCGACTCCGGGGACGGGAGCAGCGAGTGGTTCGGCGTCATGATCGACTCCTTCAACGACAAGTCGAATGCGCTTGCCTTCTTCACGACACCGGCGGGTCTGCGCTGGGATTGCGCCGTGCTGAACGATGCCGAGCCTCCCACCCGCCAGAACTTGAGTTGGAACGCCTTCTGGGACGTCACAACGGCTCGGAACGGTGACGGATAGTTCGCCGAAATGCGCATTCCCTTCTCCAGCCTTCGTTTTCAGGATGTGAACGGGCGCGTCACCATGGGGCTGATAGCCTGGCGGAAGATCGCGCGCAAGGAGGAGTTCGACGCCTTCCCGAGCATTCCCCCGAAGTGGGGTTTCTGGGGGCTGTTCAAACCGTCGCGGGCACAGGAGTTCGTGCTCGATGGCGTCTATAGCCGTAGGCCGCTTTATGTTGCACCCTACGTGCTGGGCGGCGCCGGGCATTCTACCGAGCGCACCCCGGCGGGTCCCGGCTACGAGCACGCGCGGACCACTCAACGGGAGGCGGGGCTGGATCTCAAGCACGGCCTGACGAGCAACCTCACACTCGACCTCACCGTCAACCCCGACTTCGCTCAGGTCGAGGCCGACGACCAGCAGATCAATCTCAGTCGGTTCTCACTCTTCTTTCCGGAGAAGCGGCTGTTCTTCCAGGAGCGGTCCAGCATCTTCGATTTCAACTTCGAGTCGTCCGAGGGGACGCGGCTTTTCTACAGTCGTAGAATCGGCACGGACGCCGGCGGGCTCGTCCGGATCTACGGCGGCGCCCGTATGGTGGGGAGGGTCGGGCAGTGGGACGTCGGCGTCCTGAATGTGCAGACGGCGGCAATCGACGACATCCCCTCCGAGAATTTCGGGGCCTACCGTGTGAAGCGTCAGGCGTTCAACCCTTACTCGTACGTGGGTGGGATCGTCACCACCCGTCTGGGCCGGAGCGGTGACTACAACGTGGCCTACGGCCTGGACAGCTCGATTCGTCTCTTTGGCGATGACTATCTCACTGCCAAGTGGGCGCAGACCTTCAAAGACGGTGCTCGCAACGATCCGCTCTCCTTCGATCCCGCCCGGCTGCGCGTCGTCTGGCAACGTCGGACCAACAAGGGACTCAGCTACTACGGGGCCTATTCTCGGGCCGGCGCGGACTATGAGCCGGACCTTGGGTTTGAGGCTCGCAGGGATTTCTCATTGGTCCGGAGCGAGGTGGCATACGGTTGGATCCCGGGCGACCAGTCGCGACTCTACAGCCATCAGCTCTCTCTGATCGGAGCCGCCTACGTCAGGAATCCGGATGCATCTTTGGAGTCGGCCGAGCTCTCGCCGCAGTGGTCCGTCAAGACGAAGTCCGGGTACGAGCTCTACCTGTTCCCGATCTTCACGCAGGACGACATCCGCGAGGGCTTTGAGATTGCCGAGTCTGTGGCTGTGCCCAGCGGTCGCTACCAGTTCGCTTCCATGGGGATCGAGGTGTGGACGCCCGACGGAAGGCCCCTCTCGACCGGCCTGAGCATGGACGCCGGCGGCTTCTATGACGGCTGGCGCCTCTCGGCCCGGCTGCTACCGCGATGGAGCTTGAGTGCGGATCTTCAGCTGCAAGGCGACTACCGGGTGAACCGAATCGCTTTCCCGGATCGCGGCCAGGAGCTCACAACGCACCTCGCAAAGGTTCGAGTGCTCTCCATGATGAGCACAAAGCTCTCGGCGGCGGCCTTCGTGCAGTACAACAGCGCAACCAAGGCAGTCATCACCAATGCCCGGCTGCGCTACAACCCGCGGGAGGGCGTCGACCTGTACCTCGTCTACAACGATGTGCTGAATACGGGGCGCACGGGAGGCCGCGCCGGCTTGCCGGTGAGCGACAGCCGTGCCGTTCTCCTCAAGTACACCTACACCTTCAGCCTATAGAATGACGGATGAACAGTTCAAGAAGGGGGCACACTCATGGACGGCAATTCCTGGCTCACGCTAATGGTTCGATGGGCACTGGGGTTGATCCTGACGTTCGGCAGCCTGGCCTATGTAAGCGGCTGGCACTTCTACATACAGGCTGCTGAGAAGGTCGTGCCGTGGATAGGCATCGATCGGTCGCACTGGTACGCCATGCTGCTCGGCGGCGTTTTCCTGCTGTCGGGGATCGCGCTGCTGCTCGGCATCGCGACGGATCTCGCCAGCTTTACGACCCTCGGCGGCATCATTGTCCTGCACGCGATCCTCCTGGTCGAAGACCCCTTCTACAATACCTTGAACAACTCGGTTCCGATGTTCCTCCTCGCGTCCGGTGTCTGGGTCCTCGCGGAGGCCGGAAACGGCTTCAGCCTGGACCGTTGGTGGAAACCCCCCACTCCATCCCTCCTTCGCCGGCGCGACGAATGGTTGTCGCTCTTTGTCAGGCTCTTCGTCGGATTGATCGCACTGCGGCAGGGGGTGAGCAACATGTTCGCGGTGGGAGGCCCGGTCGCTTTCGCCGAAAAGCTCTACGTGACGCCGTTCGCAGGTCATCTGCCGCGTGCCCTGCTGTGGGTGGCAGGATTCGCCAACCCCATCATCATGACCGCTTGCGGGTTGGCGATATGCGTCGGGCTGTTCACTCGCGCCGCGACCGGACTCTACATGGCCTTCCTCATCCAGATCATCTTCGGACACCTCATGGGCAACCCCTACGAGACGTCCGGCGACATGACAGCCTATGCGTTGAACAACTTTTGTTTCGCCGCGATCGTCTACTACCGGGACATGCGAGGTCAGGATCGCTTCGCTCTCAAGCGCAGCCCCTCGACGTGACCCGGCGAAGCCGCAACCGTAGAGGCAAGACACGGGCATACTCCCGCGAGAGCTCTGCCATTTCGAGTCAGGATACCACCCGCTTGACGGTTTCCCCGGCATCCAGCGCTCGTCGATTCCTTGGCTCGGTGCCGGAGTCTCTTTCTGTGGACCGCCTGGAATGGACCCGGTCGAGGACTGCGCCTGTCCGGCGCTACTTCGGCCGGTCGTAAGCCGTTTCGGTCTCGACCGTGAACTTGCGGTAGTCCGAGAACTCGGACACGGCAGCCACGCGCACGGATATGAGCAGCATCATGCGCGCGCTGACGGTGTAGCTGGCGCTCGCGGGCAGCCATTCCTCGCCGTTCACCTTGCGCCGCTGAAACGCCAAGCGCGAGCCCGCATGGATGCGCGCAAAGAGGCCAAAGCCGATCGAAACCGTGTCCAGCGCTTCCACTTCCAACCGTACCAGCTCGTAATCCGATTCGCTGATCCAGGCCTTGCCCGCCAAGTGCTGCAGCATCTTCCCTTCCCCCGTGCGCGGCTTCACGCCCCGCCGAGGTGTCAGAGAAAAAACGATCGTGTCGTGTCCTTCGATCGCCTCGCGGCCCAGCATGCGAATGTCGTACACCCGGAACGCATCCTCTACAGTCGCCTCACTCTCGCGACGCTCCTTCTCCAGCTCGCGAGCCTGCTCCTCTCGATCCTTGTCGGTCTGCTTCTCGAGCTTGCGCACGTACTCCAGCACCTTCTTCTGCCGCTCGCGGTCCTGCTTGTCGAGCTCGGCCGGGGGCACCGGTTTGCCGTTCTCGGAGATGAGGCGGCTCCAGCGCGCCTCGCCGGGCAGACGGGGGTATCTCTCGGACACCCTCACGGTTTCTCGCGTCGGCTTCCCTGACTTGTCCAGCTTCAGGTCGCGCCGCGTCTCCAGGTAGACGTATCCGCTCTGGCGCTGCTCGTCTGTCTGGAGCCGCTGGCGCACCTGCCCGAGAAAGGCCTCCGCTTCTGGAAGAGGGCGCTCCTGCGCGAGCGCAGGGACACCGAGCAAGGCCAGCAGGAGGATCAGATGTGCGCGCACAGTGGTCGAGTAGTCCATCGATAGCATGCGTTCATGGTAGGCGTTCCCGCGGCTTGAGTCAACATGCGCGATCGGGCGAGCAGGGCTGCGGCAAAGTCGAGGTGCCGATCTGGGCGTGTCCGTTCCGTACGAAACCGCAGATGGCGCAGATTTCCGCGCAAATTATGCAGATTCGTCCAGCCTTCAACCGACGAGCAACCTCCTCCTCACTCTCGGGCCGGCGCGAAGCCGTCTCTGACCTCCCGCGACGTTTAGCGGTCCTCGGCCTGAGCCGGAAACCGAACGGTCAGCTGACTGTTTCTGCTATGATTGACGGGGAGGAGAACATAAGTGAGATGCCCTGGCGCCGTCCTGATTCTGATCATTCTCGTCCTCTCGGTGAACGTCTTGAGTGCCGGAATAGACCCCCAATGGCTGGTGACACGCGGTTACGCATGGAGGGGCGAACCCGAGGAGACGGATTCACGACGGGAGGCCGTCAATCCCCGACTCGGCGCCGACAGGACCGGATCTCCGGGAGACCACGATGCTCAATCGAGTGGGTCGAACCAGGGGAACCCCGTTCCCCAGACCCAAGCTAGTGGGGGCGCCTTCGCGGTTTTCGATGACTACTACGTTTCCGTGACGCAGGAGACATTTGGAGCACCGGGCTCCGAACATCATTTCCTGAGCTCCCTCGACGAACCGGTCCAGGAATCATGGCGGGAATCAATCTTGAGCGAAATCCGCAGCCATGGACCAGACGCGCGTCAGGAGTATACATTTACCACCATACGGTGACCACCGCGCGAGAGAGCGTCCGGTCCGCTTCGCTCGCAGCCGAAATCCGCCATACCCCAAAGTCACCAAGACACCAGGACCCACCAAGCGGATCGTTTTGCCCGTTGGTGCGGCTTGGTGCCTCGGGAGTCTTGGTGGTTTGGACGCCGGATGCCTCACCCATAGCTGACAACATGTTGGTAAGGACAGCGCGCTAAGGTGCCTAACGCGGCGGAGCCGCAACCAAGCAGCGCGGGTTTATGGGCATGTTGTCCCACCGCAGAGGTGCGGAGTGGGCAGAGGGGTACCTCTTCTCTGCGTCCTCTGCGCCTCTGCGCTGAACAAGTTCTAGCCATTTCGTGTCAACACTCAATTCCCTGGACACTAAGGGATTCGGGTCATCAGGATCGCGGTTCTGTTTCCTTCCGGACTGCTCGTGAGCGCTCCGGGTCGGCTGCCTGACACCCCTCCGGAGAATGAGCTCTGCACAGCGGGCGGAGAGGAGGTCTCAATCGCCGGGGGGCCCCGGATAGGTCACACGCGCGCCTTCCACACGTGCGAACGATGTGAGGCGATGTGGGTCGCACTTGGTGGCTGAGAAGATGTGGCCGACTTCGTGCCCGCGTATCAGGAGGGCGTCGGAGACGAGCGAGCGATGGCAGCGCCAGAAGACGGCTTCCGTGCAGGCATAAACTGAGCGCCTTTCTTTGAACAGCGTGATCAGGTGCGCGAGCGCCTCAGCGTACTCCTGTGTTTGCATGTAGTCCGCGAAGCCGCGGAAACTTTCGTTTCGCCAGCCGGCGTTGGTGGGGTCATCCTGCTTCGGCTTGCGGAACCCTCCCAACGCCTTCAGGTGATAGTACTCGATGCCCAGCTCGGGGAGGAGCCAGGCGAGCTGATCGCTGTTGTACTGCGGCGTGTGCCTCGACTTCGGCACCGTGCGGATATCGATGAGGCGCTCAATCCGATAGGCTCGCAAGATCTCGAGCGTCCCTGCCCACTCGCGATTCGAGAAGCCCAATGTGTGGACTTCGGCTTGTCCTACGCCCACGCTTCATGCCTGGCCGACGGGGAAGTCACGGGTCAGGGGCAAACGGCACATGAGGAGAGCCGGGCATCGCGGCCCGCATTTTGCATGTTGCATTGATGCCACCAGTCTCACGTTCTGTGGCTGTTGGATTGATTCGCCAGGATACCGGGGGCCTCTTCGCTTCGCTCAGAGCTTCGGCTCAGAGCTTCGGCTCTACGTTCTCTGATCGACTCCCCACTGCGGCGCGGTTGTCTTCAGCACGCCCTTGAGCCCTTTCGCATCGAGCTGCTTTCTCTGATAGTTCTTCACGAGCTGCAGGAATATGCCGACTTCCTGCTCGATCGATTTTTGCGTGCCGTCGAAGTAGAAGACTCGGATCGGGATTCCGCCCTGATCCGCGCTGACGCGTGGGTAGATCGCCTCGCACACGATGCCGTTCATGCAGGTGAATGGGCTGATGTCGGCGATTCCGGCTGCGCCCTTCTCGTGCAGGTAGATCGCCTTCCCGACGCTCAGTACCATTTCTCCTAGCGCCCCAGTGTGAGGCAGGTATGGCCGGCTCCGCTCGAGCACATCCTCGACACCGTGCGGCTCCTCCCGACCGACCAGCAGGTGATGGATAGGATGCAGCAGCTTGTGCTCGTCGCGTCTCTGCACGGCGCCCTTGATCTTGGCCTTCAGCATCGCACCCGAGAACTTCCGTCCTTCGTTGACGAGACGCTCCTCGTGCTGCTGGTTCGTATACCAGACCCACTCGGTCACGTCCGACAACCAGCACTCGCCACCGTGGTCTTCGATCTTTCTGATAACGTCTTCGTTACTGAAATTAGAGAGGCGGCAGAAAATCTCCCCGACGACACCGACGAGTGGGCGCACTTCCTGCCGCATCGTGACGCTCTGGAAACGGTCGCGAGTCCGCTCCATCGCCGCGACCAGCTCCTTCATCCGCGCCTTCTGATCCAGATTCTGTCGTTCAAGCACGCGGCACAGATCGTCCAGGGACGCTTCGGCTGCGCTGTCGGTATCACCCTTGTGTTGCTCGTACGGGCGGAATCTCAATCGCAACTTGCGGACGGCATCAGCTGAGACGAGAGCGCGCCAGGCGGTGCGCACGAGCTCCCCGGCGTGCTCGGTCAGCCCGTCGTAGCCGTTCGAGCTCGTCGGCGACACGACCGGGATACTTTCGTGCCCCATGTCGCGCAGAACCTTGCGGAGATACGGCGCATACTGGCCGAAGCGGCACGGGCCGTCGGCGGTCGGCATGAAGAAGGCGACCTTGTCGGCGCCAACCTCGTCGATGGCGCGCAGGAAATCGCCGAGCGTCACCTTCTCCGGGTAGCACTCGTCGCCGGAGGTGTGGCGAGCGCCGAGCTCAAGCGATCGGGCGTTCGATGGGGCCACAGCCTCAGCCTTGATCCCCACTGACCGGAACGCCGCCGCGAAAGTCACGGCCCCTTCATCGCTCATCCGCGGAATCAGCACCGTCCGACCATTCATCCGATTGCCGTTATTCCCACTCATCTGATGTTACCTCGTTCCCCGTCCGGTCCGCCTGATCACACGGCGATGGACTGGTTCCAGCGACGCAGGAAGCCCTTGCTGTCCAGATACGCTTCGCATCGCGTCATCACTCCGGCGTCGTTGGCGTGCCCGTCAAACTGGAGCGTCAGATACGGCTTTCCCGACGCGTCCCGCACGAAGTGCTTGATGTACGAATCCGGGCCGCACTTGAAGTTCGTGATGTAGACGATGTGCAGGTTCGGCTTTTGCCGGACGACCTTTGCTGCCTGCAGGATCTTGCGCCCGTAGTTCCAGAACATGGCATCATTCACATCGCTGATGTCGATGTCGTCGAGCGCGAGAAAGTCCATCGGGATCACGTTGACCCCATAGTAGTCGCGGAGCTTTGAGGGCACACTCAGATTCACACCACGATCATTCATGTTGTACGCGCGCCCGACCAGCACAACGCCGGGCTCTTGCGCCGCCTCAAGAGCCTCCAACGCTTCGCGCCCGGCCTGCCTGAGCGCGGTCCAGAACTGCTGCTGCGCCACATGCGCCTTCTCGGTCGCATCATCGATCCGCTTGCGTGAAAAGCCGAATCGCTTCCCGAAGAACTCATAGAGCTCCCGTGCGATCGATTCCTTGCCCTCGCGGAAATGGAGGCTCGGTGCGAGCATCTTATCGCGATCGTCTGCAAACGTCCCCGCGGACGCGAGGACGAACGGCAATGTCTGTCCCCACGGACAGAGATGTGACCCCACCTGGGTGAAAGGCGTCTCGGAGTTGATCAGGTTCGGGACGAAGATCCAGTCGACCCCCTTCTGAATCAGCTCAGCCTGGTGACCGTGCGCCACTTTCACCGGGAAGCACGGCTCGGAAACGGCCGCGTCAACTCCCGCCGCGGCCACCTGCTTGCTCGTCGGCCCGCTCAGGATCACGTCCCATCCGATCTCCTGGAAAAACGCTCTATAGAACGGGAATCGGTCATAGAAGTACATGCTGCGCGCAATGCCAACGGTCGGCCGCCCGTTGCGGTTCTCATGGAAGTTGCCCATGAGGAGTTTTTCCCGCAACCCAACCAGATCGGGGATGATCGGCAGCTTTTCGACCTTGGCTCGCTTGCGGAATTGATCCGAACACTTGTCGCCCCAGAACGTCTTGTTGCCCTCGACCGTAAACTCCTGCATGTCGCAGTAGTTCGAACAGGCTTTGCAAGTGAACGAACGGATCGTGTATTCGACCGCTTCGAGCCTGTACCCCCTGAAGGTCGTTGCACGCCCGGTGCGCGTGATTTTCTCGCATGCGAGCAACGCCATTCCGATGGCACCAATCACGCCGTTATGGGGCGGCACGATGATCGGCTTGTTCAGGACGGTCGCAAAGGCAGCCGCCACGGAGTCGTTGTAGGCCGTGCCGCCCTGGAAGTAGACGATCTCTCCGATTCGACGGCCGCGCACGACGCGGTTGAGGTAGTTGAGCGCGATCGAGTAGGCGAGGCCCGCGACGAGGTCCTCCTTGGTCGCGCCCTTCTGGAGATACGGCACGAGCTCCTTCTCCATGAACACCGTGCATCTCTCGCCGAGGCGGATCGGCTGCGTGGAGGAGAGTGCCATGGCGGCGAACTCACCCTTGATCTTGATCCCGAGCCGTTCGGCCTGCTCCTCGAGAAACGACCCCGTCCCCGCAGCGCACGCCTCGTTCATCGCGAAATCAACAACCACGCCATCCTCGATACTGATGAACTTGGAGTCCTGCCCACCGATCTCGAAGATCGTGTCGACCCGCGAGCCCAACACGTGGTGCGCCACGTATTCCGCGCCGGTCTTATGGGCCGTGATCTCGTCGTTGACAGTATCGGCGCCAATCAGCTCGCCGACCAGCTCCCGCCCCGACCCCGTCGTCCCGACGCCTCGAATGACGATCTTCGGCCCGATCAACTCCTCGATCTCTCGCAGCCCCTTGTTGACGACCTCGATCGGGCGCGATTCCGTCCGGATGTAGATCTCATGAACCAAATCCCCGTGATCGTCGACGACCGCCAGGTTCGTGCTCACCGAACCAATGTCGATGCCGAGATAGACGTCGATCGGCAGTTTCCTTCCTTCGAAGGAATACGGCTTTGCCCGGTCGCGGAGGAGGATCACCTGGTCCATGACTAGCGGGTCGGTGCGAGGAAGGTCTTCGGCCGAGCCGCCGAGGTTGATGTCGAGACCCGTCAGCCACGGAGCCCGCGACGATTCGGGCAGATCGACCTCGGCCGAGATCATCGCCGCGCCGATCGCTCCCATCCAGGCATAGGCAGGCGGCACGATGAGGTCCTGCTCGGCCAGCTTGAACAGGTCGCGCATCGCCTGCACCACACCCTTGTTCGCCGCGACACCACCAATGAACGCGACGACGGGCACAACAGGCTTCCCCTTGACGATGCTCCCCTTGAAATTGCGCACGACGGCTTCGCACAGTCCCCTCAGGATCTGCGCCGGCGTGAACCCCTTCTGCTGCGCATGGATCATGTCGGACTTCGCAAAGACCGAACAGCGGCCGGCGATCGTCGCGGGCGCGCCCGCCGTCATCACGATGTCGCCGACCTCTTCAATGTTGTAGAGCAGCCGCGACGCTTGCTGGTCCATGAACGACCCCGTCCCGGCGGCGCAGTCTCCGTTCTTCTCGTAGTCGGCAATCCCCGCGCCATCCTCGCCGGGTTCGACAAGCAGATACTTCGACGTATCGCCGCCCATCTCGAAAACCGTGCGCACTTCCGGGTGCAAAACGCCAATGGCCTTCGCGATCGCGCGAAAGTCATTTTCGTATGGGGCATCAAGCTGTTTTCCGACCGATCCTCCCCCCGATCCAGTCAGGCGGATCCCGCCGATCTGCTCGCGCGGGATAACCACGAGGAGCTCCTCAAGCAGCTCTGCCGCCGTGCGGGCCGGATCACCCTTGATGCGCCGGTAGTCCGCCACGAAAACAGCCCCGGCTCCGGTGGCTGAGGGCTCTTTCACCGGGAAGAATGTATCCCCGATCGATTCGAGCTTACGGATCAGCTCGAGGTCTTCAGCATCGCCCACCCCGGCGAGTTTCGCGCTTACCGACCCGATATCCAACCCCAAATGAATCATCTGGCACACCTCGGCGACGGACTTTCCTCTTTGCCTGCCAACAAAATCAGCAGGTTCGACCCTTTGGCGCGCCTCCGGCCCGACGCGCCAGCCCGTCAGAGTACGGCGATACCCAGCGAATTGTCAAGCTCCGCCAAGAGGTCCGGCAGGGCTGCGGCAAAGTCGAGGCGCCGACTCGGGCGAGGCCGTTCCGTGCGAAACCGCAGATGGCGGAGATTTCCGCGCAGATTACGCAGATTCTTCCAGCATTCGACCGACGAGCAACTTGCTCCTCACTCTCGGGTCGGCGCGAAGCAATCGGCGACATCTGCGAGTCAATCTGTGAAATCT
>JACPPM010000234.1 GCA_016191015.1 Acidobacteriota bacterium | reverse complement strand
TCTTACAAGTTGCGTGTTGACACGAAATGGCAAGACTCTCGAGAGGGCGAGATCCTCCGAACCCCCTCTCAGGAAAGCAGGAAGGGAGGAATGCAGGAACGGAGCCGTCATCTCCGGAGCTCAGGGTGGCATCGAACAGACCCCTTCCTGCCTTCCTAACTTCCTGCTTTCCTAAGAGGAGTCCGGGGCGGCCAGACCGTGGGGCGCCGCCACCCGGTTTGGTTGCGGCTGGTCCGCATTAGGATGTTCATCGGCCACGTTGCGGTCGGCTACGCGGGAAAAACCCTTGCCCCACGGGTGTCGCTGGGCTGGCTGCTTCTTGCGGCGACATTCCTGGACGTGCTTTTCTCCCTGCTGCTTCTTTTCGGCGCCGAGAGCGTTCGCATCGTGCCGGGCGGCGGGAGAGTGATGCCTCTGGAGTTCTCCTATCCGATTTCACACAGCCTCATCGCGGCGATCGGCTGGTCGATCGTGGTCGGCGCATCCTGGTATGTTCTCCGGGGAGATCGGGCTGGGGCACCGATCTTGGCGCTCGCGGTCCTCAGCCACTGGGTGCTCGACTTCGTCTCCCACCGGCAAGACATGCCCCTCCTCGCTGACGGACCCTTCGTCGGGTTGGGACTCTGGGATTCCAAGGGGGGAACGATGGCGGTCGAGCTAGCCATGTTCGTGCCTGCGGTTATTCTGTACACGCGCGCGACGACGGCCAAAGACCGCGTCGGCAGCGCGGCCCACTGGGGTCTGGTCCTCGTCCTGACCGTGCTGTACTTCGCCAGCATCTTCGGGCCACCGCCACCGAGCGAGAGGGCGATGGCGATCGGCAACAATGTAGGAATCGTATTCCTTATCTGGGCATGGTGGGTGGATCGGCATCGGCCGATTGTGCAAGGAGGGCGAAATGAAGAAGCTCGCTGATCTGCAGGGCGCTCCACTCGAGTGGATCCAGCCGAAGGCGTTCAACAGGAGCTACGAGCTCAGGGGCCGCAAGGATCTGATCGGGAGCCTCACCTGGGTCAAGGCGTTGGGCTCTCTGGCGGCCGCCGAATGTGCCGATGGAGCATGGACATTCAAACGCGCCGGGTTCCTGCATCCCCGCGTCACGGTTCGCTCCAAGGGCAAGAATGTCGATATCGTCGGTGTCGACATGGGCTGGGGCGGCAAGGGGACGCTGCGCCTGGAGGACGGGCAGGCGGTGCCTTTCGCCAGCACTAATTTCTGGAAATCGGAATGGGCCTTCCTTGGTCCCGACAACCGGCCGATGGTGACATTCAGGATGAAGCCACGCTTCCTGCGTCGTGCCGCAGTCGTGTCGGTGGACGATTCGGCCTGGCGGATGCCCCACCTTGCGCTCATGGTCATGCTTGGATGGTACCTGATCGTCCTCCAGGCCGACGACGCCGCGGCCGCCGGTGTCGCGGCAGGGGGTTGATAAATGGTCTCAAAGATCGAAAGCAGATGGCGCTTCGCGTTGAAAGCCGCGGTCGCAATACTCTCCACGATGGTCATATCCGCGCCCGTGGTGCCAGGAGACGACCTCGACTCTCAGATCGCTCGCGAGCTTCCGAAGCTTGTGGAGATTCGACGGCAGCTTCACGCTCATCCCGAGCTTTCCAATCGCGAGGTCGAAACGGCAAAGCTCATTGCCGGCTACCTACGATCGATCGGCCTTGAACCACGCGAAGGCGTGGCGAAGACCGGTGTGGTGGCGTTGATCCAGGGAGCCAAACCGGGTCCCTGCGTTCTGCTGCGTGCCGATATCGACGCGCTGCCTATCGACGAAAAGAACGACCTGGCGTATCGGTCACTGAATCCCGGCGTGAAGCATGCGTGCGGACACGATCTCCACATGGCTGTTCTCCTGGGAGCGGCGAAGGTGCTCGCGCAGATGCGCAACCAACTGCACGGCTCGGTGAAGCTCGTGTTCCAGCCAGCCGAAGAGGGACCGCCCTCCGGCGAAGAAGGCGGGGCGTCCCTGATGGTGAAGGAGGGCGTGCTGGACGACCCGCCTGTGGCCGCGGCCTTCGCGCTTCACGACGATCCGGACTACGACACGGGAATCCTCACGGTCCGCCCCGGCTCGGACATGGCCGAGGCTGATACGTTCGACATCACCGTCACCGGTCAGCGAGCGCATGGGGCGTTTCCCCACAAGGGGGTCGATCCGATTCCGATCGCGGCCCAGATCATCCTGCAGTTCCAGTCGCTCATTACACGCACGCAGGATGCGACGAAACCCGCGGTGCTTTCGGTCGGGATCATCGAGGGCGGCAACCGTTTCAACATCGTCGCCGGCTCCGTGCGTCTCTCCGGCACAGTCCGAACCCTGGACGCGGCTCAGCGCGATGACATCAAGGCGCGGATGGAGAAGATCGTCTCGTCGGCATGTGGTGCGTTCGGCGCCACCTATATCTTCGAGCTCACGACAGCGGCGCCGATGGTCGTGAACGATCCCAGGCTGGCCGAGTTCACCCGGAAGACCTTCGTCAAATACTTCGGCCCCGATCACGTGATCGAATCCCCGCCGCATATGGTGGCCGAGGATTTTTCGCACTTTGCGTCGAAGGTGCCCGCCGTCTACTTCCATCTGGGCGTCCGCAACGAAGCCAAGGGACTCACCCACGCCCTCCACACAGAGCTCTTCGACGCGGACGACGATGCGATCCCGATTGGAGTCAAGGCCATGTGCGCGCTCGCGCTTGACTATCTCGCCAAGTAGCCTTTGGCCGCTAGCCGTTAGCTATTAGCCCGGAGATCCCGGACGATATCGAATGACGCCGGGAAACGTCAGACCCTCCCGCGCGGTCTCCGCGTGCCGAGCGGACTCTCCTCCTGCTCTCGGGCGAGGGGGGGTAGACCTAACGCGGCGGAGCCGCAACCAAACAGGCAAGACCCAGGCACGCTGCAAGACCTTTCCGAGCACCTCTCAGGAAGGCAGGAAGGGGTCTGTTCGATGCCACCCGTGCTCCGTTCGTCGGCGGCCATTCCGTCCTGGAAACTTTGAACTTTGAACTTGGAACTTCAAACTCCTACCCCACGGCCGCCGCCAGATACCCGACCACATCCGACGTATCCCCGTGCCCGTCGGAGGAGTCGGAGGAGTCCGCGTGCTGGAGGACGCGGGCCTTGGTGCATCCGAGTTTCCTCGCGGCCAGCATGACCGCCAGTGCCGGCCCTCCTCCGCACATTTCCACATCGCCTGAGGCGAGTGCGGCTTCGAGCCCCTCCAGATCGAAAGCGTCGATCAACCGGCAGACGCGCCCATCCATCCTGGCTGCGACCTCCTTCGGATAATGGTGCGAAAGGTCGGTGGACGCCAGCAGGAGTGTGGACTCGTTCCAGACTGTGGCGATGGCGTCGGCGAGTCTGTGGCATCTGCTCGCATGCTGGCTCGTCATCAGGACCGGCGTGATCCGGAGGCCTGAGAGCATCTCCTGGAGGAACGGCAGCTGTACCTCGAGAGAGTGCTCGTGCCTGTGGTTTTCGGGTCGATGAGCGAACTCGTCGCCGGAGCGCAGGAGAGCCTCTGCGGCACCGGTCTCCACGGGGATCCGCCCCAGAGGCGTCTCGAACGCGCCATGTGTGTACAGAGCGAATCCGCGATAGGGCGTGGCGTAGTGAGCCGGGCCGACCATCAACACCGTCGAGAAGGGCCGTCCCTTGAGAAGCGCGTAGGCGTACGCAGCGACCCATCCGGAATAGATCAGCCCCGCATGCGGCACCACAATCGCGCGCAACGGACCCTCCCAGGCAGGCTCGGCCATCTGCAGGTACCTCTGTACCATCTGCCTGATGGCAGCGCGACTTCCCGGATAAAACGCGCCAGCCACAGCAGCCGGACGGATATTTTCGCCGCCGCGATCTCGGTCCATGAACCCTAACGGGAACACGGCTCCCTCCCCATCTTCCATCATCAATATCGTACGGCGGGATGGGGAAGTCAACCTGACCGGAAGTTTCAAGTTCAAAGTTCAAAGTTCAAAGTTCAAAAGCCGGACCGGCCGGCGACGAAGGCGGCTGCTTCGCTACCGGCTCAAGGGGTCGGCGCGGCGAGGGATCCTGGAGCTCAGGACCCACCGATCGATTTCATCCATTCACTTCGACCCGAGCGCCCTGCCTGCACTTCCGCAGCCAGTCCGTCAGGTGGCACCAGTGCTTCGCTATTCCGCGGCCGCCCCGTCCTGGAAACCTTGAACTTGGAACTTACTCAGGCATGAGGTCATCGGAGCCAAAGTCGACATCGCCCTCGTCGTGATCTACGTGCTCGTGATGACCACCGGGCCTGTGGTTGTTGCGCGGCGCGACCAGCTTCAATTCGTTGGCAATCACTTCGAAATTCAGCCGCTTGATGTTTTCCTTGTCCATGTACTCGCGGGTGCTGATGCGGCCTTCGATGTAGACCTTCTTGCCCTTGGCGAGGTTTTCTTTGGCGATCTCCGCCATTCTCCCGAACAGCACGACGCGATGCCACGTCGTGGTCTCGACGACGCTCCCATCCCGCTTCCTGATTCTTTCGTTCGTGGCGATATTCAGATTCGCAACGGGGGTGCCCGCCTGCGTGTATCTGATCTCCGGATCCTGACCCAGGTTGCCTAGCAGAATCACCTTATTCACAGTCCCCATTACGAATCCCCCTTCAGAGCGTCAGCTAAACTGATATTAGGTTGTGCGAAACCTCAAGTCAAGGCGCCGTGCAGCGCTTTCGCGCCTATCGGGAGCATGTAAATCATGCTCGTGCCGGCCAGGAACATATTTCCTGACTGGTCCAGTGCGAGACCGACCAGGACGGGGCCCGACACGATCATTGTCGCCTGTCCTCGCGGTGAAATCTTGATGATTCCACTGTCACCGGCCATCGCCTTCGCCACATACAGGTTGCCCTCACTGTCGAACGCCATCCCCTGCGGCCTCTTGATGCCGGGATAAAAGACCTCGGCCTCCGAAGCGTCGGGCGCGACCCGCAAGACCGCGTCATATGTGGAGATATCAGGGTTTGTGATGTAGAGCGATTCGTCCGGGCCGATACACAAGTGAAACGCCGCCACCGAGGGGGGAATGGTGACCAGAGGAACAACCTTGCGATCGGGCCCGACGCAGAAGATCGTCCCGCACCGGTCTCCTACCAGAAGATTCCCACGCCGGTCGAAAACAATCCCGGTGGCCGTCCCGAGGCCTTCGGCGTAGACGGAGACATCCGTGGGTGAGCCGACCCGGTAGACAGATCCCGTAAAACGGCTTGAGACGTACAGCGCGCCGTCAGGCCCGAACGCGAGGGAGGTCGGATTCATGATGTCGGTAAGGTAGGATTCGCACCTGCCGTCCGGGCTGATCCGAAACACCGATACTGCCGTCTTTTCACCGCGAGGACCGCTGAACGTTGTGTAGATGTAGCCATCCGCTCCGACAACGGGGTTGTCCACGGGATGCACGTCTCGCGCAAATACCGTCGCAATCCGAAGCCCGACATTCTCAAAGGCCTCGCCACCGATCACCATGTGCGCTGCGCCCGGGGTTATATCTTCCGGGATCGTGATCGTCAGCATCTTGCTCCGGGCGCAAGAGATGGGTGCTGCGGATCCGTTGACATCGAGGCAGGCGGCGTTGCCGAGCCGTCCGTTGAAGCCGGATCCCATGATCATCACGCGTCCCCCGGGCACCGCGTACCCGGGCACGGCGCGCTGAATCGAGGTCTTCTCTCTCAGGAAGCCCACCATTCCTCTCCTCCCGCAGGACCGGCGCGTCGGGATCCCATCAGAGCGGAACCTGAAGGATGTGGGGAGCATCGATCCCAAGCGGCTGAGGTGCTCCCATCACCTCTGCCCCCATTTCAGCTTTCCGCGCAGGATGTCGTAGTGACTCTTGTGGACGGACTGGACGAGTGAGAGCGAACAGGCGGCACGGGTGATCGTGAAGGTCTGGCCGGTCGCGAGCGGGTGTCCACGCTGTCCATCGAGAGTCAGGAAGACGTCGTCGCGCGGTGTCATGAGCCGCACTTCGATCCTGGACTCACCGGGGAGAACGAGGGGCCGATGGGTCAGGGTGTGTGGGCAGACGGGTGTCAGCAGCAGCGCGGCGATGTCGGGCGAAAGGATCGGGCCTCCGGCGGCGAGTGAATAGGCTGTCGATCCGGTGGGGGTCGAACAGATGAGGCCGTCGGCGAGGAATCGCGACATGAAGCGGCCGTCCACGCGCACGTCGAACTCGACGATTCGTGCGAGCGTGGACTTGTGTACAACGGCGTCGTTGAGGACGACATAGCCGGTGTCCCCGACGCGGGCTTCGAGCATCATCCGTGTGCTCACCCTGCACTCCCCTCGCTCGAACGCCTCCAGAGTCTCTTCCATCTCCTCGAGAGGGACCTCGGTGAGAAACCCGAGACTCCCGAGATTGACTCCGAGCACGGGCACACCGCGGACAGCCGCGTGACGCGCCGCCGCGAGAAGCGTCCCGTCTCCACCGAGCACGATGATCAGATCGGATCGCTCCGCGATCTCCTCCAGCGCGAGGCCATCGGATCGCCCCAGGACACGGGCGCAACCGGTATCCAGGCAGATACCCATGCTGCGGGCTTCGAGCCATGGGAGCAGGCGCTTCAATGCGTGCTCGGCGCGCTCCGCATGCGGCTTCACCGTAATCCCCACAGCCTTCACGGCCTTGAACAACGGCATCCGTCCCGCTTCCGAACCACTGGAAGCCACCACGTCCGTTCCGCTTCCCCGAGATTCCGCCGTCATTTTCCCTCGCCCGTTGCCGGGTCCTTGCCCTTCGGATGTCGATCAGCTTACAAAACGGAGTCTATCTAGTCGCGATGGCGGATTCAACACGGCCCACATCGAGCCTGCAGGCTTGGGGGCTCATTCCTCCACCGCAAGTACTGAATCGATCGCGGCAACGGGGTCGATCTCCATGGCGTCCACGGGTCTGTGGAGCAAACAGAGAAAAAACTCACGGTTACCCTCAGCTCCTCGAATGGGACTTTCACAGAGCCCGCGAATCGAGAGGTGGAGCGCGTGAGCGCACCGGCATACCTCGATCAGGACACGTCGAATAGTCTCCACATCCCGCACGACCCCGCCCTTCCCAACGTCCGCACGTCCCGCCTCGAACTGCGGCTTCACCAGCACAACAAGCCGCCCGGCATCGGCCATGAAGGGGATCAGGACCGGGATCACCTTCGTCACCGAGATGAAGGACAGATCCATCGTCAGAAGCTGCACCGGCTCCTCCAGCTGCCCCTCGCGCAAATACCGCGCATTTGTGTCCGCGAGGTACTTCACCCGGCCGTCCGCACGCAGCTTCTGATCGAGCACATTTCCGGTGTCCACGGAGAAGACACGCCGAGCACGTCGCTGGAGCAGGCAGTCAACGAAGCCTCCCGTCGAGGAGCCGATATCCGCACAGACCAGGCCGGCGGCATCGATGCCGAAACGATCGAGCGCCCCCGCCAGCTTCACCCCGCCGCGGCTCACGTAAGGATGGTCCGGGGTCTTCAATTCCAGCTTGCAATCCCGCGAGTACGGATGTCCCGCCTTGACTGCCGCCCGCCCGTCGACCAGGACCTTGCCGGCCATGACAAGAGCCCGTGCCCGTGCCCGAGTCGATACCACCCCGCGTTCGACCAGAAGCTCATCCAGGCGCTGTCGAGTCGGTCGGGTCGGGGACATCGCTAGCGCAGTGTCCAGCTACCAGCCTTATGACCGCAGGCGACCGGCAGAGCGCGATCGGCCGGCGTCGCGTGCTGGGTGCTGAGTGCTGGGTGCTGAGTGCTGAGGCGGCGGCTCGGGAGCACCCAGCACCTAGCACCCAGCACTGGCTCCTCTGTCAGAAACGCTCGCACCTCACATGGCCGCGAAATACTATGCAACCGGTACATCCGGGCACTACGATTGTCGGTGGAGTGCGTAGTTGGCAATGGCGCTGAGGACACCGGTATCACGCTTCAGGCGCGAGAGTGCCGCAATCGCGGCATCATTTTCCTTTCTCGCGAGGATGCGCGCCCCTTCGACACCATACATCGAAGGATAGGTCGCTTTGGATTCGTCCTTGCGAAGGCGCTTGCCCGTGATGTCCTCGTCGCCCACGACGTCGAGGACGTCGTCGACGATCTGGAAGGTGAGGCCGAGAGACCGGCCGAAGCGGCGGATAGAGCGTACCTCGCCCGCCTCGGCTCCCGCCAGGATCGCGGCCGAGACAACCGATGCTTCGATGAGCGCGGCCGTCTTGCAGAGGTGGAGGGTGCGCAGCACGGGCGACTCGACTTCTCTATCTTCGTAGTAGATATCCATCGCCTGCCCTCGAACCATCCCGTGGCAGCCCGCGCCTCGCGCAACCTCGGCGATCGCACCCAGCCTGCGCTCCGCCTCCCCAGCGGGCACTCTCCGGCCGGCCATCAATTCGAAGGCGAGAGTCAGCAGGCCGTCTCCGGCGAGGATCGCGAGCGCGTCGCCGTGGACGACGTGGCAAGTGGGCCGGCCCCGCCTCATGTCGTCGTTGTCCATCGCGGGCAGATCATCGTGGATGAGCGAATAGGTATGGATGCACTCGAGCCCGCATGCAAAGGGCATGAAAGAGGATCCACGTTTTCGGAAGGTCTCGAGCGTCGCGAGAAAAAGGATCGGGCGCAGGCGCTTGCCGCCTCCGATGAGGCTGTACCGCATGGCCTCGACCAGGTCGCCATCCTCGTCGACCGGTCGCAGGAGGCCGTCGAGAGCCTGATCGATCCTGTCTCGCTGGCGATTCAGATACGATTCGATGTCAAGCTTCAAAACGGCGTCTCCTTGTCCTCCTGCTCGGGCTCATCCACTGACGCGCCCTCGAAGGGCGCCGGTTTCAATTCACCCGACGCCTGTTTTTGCAGAATCTCCACACGCTGCTGTGCGCTGTCGAGCTTTGTGCTGCAGACCTCGCTCAACTTCATCCCCTCCTCAAAGAGCCTGATGCTCTCCTCCAGCGGAAGATCCGGCTTCTCCAGCTTCTTGACGACCGCTTCGAGCTGCTGCAGCGCCTCTTCGAACGTGATTTGTTTTCCCATCGCACTCCTTTCACGTGCCCGGTTTGACGACGACTTCGATGCTCCCGACGTGCAACTGGATCTCGAGCCGTTCATCCGTCGCCACCGTCGACGCGTCCTTCACGACCCCCCTGCGACCCTCTCGGAAGCAGATGCTATACCCGCGCTCGAGGACTTTGAGGGGTCCCAGCGCGTCCAGGACCAGTTGAGCGCGGAGCAGACGAGTCCGCCGCTCCTCCAGAACGGCCATCATGGCACCGGCGAGTAGCTTCCCCTGATGTCCCACCCGCTCGCGACGCTGCGCGATCGCGGTGACCGGGGCGCGAGCCATGAGCACGGTGCGCAGTTCCCCGGCCCTCTGGCGCCTTGCATCGAGAGTCTTGGAGACCAGCAGAGGCAGGCGCGAGAGGAACGATCGCACGAGCTGGACGCGCCTTTCCAAGATCGCGCGCGGGCTGCTCCGTTCCAGGGCCACCCGCTCCGCCGCGAGCCTTCTTCTCCCCTGCTCCACCTTCCTCCTGACGGCATCGTGCGAAGAAACCCGGAGCGATTCGACTCTCTGAATGAGCTGGCTCATGCTGCTCAGGACTCGCCTGAACCCTGGCCGGTCCTTCAGCGCGAACAGCCGCTCGCGCCGCGCCGAGACCGTGCGCGAAAGCGAGCTCGACATCTGGACCAGCAGCTTGGCGATCCGTTCACCAATCTCTTCGCGCGATTTGGCCAGAATCTCCGCGGCCCCCGACGGGGTCGGAGCCCGCACATCAGCGACGAGATCCGTGAGCAGCCAGTCCTTCTCGTGCCCGACGGCAGAGATCACCGGCAGCGGGCAGTCGGCGATCGCGCGCGCGACGATCTCCTCGTTGAATGCCCAGAGATCCTCGATCGACCCTCCACCCCGGCCGGCAACGATGAGATCGCATCCGCTGTTGGCCCCCATCCAGCGTATGCCGGCAGCGATCTCGGCGGCGGCACCTTCGCCCTGCACCTTCACGGGATAAATCAGAACCGCTATCTGCGGCGCGCGCCTTCGCAGGATCTTCAGGATGTCGCGGATGGCCGCCCCCTCCGGGCTCGTCACGACTCCGACTTTTCGAGGGAATGCCGGTAGTGGGCGCTTCCGCCCCTCGTCGAAAAGCCCCTCGGCCTGCATCTTCTTCTTCAAAGCCTCGAGCTTCTGGAAGAGCATCCCGAGGCCGCCCATCTCGACCGATTCGACCACGAGCTGGAACTCGCCGCGTGCCGTGTAGATCGATAGGGTGCCGACGCAGATCACCTGCTGGCCGTTTTCGAGCTTCAGTTTCAGGCCGCGCGCCCTCCCGGAGAAGAACGCACATTTGATGCTCGATCTTTCGTCCTTGAGCGTGAAGTAGCGGTGACCGGATGAATGGTGGAGGTACCCGCTGATCTCACCCTGAACGCGGACCCTCCGAAAAGCCTCTTCCACGAGGTCTCTCGCCTGTTCGTTGATCTCGGTCACGGAAAAGACACGCTCTCCCTCGAGGGGGAGCTCGGCTTGGAGCGGGGCAGCCATAGGCCGGGATTCTACAACGAGTCGGACACAAAAGGTAAAAGTAGAATCGGCAACGAAGTAGCGCCTCAGTGGTGTGGGGCATCCGTCCATCCTGGAACCGGATGTGGGCGACTCCCTTTCCGGTCGAACGCAAAGGCGCAAAGCCACAGGATCGGGCCAGAGATTCTTTGCGTCTTTGCGTTTGAAAAGGCCTCGATCAAAGCCGATATGCCTTTCTCATCACAAGCCGCGCGACGAACCCCACCCGACTGACGCATGACGCCACGAAGGGGAGGATCACCGACTTTGACCGGTCACGAGGCGGCTGCTATATTCCGTTCTGGGCATGAGTTCGGGAAACTTAACAACCATCAAGGAGTGACTCTGTGCAACGAATGACAATACTGTTCGTGTTCGCAATCTCGGTGTTGGGGGTGGCAGGAGCCGGTGAGCATCCCGCTCCTGAGCACCCCGCGGCCATGCCAGCATGGTCCATGAATGCCACGATCATCGAGGCGTGCAGCTGTCCGATGTTCTGTCAGTGCTACTTCAACATGGCACCCGCCGGGCATGCGCACGGTGGAGGTGAGGCGGAACATTTCTGCAAATTCAACAACGCGTTCAAGGTCAACAAAGGCAGCTACGGATCTGTGTCGCTGGACGGCGCCAAATTCTGGGTAGCCGGAGACCTGGGCGGTGACTTCTCCAAGGGCCAGATGGACTGGGCGCATCTCACCTACGACAAGTCCGTAACCAAGGAGCAGCGGGATGCCATCGCCGCGATCATGGGCCACCTCTACCCGGTGAAATGGAACGCCTTCACAACGGGCGAGGGGGCCATGACATGGAGTGCGACGAAGGATGCGGCTCAGGCGACGCTGGACGGCGGCAAGAGTGCCGAGGTCAGGCTTGTCCGCAATCCGGGCAACACCCCAGACCCGGTCGTGATCCAGAATCTGAAGTACTGGGGAGCGCCCCGGAACACGGGATTCGTTCTGATGCCGAATGAAGTCGAAGCTTATCGCGTCGGTCAGAAAGCATTCGAGTTCAAGGGGACGAACGGGTTCATGATTACCTTCGACATCACATCGAAGGATGTGGCCCCGGCCAAAGCAGGCGCGTAGGACGTAGGATAGACAAATCCCAGGGCGCGGGGACCGCTGGTCTCCGCGCCTTTCTTGTGTTAGCCTCACGCTCGCGCGCAGCGGCAGAGGGAACCGCATGCGATTAGCGATTACGATCGAATGACAAGCACGATCACACTTCCGCTCTGGGCAGCCGCGGCCCTGCTGCTTTTCTCGCTGCTCTTCGTCCTCGATCGGCTGTTTGTTCCCGGGCTCCGGTGGTATCTGCGCCGGAAGGTGAATCGGGCACTGGAAGAAGTCAACACGCGGCTGAGGATCCGCATCCAGCCGTTCAAGCTCACCAAGCGCCGGGTGCTGATCGACCGGCTCCGGTACGATCCTGCAGTCATGGAAGCGGTGGAGTCGGAGATGCGCGAAAGCGGCGCGCCGCGCGATGTCGTGATGGGCCGGATCGGCCGGTATGCCAGAGAGATCGTCCCGGCCTTCAACGCCTACTTCTACTTCCGGATCGGGACGTGGCTGGCACGCAGCGTGGCCCGGTCTCTGTACCGGGTCCGGCTCGGCTACTCCGATGAGGCGAAGCTGGCCACGATCCCCGATCGCTCGACGATCGTCTTCGTGATGAACCACCGCAGCAACATGGACTACATCCTGGTGTCGTATCTTGCCGCGGAGCGGACGGCGCTGAGCTATGCGGTGGGCGAGTGGGCGCGTGTCTGGCCGCTGCAAACTCTCATTCGTGCAACGGGCGCCTACTTCGTTCGCCGGAATTCCAGGAACCCGCTGTACCGCAGGGTCCTCGAACGATATGTCGCCATGGCCACAGCCGGAGGAGTGACGCAGGCAGTCTATCCCGAAGGACGCCTCAGCCGAGACGGAAAGCTCGGCATGGCCAAACTCGGCCTCCTTGACTACATGCTCCGTTCGTTCGATCCGGGCGGCGATCGGGACATCGTGTTTGTTCCGGTGGGGATCAACTACGATCGTGTGCTCGAGGATCGCTCCCTGCTTCTCGATACCGGTGCGGCTGCGCCGCGACCGGGGGCTCTCGCATCCGCCGGCCGGACCGCGGCCTTCGTCCTCAGAAACCTCTCTCTCATCGCCCGCAGCAAGTGGCACAGGTTCGGGTACGCCTGCGTCAACTTCGGGCCGCCGGTTTCGTTGAAAGAACACATGCGCTCGCACAATGTCGACTTCCGGGGCATGGAGAAGGAGCGGCGGTTTGAGAAGATCGGGGAGCTGGCTGGCGAGCTCATGCATTCGATTGCGCGTGTGATCCCGGTGCTTCCCGTGTCGTTGGTGGCCACGGTCTTCGTGGACAATCCGGAGGACTCGTACAGCGAGTTGGAGATGAAGGACGAGGTCGTGAGGCTGATGCGCAGCCTGGAGGCTGGAGGCGCGCACATCTACGTGCCGCGCGGTGACCAGGACTATGCGATTTCTGTGGGTCTGAGGATGCTGACGCTGCGGCGGCTGTTGCTGGAAGAGAATGGTCTGTTCACCGCCCGGAAGAGTGAAATCCAGCTCCTCAGGTACTACGCCAACAGTGTGGCCCATCTTCCCCGGGCCGGACGTCCAGACTCCTCGCCCCGATTATGATGCCTTCGTGAAGGGATTGACCTTGTTCTTCACCGGCGGGATCGTCCGCAGGTAGGCGAAGATAGCTCCGAGATCCTGGTCGGTCATACCGGCGTACATCGACCACGGCATCACGGTGTTCATGTCTCCGGCTTCGAGCTCCATCGCACGGACCTTCTCCGGGGAGACGCCCCTGAATCGTGCGATGAACGCGCCCAGATTCCAGCTCCCGATTCCGGTCTCCGTTTCCGGGGTGATGTTCGCGGAACGTACGACACCGCCCGGGACAGGGAATTCGAAACCGCCCGCGAACTCCATGCCCGGTGCCGGCTTGTGGTTGATCTGCGGCGTGTGACAATCACCGCATCCGCCCACCGTCGTCAGGTACTTTCCGTAGGCCTGTGGGTCGGCGGTGTCCGGGCAGGGTCCAGGTGTTGCGGGCTTCGGAATCGTGCGCACGATGAAGTTGAGCGGGAAATCCAGTTTCGTCGGTGGTACCTCGTTCGGGATGGGAGGAATTGTTCGCACAAAGGCGACGATACTCGCGAGATCTTCCTCGCACAGAGACGCATAGCTCGGATACGGCATCACCGGAAAAAACGCCCGGCTGTCGCGGCTGACCCCTTCCGTGATCGCCCTGGCGATCTCGCCGTCGGTCCACTCCGTGAGCCGGGCCGGTGTGATGTTGGCCGAGAAAATCTCGCCGGGGAACCCGAGCTCATGGCCAAATCGTTCGCCACCCTGTCCCTCTGTCCCCGGAACGACCGGCCCCGAGTAGTAGCGCCAGTCACGCTTCGAGTGACAATCGACGCAGACCGTCACGTGGTTCGCCAGATATCGCCCTCGTTCGATCCGGCCCGGCGTGGCATCCACCGCCATCTCCCTCGCCGGTCCGACCTTCGGGAACGCGAGGAACAGATAGGCCAACCCGCCACAGAGGAATAGCACCACAATCCCTAGGACGATGAGTAGGGCCCTGCCGAGTCGCTTCATCTGTCAGCCTCCCGATTCGCCTTAAGTGAGTATTGTAGCGCGTTTCGAGGGCCGTAAAGCAAGGTCCCAAGTTCAAAGTTCAAAGTTCAATGTTCAAGGGGTTCGCGGCGTGCCCACGTCTTTTCTGTCTGGTGTGGGGTTAGCCCGAGCAGCATGGAATGAGGGACTGTGTCGATAGTTTCTATGCTCGTCGCAGGACAGCGCCTGCGACGAGAGGCCGCGTTGCGGCAGCCCGAAGACCGGAAGGGAAACCGCAGATTGCACCGATTACGCAGATTCCCCCGGGCGACGATCTCGCAGCCGTCAATACTCCGAGGTCGAATCTGTGAAATCTGCGAAATCTGTGGATTCCCGGCTTTCGGCCTCGTTTGACCTGACAACATGTTGGTAAGAATGGGCCGCTAAGCGGCCAAGTCTCGGTCGCCAATCGACGGGGTACGATCAATTGACGAGATTGGGTTCCCCCGCTTTCCCCACGAGTGGAGGCTACGGGGCCTTCTCGACAGATTATCTGAATACCGAGGCGTACCGGGCGTCGCTGTGCGGTTCGTATCAACTTGAAAGCATCTTTTCGATCGCGCCGTCGTTCGGGGAAGTGGGATCCGGCGCGGACAAGCTCCTCTGTCGCGTGAACCCATCTCACGCGAGGAGTTGATATCGACCCGGCGACGTGCCGTGCGCCTTACGGCCGCTCAGCATGCTCGTGTGTTGCCCCGAACAGCCCGGTCCGCTCCGGGTAGCGGGGCCTGGGCGCACCATCGCATCCCACGTGCAAGGAAGCCCACTCATCAGCCGTCCCCTGCAGAGGGCCAGTCCAGTTTCTTCAACACCCTCATCTTCTTCACCTTGATCGCTCGGGAGTAACTCGCCAACCTCGGCCCGTGCCCACTCCAATACTCCCCACCCGGCCACCTGAAAACGCTCCTCGAGAATGAATCGTACAGCTGGTCGAATTCCGCTTCATCCGCCTCGGCGTAGAGACAGAAGAACCCCGCTTGATCTCCGGATTGCCGTCGCGGAGTGTGGCGCAGAACGTCGGGACGATGCGCCGAGCGATCTCGCTTTCCGGCCAGATGGGGTCGATGCCGTCAAGGGAGGCGAGGGCGGCGCGGCGCACTTCCGGCAGTTCGTCGAGCAGGGCGTCGACCAGCGCCTCCTGAGCGGCTCTGTCACGGATCATGCCGAGCGTCTCGATCGCGCTCTTCCTGGTCTGATTGGTCGTCGTGATGGAGTGGGGAATCTGACGGAGCACCGGGACGGCGGGAGCTCCCATCCCGGCTATCATCGCGGATACCGAGCCTTCATCCGATTCCATGAGCCGCCGGGCATCCGGACATCGTCTCTTCACCTCGTCCCACCCTGCCGCCTTCCTCATCTCGAAGAGGAAGTGTTCACCCAGACTCCAGCCATCGATTTCCCAGACCCCCAGTATCGCACCGGCGGCTTCGCTGTCAGCGAGAAACACACTGTTCACGATCGACCGACCGATTCGCCGGTACACCCGATCAATCAGCCGATAGCAGCCAGCCGCAGACAGCAGCGCTACACCCGCAAGCAGCGCATAGATCACGTTGCCGGCGAGCTCTGCTCCGACCAGGGCAAGAAACTCGAAAACCGCTTCAACGGGCTTTCGAGGAGGGCAAACAGGAGAACGGTAAGGAGCAGCACGAGAGCCGACAGGGCAGGGAAGTAGCCTCTCACAAATCTCGATAAGCTCGTCCCCTCGAACTCGAGGCATGCCCAGTCAAGATATCTGTGGCTTTCCGCCCACTCCTGTGACTCGGTTGTTTGTCCGCCCCGCCGTAGGAGCGAATTCAGCCTCGCGCGCGCCGAGCCCACCAGCAGGGCCTGCCGCGCGTTGACGAGCACGACGGTAGGCAGAGACACCAGGCCGAGGCTGGTGGAAAACGAAAGCCCTGTCAGAGCCATCAACCCTGCCGCCAGCAACAGCAAGCAGCCGGCCCAGAGCGTCAGTGTCCAGTAGACGTCGGAATCCCGGAAATCCATGCGTGACCACCTTCATTCACCGGGCGTTCACCCTGCCAACCGAGATCGCGGCGGATCTCACACCAGCAATCCCGTCGGCTATCGGGATTTGCTTTTCCGACTCAATGCCCACATTACTACCCGCGTGGCAAGAACAAGTCAGCCATGAGGAGAGATTTTCGGGGAGTGGAGCCTGGGACACGTGTCGAAGGTAGGATTTCTGGCCGGAGTTGTCAAGGCTGCCCCTGCTGCGAGCAGGGCCTCGTCAAAGTACCGAGCTAACCGCAGATTTCGCGGATTCTTCACGCAGATTCCGCCGATGGGTTCGCGAGGCCGGTGGGATTCGCTGTGAGGAGCGCTCTGCGATGAGTCATCATCCCATCTGTGTAATCCCTCCGGAAATCTGCGTCATCTGCGGTTTCCTCCGATCGATTTCGCACGGACTTCACGGTGCGACTTTGACGTTTCCCTGCCATCCTCCGCCCGCCTCGCGCTGCCGTGGGGGTCGCTCACCATCCGCCGGTGTCGCGGTCAGCGAATTCGCAACAAGAGCATGGTCTGATCGTCTTCCTGTGCGCCGTGGGCTTTGACGGCGGCAATGCAGGCGTCGTGAATGGACTCGAGCGGCTCATTTGCTTTCGCGGTGATGATCGCCTCAATCCGATCCATGCCGAATTGTTCTCCCACAACAGATTCAGCTTCCACGAGCCCGTCTGTGAGAAAGACAAGGATGTCCCCGCTTTCTACCTTGGCCCGCGCCGTCGGGAAATCGCCGGTGCTGAAGACCGTCAGTGGCAGCCCACCTACGCTCAACCGTGCCACCTCCCCTCTCGCCTTGCTGTAGTGAAGAATCGGCAGATGCCCGGCAAGTCCGAACTCAACGTCGCCCGATCCGTCGATGCGAATCGCGGCGAAGGTCACGAACATGTTGGGTTCCTTGAGTGGATAGATGACCTCGTTGAGCGCCGAGAGTAGGGCGCTGAGGTCACTCCCCGATCGCAACCGCATTCGCGCGGCGCTCTTGACTGTCGCCATGAGGGTACCTGCCGGAACTCCGTGCCCTGAAACATCCGCGATGAGCCCAACCAGGCCATCCCTGGTTTCGACGACATCAATGAGATCGCCTCCGACCTCGGCCGCCGGCACCGACCTCCCGAATGCGTCGACGCTAGCGTAGCTTTGGGCGATCGGTGGGACCATGACCGAGTGGATCCCTCGGGCGAGCTCCACTTCGGTCTGAAAGCGCAATCGCCGGGCGCCTTCGCCACGAATGAAAACAACAAACAGAAAATAGCCCAATGCGACGGTGAGAAAGACGGCCGCGGCGTCAATCTGGAGCCGCGCCATGCCCATCGGCGTGGATGCCGGCACGCGACGAAAGGCGAAGGGAAAGAGGCCTGCATACAGAATGAGCGTGGGGGGCAGGAACATGATGTGGTGCGTCCCGGACAACGCCAAACCTATGGCCACAATTCCTGAGAGCGCGACGGCCAAGACGAGTTGAACAGGTGGCACACGCCCCAGCATCGTGATGTCGAACAGGAAACCGACCGAGCCGAACGTGAAGAAGACGGCACCGAAAAACTGGACGAGACCTCGCGTGGAGACGGTCCTCCAGAGAGCCGATCTCTTCCTCTTCATCAGGCCAGTGCGACTCGGCCTCGATTCCGAAAGGTACCGTGGCCCCCCGACGCACCCGGGATGCCGATGTGAATCATCAGGCTGGGATGCTCGATCTCCCACCCCCGAACGATCAAGGACGCCCGCGCTGAAAGAACCGTGTGCGACGGGAAGACGGGCATGTTCGCTTCTCGGGAGGGTAGATCTGTCACGGCCCGAATATAGGGCTGGGCTGAGCCACTGTCAATGAAGAAGGAGAAAGATCGGTTGACGCCGACCCGTGCGAACGTTCTGCACCGCGACAAGGACATACCGGGAGCTGCGTAGACCAGGAACCCCGCGGCCCACAGCCGCTTCCTCACTGCGCGAGCTCACGTCGCCAGGCAGCGCATAGGCTAGTGTCTAGGAAGTTGAGTGTTGACACGAAATGGCAAAACGTTCGAGCGGGTGAGATCCTCCGAACCCCTCTCAGGAAAGCAGGAAGCTAGGAAGGCAGGAGGGGGTCTGTTCGATGCCACCCTGAGCTCCGGAGATG
>JACPPM010000233.1 GCA_016191015.1 Acidobacteriota bacterium | reverse complement strand
GTGCTGGAGTGGTCGAACAGGGCTGCCTGCTAAGCAGTTGTACGGTCAAAAGCTGTACCGGGGGTTCGAATCCCCCCCTCTCCGCCAGACCAGAAGCTTAAAGTCTAAAGTTCAAAGTTCCAAGTTCGGACGCGGATTGTCTCGGCGACGTGCGTCACCCCCTCAAGCACGCGGGAAGTGGGTAGGCGCTCGAGGACATCGGCAGCTCTTGCCGTGGCGGTGAATGTTGCGATGGGAAGAGCGGAGTGGAAACGCCTCGGCACGGCGCTAGGCTTCTTCTTCGACGTCTCGCTTGTACTTGAAAAAATCCTGCAAGATCTTCCGGCAGGGCTCTTCGAGGACGCCTTTGACAATCGTGAGGCCCTTGGTCACTGCACGGTTCGAACCGAACTTGTAGATGGATTCGATCGCGCCAAACTTGGGCTCTGAAGCGCCGTAGACGAGCGTCCCGATGCGGGACTGGAGAATCGCGCCTAGACACATCAGGCAGGGTTCGACGGTGACGTAGAGCGTCGCGCCCGTCAGGCGGTAGTTGTCGATCTGCCGGGCTGCCTGCCGGATGGCACCGATCTCGGCGTGAGCCGATGGATCGAGTGCGCGAATCGGCTGATTGAAGCCGGTCCCAATGATCTCGCCTTCGTATTCGAGAACCGCACCAATGGGCACCTCGCCGAGGTGACATGCCCGCTTGGCCGCCTCGATGGCAAGCTTCATGTACGTTTCGTGAGCCTGAACCGACCCAGGCTCGAGTTTCTCCTTCGTGCTCTTCTCTTTCATCGCCAGGTCATACCTCATTGCCGCCCTCGGCCGATTCTCTCAAGCCAGCCTCCAGGCCCGATCTCCTGCCCGTTCCCGTGCGCACAGCCACGCGGGCGAGCATCCCGCGGATTTTATTACCACCCGGGCGTCGTTGCAACAGAAACTTTACGGGTGTCGTAAGGCCCCAGTGGGACGGGGCGAGATAGATTGTTAGCCATTAGCCGTTAGCCTTTAGCTCCGAACGGCCGCCCGGCCAACCGGGCGCGGGGGCTAGCGGGATCTCAACACCCTCACCACCCCTGCCTCGGCAGAGGAGGGGGCTGGTCGGGAGCGCGCGGCCGAAACGCGGCGACTGTTTGAGGCCTGGTCATGAAGATCAGGAGCAGGATCGGATAGGCGAGTGGCATAATGCCCCCGAACGCGCCGCCAATGGCGCCGCCAATGGCGCCAGCCGCCTGTGGGCCACCGGCTCGCGAAGCCTGTTCCATCATCGTCGGCAACACGTAGGTAAGATTGACGGCCTGTCCCGCAATCGCGAACACGAGCGCGCAGATCGCATAGATGATCGTTCCGGCTCGTGCCCAGGGCTTCATGGTGAGGAGCCCGATGCCGAGCGTGACGAGCGCGATCGCGAAACCGACCCCAACGATCGCGGAGATACGGAGCCACTCGACGTAAACGGGGTTTTCGAACAGGATGGCCATTTCAGGGGCGTTGCGCAGAAATGGAAGGGAAGGCATCGCCAGCGCGGCCACGACTCCGAGGACGCCGAACGCGGCGAAAACGATGTTCAAGATTCCAAAAACAGTCACGGGCGTTGGGCGTTGCACGTGTGGTTCTCCTCCCACGGAAGTGATCATGTGATTGCGTGCGCGATTATAGCCCGCTTGGTCCGCCTTGCGACCCACCCCCATCGGAAACCACAGGCTGCATCGTCACCCGCATGGCGCGTAACGAAGCAGCACACATCACGTGAGCTCGTAATCCTCGCCCGCGGCCCGAGAACTATTCGGTCTCCTCGTCGTCGGTGTCGATCGCCGTCGCCCCGTGATACTCCTCTGAGCAGTAACGGTTGGGCTCGGTCCCCTTGACGAAGATCTCATCGATGACGTCCGTGCACGCGGGGCCCGCCAGCAGGCCGGTCAGCCGATCGACGCGGGCGTGCGTCACGCCCGGCGGTACGGCAAACTGGTCTACCGGTTTCTCCTTGAGCACCTGACCGACGAAATCGATCCAGATTGGCAGCGCCGCCCGTGCCCCCACTTCCCCTCGACCCAACGATTTCTTTGTGTCGAACCCGACCCAAACTCCGGCCACAAGCGACGGTGTGTAGCCGATGAACCAGGCATCGGAGTAGTCGTCGGTCGTGCCGGTCTTTCCCGCGACCGGCCGCTTCAGAGCCTTGGCGTGAGTCGCGGTGCCGCGATCAACGACGCCGCGCATCATATTCAGCGCAACGTAGGCGGTCTCGGCGGGGATGACCTCTCTGGCCGTGATCTGCGTCTCATAGAGGATTGAGCCTTGTCGATCCTTGATCGACCTGATATACCTCGGTTCGACCCTCACCCCCTGGTTCGGAAACGCGGAGAAAGCGGAGGTCATTTCGACGAGGGTGACCTCGGAGGTCCCCAGGGCGAGGGAGAGATACGGATGCAACTTCGACGTGATCCCAAATCGCTTGGCGTACTGCACGCCTTTTTCGACGCCGATCTTGTCGAGCAGCACGGCGGTGGGCACGTTGCGGCTCTGTTCGAGCGCCCGGCGCATCGTCACCATTCCCTTGTATTTCCGGTCGTAGTTGTGGGGGGTCCAAGGCGTCCCCGTCCATTTATCAAAAAACGTGATCGGCTCATCCCGCAACAGATAGGTTGGCGGAATCCCGTTGTCGACTGCCGCGGCATAGATGAAGGGTTTGAATGCCGACCCGACCTGCCTCAATGCCTGCGTCGCCCGGTTGAACTTACTCTGATTGAAGTCGAACCCGCCGACCATCGCCTTCACCTCACCCGTCGCCGGCTCGATCGCAATCAACGCGCCCTCGACAAGCGGTACCTGTTCGAGGGTGAGGGCGCAGGTAAAGTTCTTCTCATCCTTCTTCGTGACGCGAAACTGGGCAATGTCCCCGGCCTTGAAGACTGACCTGAAACCAGCCCTGTGCGTCCACTTGATCGCCGAGGGGTCGATCGTGCTCGTGTAGTTCCCGATCTTCACGTGCGCGATCTTGTCGGTAACATCGAGCACAAGCCCGCGACGGATTTCGCCCTCTCCAAACGGTTGATCCCAATCCACGTCGTGATAGGTCTCGATCTCGCCGCCGGCGTCGAGCACGTTTTCTGTGATCTTCCTGAACCCCTGGCGCTTGTCGAGATCGCGCAGTCCTTTCAGGAGCGCGGCAACAGCCGCCCGCTGCATCTCGAAGTCCAGAGTCGACTGCACTACCAGTCCCTCGTGGTACAGCCGTTGCGTACCGTACTTCTCTTCCAGGAACTTCCGGATCTCCTCGTTGAAATATGCCGCTACCGAAACCTCACGCTGCGGCGACGCCAGCTCAATCGGCTCCCCCTGTGCCGCCTTGCACGCATCTTCCTTGATGAACCTCTCGTCGCGCATCCGGGCCAGAATCTTGTCGCGCCGGAGCTTCGCGAGCCGTGCGTTCACGAGCGGTGAGTAGCTGCCTGGTGACGCCACGATCCCTGCGATCATCGCCGCCTCCGGCAGTCGCAGGTCCTTCGCGTGTTTGCCGAAATAGAACTCCGAGGCCGCTTCAAACCCGTAGACACCGTGCCCGAGATAGATCTGATTGCAATACAGAGTGAGAATCTGCTCCTTCGTGTAGTTCTTCTCGATCTGCATCGCCAGGAGAGCCTCCTCGATCTTGCGCCGATACGTCTGCTGCGGCGTGAGGAAGAGCATTCGGGCCAGCTGCTGCGTCATCGTCGATGCGCCCTCCACAACCCTCCCCGCCATCACGTTCTTCAGCATGGCACGGACAATCCCGATCGGGTCGATACCCCAATGCGTGAAGAATCGCGGGTCCTCGGCAGCGAGGATCGCGTTCTTCAGAATGGGCGGGATCTCTTCGTACCGGAGCAGAATTCGGCGCTCGAGGGCGAACTGACCCACGACCACACCGTCGTCTGAGAGGATCTCGGTGATCAGCGACGGGTGGTAATCTTCGATGGCTTGGACGCGCGGTAGCCCCTTCTGGTAGGCGAGGAAGAAGCCCGCAAGGGAGCCGATCGACACCATCGTCGCGAAGGCGATGACGATCAGGGTGTATTTGAGAAACCGCTTGCCTGGAAGCAGCCTCCGCGCCCCCATCTTGGCCACGCGGATACGTAGCATCGGGCGCATACTAACAAGTGGGCGGCCGGGTGTAAAGGGAAGAAATGCGGCCCTGGTCCCTCAATGTATTGCACCATCGCTGCCCGAACGCCTCGGCTTGTCCGGGGACATCGGCGTCGCCGGAGAAACGTGAGAGAGAGGATGCGGGCTGCCCGCACCCTCCCCCTCGTCCCGATCTATTCTGCGCCCGGAAGCGGAGCCTGCAGGTAGGGGAACTCGTCCTGGAACATCTTCGCGTTGACGTTCGCGCCGTCGGTGTACTTGAGCTGACCGTCGGGGGCGACGGTGGTGTCGAGCAGCTTGCCCATCAAGACGCGCAGTGCGCTGTCCACAACGTCATCCCCCGGACGCCTCCCGTTCGGGAAGCCGGCGATGTCCCCGGCGATGACGCCCAGATTCTTCTGATCCTCCCAGTCGACCGCGGGGGTCTTGGTGTTGAGCCGCAGGTACTCGGCGGCCGTATCCGTCGCGTTCAGCCCTGCCACTCCCGTGAGGAACACTTCCACGAGGTCGTTGCGCGGGTATGCGGTGGGGGCGCGGACGCCAAAGAGAACCTGCAAGAGCGTCGGGAGAGTCGGATGCGTCACGTAGGTGAGGAATTGCCCGTCACCCCTCGGCTCGCTCGCGTTGAACCGGTCCTTGTCCTTGATTCCGATGACAGCCTCGTTGACCAGCGGCATCCCCAGCCGCGACACCTGTATGTATGGGCCAAACTCCTTGTCCGGTTTGGAGAATGTCGGGGTTTTGCTGAGGGTGCGGTTTCTCGGCAGGCTGGCTGTCGTCCATCCACCGATCACGTCCTGGCCGGTCGAAACCAGGACACTCGCGGGAATCTCCAACGCCAGCGTCGTGACGTTGTTCCCGGCAAGACTATTGCTGCCGCCGTTGACGGGGCCGAGCGGATTCAGGTTGACGAGATCGAAGGTCGGTCCCAGATTCACGACGAACGGATCCTGCCGCTGCCCGACGAACATCCGCCCGGTCGCATTCGTCCCCGGGATCTTGATCTCATAGATGTGCGCGTTCGCATACGCGTCGTAGTCGGCGATTGACTTCGTGCCGATGTTGTCGACAGGTTTGACGAAGGTGGATTCGCCGCTGTCCGCATTCGTGACAGCGCTGGACGAACCGCTCCGACGTTCGCCGCGAATCAGGTTCACCGTGTACGTCTCCACCACGTTCAGGAGAGAGGTATCGGTTGCGCTGATGGCGCCCGCGTTGATCAGAGGGATCGCAACCTTCTTCGTGGCGCCGGCCGGGCCGATGTCGAGGGAGATGTTGTTGAGGGTGTTCGTGAACTTGAACTGGAAGGTCAGATCCTCTTTGGCGTCACCGTTGTTGTCGATGTGGATTTCGTAGATCGCCTCCGGGTCCATCGTGAAGAAGTTGGGCCCGCCGTAGACACTTTGCATCGGGATGTAGTCGGCGATGATCGTGACGTACCCCGCGCGACCAGGTTCGTAGCTGGTGAACATGTAGAAATCAGTGGCGTCGACTTTCGAGTGTTCCGTCACGAACGGCGCTTCGCGGTGGCTCGATGCCATCGCCAGAGTCCCGGCGAGGGGGGCGATGGCGAGTGTGGTCGAGAAAAGGAGCCTGCTGGCTCCGCTTATTGCTTTCTTTTTCAATTCAATCCTCCATGTTTTCTTTTCGTACACTGGCCGGTACGCAAAGATGCTGGTTTCGGATGAGCGGCAGCACGCACCATGGAGCGTATGTGACGCGTGTCACAGCACGCCGGTGGACCGCAGTCGGCGGGGAGGACTATCGGCGCGTGATGCTGGAGAACAGGAGGGCGGCGCGCTGGAGCCACCCGCGCCATCCGGTGAATCGAATCGGCGCGTCGAGTCGTGTCAGGATCCAGCAATCCTCACCGGGATCAGTCGTGGGTGAGTGGGACGCGCCGGGTTCGGTCACCACCCAGTCGCCTGTCTCCACGTGCTTTGGGCCATCGGTGTACCCGCCTGCAAGAACCACGACCTCTTCTGCGCCGGCGTGACGATGTGGTGGAAAAACCCGCCCTCCGGGCATCCATCCCAGATGGAGCACCGCGCCGCTGTGATCATCATGAAAGAGCGTGGCGATGCGGCTGCCGCGCAAAGCCGGCGATCGCCACCGGAGCGGCTTCATCGACACCAGCTCGGCCAGAACCCCAGGGGGAAGGTCGATTCCATCGGCGGGCTGAGGCGGGAGGGCGGGCATCGAGTCGATCCGCTGGACGATCCGGTCGAGGAGAGCTGGTGGGAGAGGCGCGTCATCCACGGCAGCCAGGAGAGCGCCGCCCGGACGAGCTACGCGACCTAGATCCGATCGGCAGTCCGCACAGTGAGCGAGATGCGCCTCGATCAACGCCCGGCGGGGCCGGTCGCCGCCGCCCGTGGCAAACTCGAGCAGCAGCTCCTGCGACGGGTGATACTTCGCCCCTGCCGCCATCATGTGCTCCCTTCGAGGATCACACGGAGCTGCCCCAGCGCCGCGCGCATTCTCGACTTCAACGTGCCAACCGGGACACGCAGCGCGTCCGCAGTCTCTTCGTACGTCAGACCTCCATAGTAGGCCATCTCCAGCATTCGCCTCTGGTCGTCGGTCAGGTGCGACATGGCCTGACGCAGGCTGACGCGAACATCGATCGGGTTTGGCGGATCCGCCAGACCCGCCAGGATCGGCGCACCATCGGTCTCCGCATCCCTGTCACCCCGTCTCCACTTATCGACCAGCTTGTTGCGCGTAATCGTAAAAAGCCAACCGGCAGGGTCGCCCCGGTCCGCCTGGTAACTGGCAGCTTTCAACCACACCGCCACAAACGCCTCCTGGGTTATGTCTTCGGCGAGCGCGGGGTTGCGCGTGAGCTGTCGGACGTAGCCAAGAACGCGTCCGGCATGGCGGGAGTAAAATTGCTGGAATGCTCCGCGGTCTCCAATGGCGATGGCGGCGAGCAGGGTGCGATCCTCTTCATGGTCCACCTGCCCGTGCATCATCCTGATGATGCATCCTATAGCTCACTCGTGCGAAGCACAAATCCAAACCCCCTCTTCCCCCTCGTCCACGGGGCGATCCAATCCCTCCCTTCCACATACGCAAGAAATCGGAGATCGGATGACTGGGGCATTCAGCACTCAATGGCACTAGAAGGCATATGTCACTGTCACGTACCCGTTGATCTTCGGCGCGGGCGTGAAATAGGTTTCAAACCCGTTTGTGATGCCCCGCGTCTCGTATTCGCTGTTGAGGAGATTGCGGATGGCCCCTTCGAGTTTCCAGGTCCGTGCGGCGAAGGAAACCTTCAGATCGATTGTGGTGTAGGCCGGAAGACGCTCCAGCGAGTTCATCTCGTCGCCCAGAACGTGCTGGGAACCGGTGTGGAGGAGGCGTCCGTCGAGGCGGATCCGGTCGGTGATCTGCCTACTTGCGCTCATCTCGAACTTCTGCTCCGGCACCATCACGAGCAGGCTCCCCTTGAAGCCGCCTGCAAGAAACCTTGCTCTGACGAAGCTGTACCCCGCCCGCAGCTCCGTTTTCGCTCCGGTCCAGACACCGGTCAGATCCAGCCCACGCCTCCTGCTCTTCCCCGCGTTTTCGTTGCGCCCGATGAAGTTGAACGGATCGCTGACGACGAACACCACCTCGTCGTCGACCTTCAGGTCATAGGCGGAAATCTCGCCTCGGAACGCACCGCGGGAAACCCTCTGCCCGACCTCGATCGTCGAGGCCGTGGAGGGTCTCAGATCCGGATTGCTGAAGAAGGTCGGGTAGGCGAACAGATCGATGATCGTGGGGGTTTGAAACGCGGTGCCGTAGTTGGCGAAGGTCGTCCATCCCGCCGCCCACTCGTAGCTGGCTCCCACCTTGTACGTGGCCTTGTCGAATGTTCGCGCCTCCTGATCGCGGCTCTGACGATCGTCGAAATTGATCGCCTGCCGATCGTAGCGCAGCCCGCCGACGAAGGTGAGGTGAGGCCCGGCTGAGCTTTCGATCTGCGCGAAGAGCCCTTGCCAGTTCTCCCCCGTCGAGGTCGACGAAGCGGGGCCGGTCCGATTTCCGCCCACATCGGTGAAGAAGCCATCGGCGTCGAGTTGCAGCCAGGTCAGCTCGGCTCCCGCCGTGAGCGAGGTCGTGGCTTTGACGGGGATCGTGAGCTGCACGGTGGTCCCGGTGCTCGTGTTGGTCGAATCGGTGGCGAAGCCTCCGTAGAGCGCGGCGCTGCGGCCCGTCGTCAGAGCGTCGCTGTTATTTCGCCGAACGAAGACGTTTCCCGACGCCGTCCATCCGGAGAAGTCGTGCAGGATGTCGGCGGAGAGCAGGTGAGTGGCCGCTGTGTTCTCGTCCACCCGGTTGAACGGTGCCGCGTGCCTGTCCGCTTCGATCTCTTCCCGCGTCAGGGCGCCTGGCGAGCCGAAGCGGGTGTCGACGTAGGAGTAGCTGACGCCGAGCGAGCCTCCAGTCGTTACCCTCCGTCCGCCCGCTCGTATCCATCCGTCGACAGCATCGGAATTCTCCCTGAACCCAACGCCGCGTTCGTATCCGGCTGCCAGGTTGTAGGACCCGAGGGCCAGCTCGGCGAGCACTCCCCCCGTCGAGAACGACCCGCCCTTCACCGCCACCCGTCCACCCGTCCTGTCGGGATCTGTGTAGATGCGGATCGCTCCCGACAGCGCACCCCCGCCGAGGACAGTCGAAGAGGATCCCTTGAAGATCTCGATTCGATCGACCAGGTCGAGCGGGATCTGCATCAGGAGGGAACGATTGTCGTCAGGCTCGTTGATGCGCACCCCATCCAGGAAGACCGCCGCCGCCGTGCCCTCGTTGAAGCCCCGGAGGTCGATCACACCCTCCTTGCCATTGCCGACTTGATCGTAGAACACGAGCTCGGGCCGTCCCGAAAGCAGCTCATAGACCGTCCCCGCCGAGCTCCTCTCGATATCTCCTCGCGAGATCACGATCGTCGCCTGAGGCAGCTTCCCCGCATCGACCGTATTGCCGTGTATCCGCGAGGCTTCCACCGTGATCACCTCTGCCGGCTTCGCCGCGGGGTCCTGGCCGGCAGCCAGGCCGCACGACAGCACCATTGAAAATATCGTCAACCGCATCGCGTTCCCTCCTCGTGTCATTGGTCTTTCTCCTTGATCATCGTCATCTTTGGACGCAACTTCGCCGCTTCCAGATGGTAGATGCGACCGCCGGTCTGTTCGAGAAACTCCAGATCGTGAGACACAACCACCGCGCTGCTCCCCCCGGCACACCATGACCGGACCAGACCGGCGAGAGTTTGCCTGAAATCGTCGTCGAGATAGGTGGTTGGTTCGTCCAGCAGCATCGTCTGCGGGCGCTGCGCGATTAGCCGCGCGACACGAACGCGCATCCGCTCCCCGCCGCTCAGGTGCATGAACGTGCCGTCCCGCAAGTGATAGACTCCAGCGGTCCGCATCGCGACCTCCGCCTCTTCGCGATCCTTGCCGTTCTCCACCAGCCGCCTGCCGATCATGTGTGGGTACCTCCCCATGAGGACCATCTGCCAGGCCGTGATCGGGAACGGCGTGAGCTCGAACTGCGGCAGGTATCCGACAGCGCGCGCCGTCTCCCGCCGTGGCCTCGCGAGAATCGGTTCGCCGTCCAGCAGAACGGTCCCCCGATCCGGACGCAGGAGCCCTGCCAGTATTCGCATCAACGATGTCTTGCCTTCTCCGTTGTTGCCCGTGATCCCGATCACCTCGCCGGCGCTCGCGTGAAGGTCGAGGTTCTCGAACAGGAGACGGCCATCCCCGGGACGGTACGCGACCGAAATCGCCCTCAGATCAGCCACCGGTCGGCTCCCGGAAAGCTGCACGGCGGCGCACATAGAGGATGTAGACGAAGACGGGCGAACCGAGAAGGGCGGTGATGACTCCGACCGGAACTTCGACGGGCGCGAAAATGACGCGCCCCGCCGCGTCAGCCGACATCAGCAGAACGGCTCCGAGCGCACCACACACCGGGAACAGCACACGACAGTCGGAAGAGAACAGCATACGCCCGAGGTGTGGAACGACGAGCCCCACGAATCCGATCGATCCAGAGAGACTGACGACGGAGGAGGTCAGGAAAGATGCCAGCAGGTAGCCGGTGCGTCGCTGATTGCGCACGTTCAGACCCAGCGAAGCGGCGACGTCGGAATCGAGGGAGAGCAGATTGAAACGGTGCGACGAGATGAACAGCGCAATGATCAGTCCGAGGATCTGCGGAACGAAGATTCCGATCTCTGCGAGCCGTCGGCCGCTCACGTCCCCAATCAGCCAGTGCAATATCGTGCGCGCGTCGTTGCCGGCGGAACGGCCGAGAAACAGGATCAGCCCCGAAGCGGCGAAGCTGCTGATCGCCATCCCCACGAGCAACATCCTGTCAGGGTCGGGCTCGGCCCCCCTCCGAGCCGAGAGGAAGTAGACGATTCCGATGGCCACGGATGAGGCGAGGAACGCACAGAGGCCCATCACGAGCGGCGAGCGGCTCCCGAAGAGCGCGATCGAAGCTACCGATCCCATCGCCGCGCCGCTGGAGACCCCGAGAATGTACGGATCCGCAAGCGGATTGCGCAGGAGTGACTGAAAGGAGGCGCCGGCGATCGAGAGGGAGGCGCCGGCGAGGGCGGCGAGGAGGATGCGCGGGAGCCGGATCTGCAGGATCACCTGCCGGATGACCGGATCTCCGTCGCCGGAGGAGAGCGCCTGGAGAATCCTGGACGCGGGGATGGCCTGTGACCCCACCAGAATGGAGAAAGCGAAGGCCGCGAGAAGTGCAATAATGAGCAGAGCGTAGCGTTTCATGGACGTGCTCCGGCAAGAATTTCCCTCAACCGCACGACAGCATCTCCGACCCGCGGCCCCGGGCGAAGTAAAAGGTTCTCATCGACGAACGCGACGGGAGTCGAGCCTGTGAGGTCGAGCAAGCTGCGAGGAAGCGATTCCCTGTTCATTCGCCCAGCTGCCGCCGCCAGCACGATCACGTCCGGCTTCAGCATCAGGAACGATTCGCGATCGAGAATCGGCCAGCCATGAGGAAGAGACGCGGTGGAGCTCAAGCCCCCGGCCCGCTCGATGAGGTCGTGGACAAACGTGTCGCCACCCACCGTCATGATCGGTTCGGGCCAGATGAGGCACAGGACTCGAGGGCGGTCGGGGGTTGCGTGAGCAGGTGGCGCGGCCTTCAGCTTCTCCCTGATTGCAGACACTGCCGTCTCGGCCGTGTCGCGACGGCCTGTGAGAATCCCAACGTCGACCATCGCCGCCAGAACGGCGTCGACGCTGGCCGGGTCCGAAGTGTAGACGGGGTAGCCAAGGGTGCGGAGATAGTCGACCGCTTCCATGCGATTGCCGGAGGTGGTGGCGAGGATGAGGTCGGGGCGGAGGCCGGCGATAGACTCGTAGTCGGGGTCCATCCCGCCGACCTTGGGGAGTTGACGCGCCGCGTCAGGATAGTCGCACGCAGTCGTGTCACCGACGGCACTGGCCCCCACCGCGTACAACATCTCGGTCATGTTCGGGGCGAGCGACACGACTCTGCGGGCGGGTGCTCCGAGAGTCACCATCCGCCCGGTCTGGTCGCGAATCGCCAGCGCGCTCGCCGCTGCACCAGCAACCCCCTGACTCAGGACAAGGATCACACACACGATCCCCATCGATCGCACGATACCCTGCGCTCTGGCGTCCACCCTCGTGGCCTCCATCGTAGAAAAAGAAAAAGCCCAACCCTCTCGGGTTGGGCATTATCTCCCCCTCCCTCGAGGGATTTTTGTTGCTCCTCCCGGCCGGTCTCCTGGCTCGCGGTTCACTTTACTCGCCGGGCCTTCCCACCCGCGTTTTCGCGGGCAGTGGCAAACATCACTCCGGTTTTCATCACCGCTCACAGTTGCGGGGCAGCGGCCGCTCTAACGGCCTTCCCGTTCACCGGGAGCATCGATCGTCAGTATGATTTCGTCTTGCCGATTGCCTCCATCATGTCGTGAGGCTCTTACTCTAATCCATCCGCGCGGTTTGTCAACGGGTGCGTCGCCAATCCCGGGAGCGTTTTTCAGCCGTCCCTCCGGGACTGGCTCATCGATCGCGCGTGTCAGTCCCAAGGCTCGCGCCCTGGGCTATTGTCGCCGCGCCCATCCGGGGCGCCTGTCACCACCAATCCTGCCGACAATGCCTTCACAGTCCGTGCTCCAGCCGGCACACGTCAGCATGGCGACCAACCGAGAACAGTAACGACAGGCTTTGTCCCACGCCTATCGTTTCGTCACCACTTATCACCGAGGCACGGAGAGCACGGCGGTCCACGGAGCCTCGCCCTCCGGCGGCCTCGCGAACGTTTCTGCGAAAGGCGACACTCCGTTGAGGTGTCATCTCCGCGTTTCTCTGTGCCGTCCGTGTCTCCGGGGTTTTCTTGTCTGATCTCTCTCGATGTTGTGCAGTGGAATACCACCGACAAACAAGCCGACTATCGTCGGACTGCCGCTCCGTGGCGTCATTCAGAGAACCTGAGTAGCTACGTGGTCTTGTAACTACTCAGGTAGTGTGCACCGAGGACCACTCGCTTCACCACAGAGACGCGTGGAATTGAATCATTGCGCCATTGTTTCATTGAGTCATTTCCGAAGCGACGGCATTGTCCCGTTCCGGTCAATGAACCAATCGTCGATGGCTCAACCGTCAATCCCATCACTTGATTCCATCCTTGGAGCTCCGTGCTCTCCGTGTCTCTGTGGTGTGTAGTTGCGGATGGTCAGTCGCGAGGGCATCCTTCGGTATGCCGCGTCGGGCGCCCCGGAGGGGCGCGATGACAATAGCCCACCGATTTATCGGTGGGTATCAGGAACGGTATTGAGAAGGGAGTCCCGGAGGGACGACTGACTCTCATCCCCACACGTATCTTTGGTCGTATTCGATTCCATGTTTTTCCAGCAAGGCGAGAAACTCTTCGGCAAATGTCCGCTTCTTGTGATGCTCAACCTGCTCGGCAATGTAATTCTTAAGAGGCTCAACGTGGCTGACGCTCACGCTGAATGCGGCATAGCCCTCTTGCCACGCGAAACCGGTGTGTTCGCGGAACTCCTCGTGCACCCATTTGGCAGACCCCGCCTTGACCAGCTGAACGGCCTTGGCAATCGCCATCGTCGATGGCAAGGAGATGAGCATGTGCACATGGTCTTCGGTACCGCCGATTGCGAGCGCCTTTATCCCGTTCTCCCGCGCGATCCCTCCCATGTAAGGGAAGAGGCGTTCTTTCAGAGCCGGGGCGATCATCGCGCGCCGCTCCTTCGTGCTGAACGCCACGTGGAAGAGCCCGCTGACATATGAATGCGACACGCCAGTTACTCCCTCAGCCGTCCCTCCGGGACTGCCTTCGTCTCGGCGATTCTATCCCAGGGCTGGCGCCCTGGGCTACTTTCGCTTCGCCCCTCCGGGGCGGAAGCCGCGATCAGCAGTCGAACGCTGTTACTCCAACCCCCGGCGGTGAACTGCGGGATTTCTCTGAGGCACCTGACAATTCGCCCGCTACGTGACGGAGCGGCAGCGCCTAGCCGGAGGTAGAGGACGGTCTGTATCGACGGGAGCCTCGTTCTCGCCTACTAGTGGCAGTTGCTCGTGACCGTCTCGGTTGTGTCGTACATCTTCGCATTCATGTTCAACTTCTTCATCTTTTGGTCCGTCACGGTGATGTCCGGGTCATAAATCGCGGCCGTCGTCTTGTAGGTCTTGAGCTTCCACTTCGTACTCTTGCACGCGGCCGTCAGATCACCTGTGGACGAGAATTTCACCACGTCATCGCCCTCCTCGTTGTGCATCGCGAAACTGCCATCCGATGTAATCGAGATCTCCGGCCAGTAATCCAGCATGTCGTACCTTTTGTACCAGAGCAGCTTTCCGGTGCTTGATACCTTAACCACCCGGGTATCCCCTGCCCAGGAGTAGTAGGAGCCGGAGAGGATGATTGATCCGTCCTGCAGCTCTTCGGCATCCGTGAACAGCCAGCTATCGGATCCCTTGTAGCGGTACTCCCAGAGGCGGTTGCCGCCTGAATCGAACTTGAACAACCATCCGTCGCCGGTATCCGAGTAGGATGTCGTGTACCCGCCGACAACAACCCCTCCGTCCGATGTCGCCGTCAATGCGTGTAGCTCCTCGGACTCGTCCTCGCTCGATCGTCCCGCTATCCAGTGATTCCAGAGGAGATTACCATCAGAATTGACCTTGAAAAGAAATCCATCCCGATTAAAAGAGTACCAGGGCTCACCGCCGAGGACCGCGATCCCTCCGTCGGTTAATTGGACGAGCTTCGATTTCACGTACCCTATACCATACGTTGGAATTTCGTATGCCTTGTACCACAGGACGCTCCCCGACGAATCCAGCTTCATCAGGTACGGAGATTCGTCAAACATCAATGCGAGATAGCCACCATCCGAGCTTGCGAGGATCGCCAACACGCGCTCGTTCCGATACTTGTTAGTGCTCCGATAGCGCTTCTGCCACTGGACCTTCAGTGTCGAATCAAGCTTGCAGATCCAGCCGTCACCGTCCCAGTGCTGCGATCCGTATGATTCCGTCCAACCCCCGGCGATCCACCCGCCGTCGGACGTTTGAGTGATACAGTGGAGGGCATCTCCATTGGGGCCGCCCAAGCGCTTCTGTGTGGTCAGGTTGCCGTTGGCGTCGACCCTGACAATCCAGCCGTCTTCGTCACTTCCTATGACCTGCTGGTCCGACCCGACGAGTACAAAGCCGCCCGAGTCATCCGGCACATGGGCGTCCAGATAACGATCACCGATGTCTTTGGCCCATGCACCCGCGCTCGCATCCTGTGGCTCGGTTGTGGACGGTGCCTCTGCCGCGAATTCCTGGGCGCCGATCGCCAGCACTGCTACTGCCGTCGCAACGAAAGTCCAGTACCTCATGGTTCTCTCCTCACATCTCCTTCAGGATCTCTGCCTTCTTGGCTTCGTATTCGGTCTTCGAGATAAGACCTTTCTTGTAAAGATCACCGAGTTTCTTCAGACGATCTTCAGCCGATAGTCCGGCCTTCGCAGGAGGGGGCGGAGGCGGTGCTGTCTCGCCTGCGCCTGCGGCGGTCCCTGCCCCCATCTGGAATTTTTCTTCGAACTGCTCCATTCCAGCTCGAAGCTGGACCGCCTTCTGGCACTCCGCGATCGCTTCTGTCTGAACGTCTCCGCCTTCGTAGGTCAGGGCCTCCTGGAAGAGCGGCGACGCTTCGTCGAACTTGTCCTGCGCGAAGAGGCACATCGCAACGTTGTGCAGAGCATGGCGGAGGTGCTTCGGTTTGTGCTTGGGGTCAGCTTTGCACGTCTGGAGATTCTTCTTCGACACCTCGAGTGCCTGCTCGATCTGGCCGACCTTGAACAGATTGTAAGCTGTCTTCAGATTGTAATCGCCGTCGTCGAAGAACAGCAGCTCGCGCGTTTCCGTCCACGGAATGAACATGTGGAGGATTTCGGCGGTAACCTGCCTGACGCCGTCGTCGATCACCTCGAAGCTGGTCGGAGACTCCGGATACCCGGACTCGGACCTGTTTTCCTTGACGGGAGAGACGTTGATGGTTCGTGCGCGGAAGATGCGGCCCGTCTTGAGGTCCACGGTCTGAAAGGAGACCACGATTGACCCTTTCACCTTGGATATGTAAAGAGGCCTGCCTCCGCCGAGAAATCCGGTGGTCTGCCCGTGGAGATACTCGGGGGGCGTCGCAGCGCAGCGGGACACCCTGACGATAAACAAGGCGTCAGCACCGAGCATCTTCCCCATCTGGACGGCTGTGCTCTGGTCCACGTACCCCGAAAAGTTGAGTTTGTGCTCGGCCAGCGCAGCTTCGAGGTTCTGCCGGTCGATCACCGTAACGTTCTGCTCGACGAAGGCCTCGGTCAAGTTGCCGATGATCTGGTCCGAACACTCGCCCTGGACTTGCCCGAAGGCGACCGTCCCGAGACGAAGCGGCGAAGTGGGGGGATGTTTCAGGGTAACAGGTACAGGCGGGTTACCCATCCGGTCCCAGGATTGGGCTGGCGCCCTGGCGACTGTCGAAACCAAAATCAGGATGACCAACGGCGTGACTTTCATCTTGTCCTCCATCTGGCAAAGTCCATCAATGTGTTTTCCCCTCGAATCATGGGAGGGCCTATCGCAGCGGTCAGAGCCACGTCATCTCGTCCGCACCTCAACTCGGGTGTGATGGGATAGTACGACAGACGAAAAAAAAACAAGGAAGGGAAAACTGTGCTGGTTTCGGGAGTAGGCTGGCAACGCCGGCGGGATTCGTGATCACAGGCGCCCCGGAGGGGCGGCATGACGATAGCCCACCGATTTATCGGTGGGGTGGTGTGGATAAGAGGACGGGGAGTCCCGGAGGGACGACTGAGGCGTCGCCAATCCCGGGAGCGTATTTTCAGCCGTCCCTCCGGGATCGGCTCATCGATCGTGCGTGTCAGTCCGAGGGCTCGCGCCCTGGGCTATCTCCGCGGCGCCCCTCCGGGGCGCGCCTCTGGCCGGGAGATCGCGGTTATGTTGAGCGTTCAGTCGCGCAAATTCCTCGGCTGAAAGCAAATCACGATCCCGCGTTCTGGACCGGCGCAAGACAACGCACGACTTGCGGGACTCCGGATCTCAGACGCCTCAGTCTCTCCGGACCACCCGCGACGGCAGCGTGGCCGCCCGTCCCACGACTTCGCGCCATCGCCTCGGGCGCAGGCTGAAGCCTGCGGCTACCACAGCATCGGCGACCTCGCCGTGAGTATGTATCGTGCTGATGGGCACGGCGAACGGCTCCGCCGCGTCGCGGGTCGTGATGAAACCTCCGGGCTCATTTGTCGTATCAGCCATTGGTGAAGAGAACACTGATCGTTGTGGTCGGACTCGCGGTCGTCGCCGCGATCGTCGGTGCGACACTCCTGCGCAAGGAGAAGAAGCCGAGCTACCGGACAGTCAGGATTGAGCGCGGTGAGATCGTCTCGACGGTGGCGGCGACGGGGGCGCTCTCGGCCCTGGTGACCGTGCAGGTCGGCTCACAGGTCTCGGGAATGATCAAGGAACTTTCTGTGGATTTCAACAGCGTCGTACGTCGCGGGCAGGTCGTTGCGCGACTCGATCCGGCTCTCTTCGAAGCGCAAGTGGGGCAGGCGCGGGCCAATGTGGCCACCAGCAGGGCGAACGCGGAGAAGATGCGGGTCGCGGAGGTCGAGACGGCCAGGGCGCTGAAGAGGGCCACGGAGCTCCGCGCGAAGGAGCTCAACTCGGAGAGCGACCTTGAGGCCGCGCAGACCGCCGTCGAAAGCGCCCGAGCGAATGTGCGCGCGGCTGAGGCGCAGGTCGCTCAAGCCGAAGCAGCCCTCAATTCCGCAACCGTCAACCTCGCGCACACCGTCATCACTGCGCCGGTCGACGGAATCGTGATCTCCCGCAACGTGGACGTGGGACAGACCGTGGCGGCATCGCTCCAGGCCCCCACCCTGTTCACCATAGCCGGCGACCTCACCCACATGCAGGTCCATGCGAACATCAGTGAGGCCGATGTCGGCCGCATTCAGGTGGGACAGGAAGCGACCTTCACCGTCGACGCGTACCCGGGAAGGCGTTTCCAGGGACGCCTGACACAGATCCGAAACTCACCCTCCACAATCCAGAATGTCGTCACCTACGATGGTGTCATCGATGTCAGCAACGGTGATCTGACACTGAAGCCGGGCATGACGGCGACGGTGGCCATCATGGCCGCGCGGAAAGAGGGCATACTCAAGTTGTCCAACGCGGCGCTTCGGTTCAAGCCACCAACCAGCGACGCCCTCGCGAACGGCCGGATGTCGCCCGCTGAACGTGGCCAAGCCGTCTGGATCGTGTCGGATGACAAGCTGAGAAAACTTCCCGTCAAGACAGGCATCACCGACGGAGTCTTCAGCGAGCTGATCGGCGGCGAGCTGAAGGAAGGATCCGAGGTCGTCGTCGAGTCGGCGGGGACATCGCCCATCCCGAACATGCCACGAATGGGCGGCATGGGACGACCGTTCTAGCCGGACCAGGGCGGAAGAATGGACCGGCGCGTCGTCGTGAGGACTCGGAGCCTCTCGAAGGACTATCACCTCGGCGACACTGTAGTGCACGCTTTGCGCGGCGTGACCCTCGACATCCACGGAGCCGAATTCGTTGCGGTCATGGGTGCCTCAGGCTCCGGGAAGTCCACTTTCGTGAACATTCTCGGCTGCCTCGATCGGCCCACACGCGGATCATACGAGCTCGATGGGCAGGATGTCAGCGAGCTGACCCCCAACGACCGGGCTGTTGTGCGGAAGACGCGGATCGGGTTCGTGTTTCAGGGGTTCAATCTGTTGCAGCGCACCACGGCCCTCGAGAACGTCGAGATGCCTCTTCATTACGCACGCGTCCCGGCCAAGGAACGGCGGGCGCGCGCCACCGCGCTGCTCGCCGCCGTCGGCCTCGCCGACCGCGCACACCACTTCCCGAGCCAGCTCTCGGGCGGCCAGCAGCAGCGGATCGCCATCGCACGGGCGCTCGTCAACAAGCCCACATTGATCCTGGCCGATGAGCCGACCGGCAATCTGGATTCGCGAACATCAGTGGAGATCATCGAGATCCTGCAGCGGCTCAGCGACGAGGAGGGCATGACGATCGTGCTGATCACGCACGAAGAGGACATCGCCCGGTTCGCGCAACGTCAGGTACTCTTCCGCGACGGTCGCATCAAAGCCGACAGGCCGGTGGATCGGCGTGCTTCGGCAGCCGAGGTGCTGCGGGCGCTCCCGCCCGAAGATGAGGAGGAGCAGGCGTGATCGACCTGTCGACGCTTCAGATGGCGCTCCGAGCGCTGGCGCGCAACAAGATGCGATCAGGCCTGACGATGCTCGGCATCATCATCGGGGTTGCGGCGGTGATCGTGATGGTGGCCATAGGCGAGGGGGCCAAGTACGCGGTCCAAAACCAGATTGCCAGCATGGGATCGAATCTGCTCGTGGTCTTCCCTGGCACGACCACGCAGGGTGGGGTGCGCCATGGGTGGGGCAGCATGAGCACGATGACGATCGATGACGTCGAGGCAATCGCCCGGGAATGCCCCGCCGTGCGCATGTCGGCGCCCGGTGTGCGCTCGGTGGCCCAGGCCGTCTCCCAGAGTCAGAACTGGTCCACGTCTCTTCAGGGGACGACACCAGAGTATTTCGAGATTCGCAACTGGCCTTTTCGTTCCGGCGAGTCCTTCGGCTACGGCGACGTCGCGGCAATGGCGAACGTCTGCGTTTTGGGCGCGACGGCTGCCGACAAGCTGTTTGGAAGCGAGGATCCCGTGGGGCTGGTCGTGAGAATCAAGAACCTGCCGTTTCGCGTCGCCGGCGTGCTCGAGCCCAAAGGCCAGTCGGTCATGGGTTCCGATCAGGACGACACGATCGTGATCCCATATACGACCCTGCAACGGAAGGTCCTTGGCATCAGTCATCTGAACATGATCTTCGTGTCCGCGGTGAGCCAGAGTGACACCGCCGTCGCGTCGGAACAGGTCACCTCTCTGTTGCGCCAGCGTCATCGCATCCAGCTGTATCAGGAGGACGACTTCAGCATCCGGAATCTGTCGGATGTGGCATCGACGGCAGCCGCGACATCGTCGGTGATGACCTTGCTCCTGGCGAGTATCGCGGGTGTGTCGCTTCTCGTCGGCGGCATCGGAGTGATGAACATCATGCTGGTATCCGTTACCGAACGCACGAGGGAGATCGGCATCAGGATGGCCGTCGGCGCCCTCGCGCGCGAGATCATGGGTCAGTTCCTCGTCGAGTCGGTCGTGCTGGCACTGCTTGGTGGATCGATCGGGATCCTTGTGGGAATCGGGGGAGCGCGAGCGATCTCTGCAATGGCCAAGTGGCCCACTCTGATCTCCCCCGCCTCGATCGCCCTAGCGTTCGCCTTCTCCGCCGCCGTGGGAATCTTCTTCGGTCTCTATCCTGCCCGAAAAGCTTCTCAGCTCGATCCCATCGATTCGCTCCGATACGAGTGAGCGTCAGTGGGGCCCGCCGGAGCAGGTGTGAGCCGCCGCACACTCCGAGTCAGAAATCGTCCCCAGGCTTTGACACACCTGGATGTCTCACCTAAAATCCTGATGAGGTGTCCGCATGAGAGTTGCATTGGCAGGGCTTCTGGCTTTCGCGCTCGCCGCCCACTCGGCAGACGCCGTGAAGCCCCTCGAAATAAAAATCACTGCACGGCGATTCACGTTCACGCCGAATGAAATAACCGTCCCGAAGGGTCAAAAGGTCCGGCTCCTTCTGACTGCACTCGACGTTAATCACGGATTTGCCATGGACGCTTTCAAAATCCGGACGAAGATCGAGGCCGGGGCGGAAGACCCCACGGTCGTTGAGATCACTCCCGACAAGGAAGGCGAATACGAATTCTATTGCGCGGTGTTCTGCGGGGGCGGGCACGGGGGGATGAAGGGGAAGCTCATCGTAAAATAAGTCCCAAGTTCAAAGTTCAAAGTTCAAGGTGTCCGAAGGAATCGAAATCTTTCCGTATTTTGAACTTTGAACTTTGAACTTGGAACTTGGAACTTTGAACTCCACCCATCCGGCAGGGCCGGTGCGTTTCGGCGCGTTTAGTTCGCGCCGCCGCCTTCCTGGCTCGCCTCCGCCTTGTCAAGCTCGTTCTCGATCCCGAGCCGGGCACACGCGCCGTCGTAGATCTGTCGCGCGGCCTTCTTGGCGTTCTGGAGCTCGGCCAGCTTCTCTTTCACCCGGGCGAGCTCTTCCTCGATCTGGGTGTCGATGTCGCTGATCTCCTTGCGGGTCCACTCCAGGGTTTTCTGGTAAAAGGCTTGCTGGTCTTTTGAAAGGGCCATCAGTTCACATTCCTTCCTTAATATGGGTGTGGGGTTTAGTGCAGAGTAAATGGAATACTGACATTGAGCCAAACCTTGACCTTCTTGCCGCTCCTCGTGGCCGGCTGGTATTTCCAGCGCTTCACGGCCGATGAGGCAGCTTCGTTCAGGAGCCCCAGTTTTCCACCAGTCTCCGACAGCACTTTTACGTCGACCACGCTGCCGGTCTCGGATACCAGGATACTCAGCCTCACTGTTCCCGCGACTCCGGATCTTTTCGCCACGTCAGGATAGACGGGCGATGGGCGCGTGACCGCGACCGGGGGTGTATCGACCTGGTTGATCGGGACGATATCGCCTTCCTTCACTTCTGCCTGCTTGGCGGCCTTCTGCTGCTGCTCCAGGCGCACCCGTTCGTCCTCGGCCTTCTTGCGGGCCTCGTCCTCCAGCCGCTTCCGTTCAGCTTCCGCCGCTGTGGCGGCGGCGGCATCCTCTTGTTTCTTGAGCTCAGCCAGCCTTGTTTCCTCCGCCTTCGCCGCCTCGTCCTCCTGCTGTTTCTTCAGCCGGTCTGCCTCCTGCTGAGCCGCTAGCTTCTGGCGGTCTTCCTCGCGGCGCCGCTGCTCATCCTCCAGCCGCTTCTTCTCGGCCGCCTGGGCCGCAGGATCCAGAACCGCCGGGGGCGTCTGCTGCCCGGGTGTCGTCACACCTGGGGTTGGGGTTGTCTGGGACGGCAGAGTGGTCGGGGGCGTCTGGGCGCCCGGCGGCGCCGTCTGTCCTGGCGGCGGAGTGGGGACTACGGGAGGGGCCGATTCGGTCGTACGGCTGCGCCAGTAGAAGATCCCGGCTGCGACGAGAGCGATTGCAGCGATGATGCCGACAATCCCCATCCGGCGGCTCCGCGCCTGCCTGTATTCCGTGTGAACAGCCGTATCGAGCATCGGCTTGAAATCCACATCGGGTGGACGTGCGGCTGGGGCGGCGGCGGCCACGGCCGGAGCGGGCTCTTTCACAGCCGCGGCGGGCGCGGTGACCACCGGTTTCTCCACCGCGATCACCTTCGGCGGTGGCACCCTTACTTCCGGCTTCTCCACCCTCACAACCGGCTCGTGCGGCTTCGGAGCCGCAGCCTTCCGCGGCTCGAACCGGATCCCCTTCGCCTTCATCTCCTCGCCGAACAACTCGAACATGAACTCCGATACGCTCGTCGTCGAAGGACGCATATGCATGGAATCCAGGCAAGATTCCAGAGCCTTCTGCATCTCACTGGCGCTCCCATAACGATCATCAGCCTTGAGCTTTAGCGCCTTGACGATGCTCTCCTCCAACGGCTTCGGAAAGTCCCTCTTCAAAGTCGAGGGCGGAATCACCTTTCCGTTTCTCACCGCCTCGAGCGTCGATATCTCGCTGTCACCAAGGAACAACTTCCGCCCCGTCGACATCTCGAACACGACTGAGCCGAGTGAGAACAGGTCGCTGCGGTGATCAATGCTCTTTCCCCACGCCTGCTCCGGGGACATGTAGAGGATCTTTCCCTTGAGAGCGCCGTGGGTGGTGTGGTGGGCCTTCGACGCGGCCTTGGCCACGCCGAAATCCACGAGCTTCACTTCGCCTTCATACGAGATGAGGATGTTCTGAGGGCTCACGTCGCGATGAACGATGTTCAGCGGCTTCTGGCCGTAGTCGAGCTTGCGATGCGCGTACTCCAGCGCCTCGCAGATCTTGATTCCTACGTAGGCCGCCAGTTCGTACGGGAGCGTCCGGTTGTGTCGGTCCAGCTCCTTGATCAACGTCCGTAGATCCTTGCCGAGGACGTACTCCATCGCGATAAAGTACGAATCCTCGATCTTGCCCAGATCGTAGATGTGCACGATGTTCGGATGATTCAACTGAGCCGCAACCTTGGCTTCATCAATGAACATCGTAACGAATTCTTCGTTGTCTGAGAGATGAGGCAGGATGCGCTTGATCGCGAGAATCTTCTCAAACCCCTCCGGCCCGCTCCTCTTCGCCTTGAACAGCTCCGCCATCCCGCCTGTCGCGATCTTCTCGAGCAGTACGTATTCCCCGTACTTGACGGGCATCGCCACCCGCTCCTCGCGATGGACCGGTTGGGGCTTCGGTTCCGGCGGGAGAGGCGCGGCCTTGACCGGCTCGATCGCAGGCACAGGGACTTGAGCAACGACGGGCTGCGGCGGCGCCACCTTCTGTGGAGCCGGCGCGGGCTTGGCGACGGGCGGAGGCACAAAAGGTGCCGGCTTCGGCGGCGGTGTCACGACCGCCGGTGGGACCACCGCCGGTGGGACCACCGCCGGTGGGACCACCACCGGTGGGACCACCTCTGCTGGCACCCCTACGGGTGCAACCACTACTGGTGGCACCACCACGGAAGGTGCGGCCACCGGGGGCGGGGCGATCGGGGTCGGGGCCACCTCCGCGGGAGCAGCAACCTTTTTCGGAGCTGCAACCGGCTTGGGAGGCGCGGCAGGTGCTCGTGGAGCCTTCGGTTTTCCGAAGTCGAGGCTCAGCCCGCTCAGCGTCTCCTCTAACTTCCGTTCTATGTCTGCAGCAGCCCCGGCTTCCTTCTTCGCTGCGGCAATCTGGGCGGCCTTCTTGACAGTTCGATCGACCTTGGCAAGCTCGTCCAACGACTCGAATGTCACCGTGGTCGCGGGCACCGCCGGAGCCTCGATCTTCGCCGGCGATGGGAGCTGCACGGTGACGATCGGCACCTGCTCGGGCACAGGCGCGGGTTTCACCGCAGGCGTAGGAGGAGGTGGCTCGGGCTTCGGAGCCGCGGGAGCGGCGGGAGCTGCCTTTTTCCCGACCTCGAAGCTCTCGATGACGTCTCCGAAGATATCCTCGGAGGTGACAAACTTCTCATCCTGCTGTGGCGGTTGGGTCGCTGCCGCAGGTTTGGGTGTCTCTTCGGCCTTGTGCTTCTGCTTCTCGAGCTGCAGGGACGCGAACACGTCGGATTTCTTGATGAAAGGCATCGTACGGTCCGACTTGAGCTCAGGCAGCATATCCTCCAGCGATTTCTCGCGCGAGGGTGTTGCCGCCCTTACCACCTGGGGAGCTTGTGCCGGAGCCTTGTCCTTTCGGATATTGAGGAGCTTGTAAATCGTATCGGTCAACTCCTCTTCCGCGTACGGCTTTTCGAAGTAGGCTCGTGCACCGCACGAATGGATAGCCTCGTTGCGATACTTACTGCCTTTGTAAACGGCCGTGATGATGATGACGGGGATGTCCTTGCCTTCCGGGCTCTGAGTGATCTGCCGGCAGACGTCGAAACCGTGGATCTTGGGCAGCATGGGGCTCATGACGACCATGTCCGGCTTGCTCTCGAAAAACCGCGCAAGCGCCATCGAGCCGTCGGTTGCCGTATCAACTGCGAAACCCAGACCTTCGAGGTAGGATTTCAACGAAGAGAGACCCTTGGGCTCGTAATCGACAAGGAGAATGGACTTGTTCAGCACGGAATATTCAATACCAACGGCCGTCATTATAGAACGAAAAAGACCATTGTCAATAGCGTCGGACCCCTCCTCGATTGACTCGGGAGGGCCTCGAAACTACTATAAACAGAAGGTGCTGGCGCGAGCATCTCAGGGCGAGGAGGCCATGAAAAGGGTCGCGGAGGGGATCGTGTTCCTGTGCGGGTTTGTGGCACAGTTTTGCCTCGCCTCCGCACCGCACCCGCGCCTCCACCTCGACTCGGCCCGCCTCACCGCCATGCAGACCAAGGCAGCCGGGGGTGCGGGGGACTATTTGGCGCTGAAGGCCTACGTCGACCGAGTCTTGCAGAGCTCCCCCTCGCAAATCTCAGACCCTACCGGGGCGGTGCTCGGCGCTGCCGCCCTATTCCTTGCAGCCGGAGACGCGACCTATCGGGACGGGGCGCTGGGAATCTACGACTGGTTCGCATCGAATCGACGGCTCGGGTCCGGCTGGCCTGGAGCGAGCACGAACCCGTTGGTGGCAGCAGGGGATGACGCGGCGCTTTTAGAATTCGCCGATCAGGTCTACATGTTCGCCGTGGCGACCGACTGGCTGTACGACTCTCTCGGGTCCGCCCGCCTGTCAACTGCCCAGGGGTTCCTCCAGGAGTACTGCGAGGCCGGGCTCGGGGCAGGGGAATTCACCTTTCGCGCGGGATCGCCCTGGTCCGCGGGCGCGGTGAAATGGATGGCTGTCCTCGGGGCTTCGGGTCTGTGCATGCAACCGGGCGAGCCGTGGGACGGGTATGTTCAAGATGCGCGTGACGGCCTCCAGGTTTGGATGGACCAGATATGCGAGCGGTTCGCTGAAGGGGGTGGCAGCGTCGAAGGGACCGGGTTTGGCCGTTTTCAGCTCAATGTGACGCGCACCGCCGACATGCTCGCGACCGCGGCCGGCTTGGACCCTGTTCGCAAATGCAACCGGTATTTTGGCAAGCGGATCAGCTACCTGCTCGGGCAGTTCTCCTGGTGGGACATCGGTCAAGGGCTGTTTCCGTTTCGCAGCGGTGATTTCAAGGAGGATGCGACCGAACCGGGATACGACGGGTTCGACGACGAGTATGAAGAGATCCTGCTCCTGATGCGGTGGGGGGGAGAGAGCGAGGCGCGGCGTGCGGCGTTCGCGATCGACAGGTTGGAGATGGGGCCGGTGGCCGAGTCCCGGCTCTATGAGGAGTTTTGCTACCGGGATGCGTCGGTGATCCCGGAGCTCGAGGCCGAGGTGCCGCTCTCGAGATGGACATCGGGGACGGGTGAGGTCACCGCGAGGACGTCGTGGCGATCGAAGACCGATCCGCTGGCGGCCCTCTTCTGCGGCGACCATCGAAGCAACCGCATGCACCTCGACCAGAACTCGGTCCAGCTGAACGGCTACGGCGGCCAGCTGCTCATTGATTCCGGCGAGAACGACCTCCTGAGTGACGCGGCTACCGATGGATACACGGCAAGGACGGTCGCCCATAACACCATTCTCATCCGGGATGTGTCCGAGAGCTTCCAGGATCTGAAAGTCGAGAAGAGCTACCCTCCTGATGGCGGCCAGCGCGGCTTCTCGGGAGGGGACGGGCCCGATCTGAAATCGATGAACGCCTTTCGCCAGAACAAGCTCGTGTACAACACAGCCGACATCCTGCGCTATGAAGAGGGGGAGGCGTATACCTACGCGCTCGGCGACGCCACCGGTTCGTACAACAATGACGGGTACACCGCGCCACCACCCGGCAATATGCCCAAGTGCGTCATGTTCCAGCGGGAGTTCGTTTTTCTCCGGCATGTGACACGGGATTCAGAATCGTATCTGGTTCTGTTCGATCGGGTCGAGGTGCCGGTGGAGAGGCGCGAGCAGCTCCGTGTGGCATCGCTTTTCCACTTCCTCAACGAACCCACGGTGAACGGCACGCCCGTGAAAATCGCGGGCTCCGGCCACGGCGGCATCTGGCGACACACCGGTGCAACACTCGCCATTGCCACAGACACCAAGGCGAAGGCGTTTCTCCGCACTCTGCTCCCCCGGGACGCGGTCGTCACCAAGATCGGGGGGCGCGGATTTGAGCAGTACAGCGATGGCAAGAACTACCCCTCGGAAAGCACATATGGCCGGTGGCGGATCGAAATCGAGTCGCCGCTGAGGTCTTCGCAAACATGCTTCCTCGCGGTCGCCATGCCCGATGACGCAGCTCGGCGTCGCGCCGTCAAAACGGACGTGCTTCAAGCTGAGGGAGATATGGCAGGTGTATTCATAAGGAACCAGGGCACTAACTGGATCCTCGCCTTCAGCAAGCGAACCGACAGGCAGCCACCCTCCCTTCCCATCCGCTACCGGTACACACCATCGACTTTCCAGCGAAATCTGGTCTTCGATCTGGTGCCCGGCGGCGCGTATTCGGTCGAGGCTATCGACGTCGGGGACACGAAGGTCGTGCAGATCAACGCGGGGGGCCCTTATACCGCCACCAAGGCCGGGGTCCTGGCCTTCGATCTGCCCAAATCCGGGAGCGGTGCAGACACCACACCGCCGTCGGGACTCGTGACGATCAACGGAGGCGGTAGCTACACCTCTACACCCGCCATCCTGCTGATGCTCTCGGCCTCCGATCAGCAGAGCGGCCTGATGCCAGGTGGGATGTTCAGCGTCTCGAACGACAACCAGACCTGGTCCCAACCGGTGCCCTACACCACCTTGGGACGTTGGCTGCTCTCCTCCGGCGATGGCGGCAAGACCGTCTACGTGAAGTTCAAGGACGCGGCCGGGAACTGGAGCGCTCCCGCAACCGACACGGTCGTGCTATCGTCCAGCGGCACGCCCACGGACCCGACGGCGCCGAGCGGCACTCTGACGATCAACGGAGGCGCCGCAACAACCGAAAACCCCGCGGTCGATCTTGCGATCACAGCCAGCGACCTCGAAAGCGGTATCGGCCCAGTGTCCTCGATGCAGCTCAGCAACGACGGCCTCTCCTGGTCGCAACCCGAGCCCTACTTCAGCACAAAGCGCTGGTATCTGACCGATGGCAAGGGGGTCAGGACGGTCTTCGCGAGAGTCTCGGACCAGGCAGGCAACTGGAGCCCGGTCTTCTCGGCCACGATCGTCTGCCAGTAGTCAGAAACCGCCTCAGGCCTGCTCTTCATCCAAGGCACCCTCTCGGTTCCCCTCCGATCGAGCCTGACGAAAGCACATCTGGGCCTTTCCGATGTGAGCCGCTTTGGTAGCCTCCCACCAGTCGGTCGCGGCGGCTTTCTCATACCACTCGGCCGCCTCGATCCATTCCCCGGCTCCTTCGTGACGGCGCGCCGTACACCTGGCGGCGTCATTCTCGTATCCGGCGGATGCAAAGCAAGCCGCGGCACGGGTGAACTGCTCGCGGTCTTCAGCCAGCCTGCCGGCCCGGACAAAGTCGCCGGCCTTCTCGTATGCACCGATCGCCTTCTCGATTTCTCCGGCCCGCTCGAAATGGATCCCCGCATGGCGATGGCTGGCCGCACGCTCAAAGCACCGCGCCGCCTGCGCATAAGATCCCTCGCGCTCGTAGCACCGGCCTGCCATGAAGTCCTCGCCGGCATGTTCATACATCGGGGCCGCGAGCGAGAAGCTGCCGGCCTTTTCATAGCAGCGCGCAGCTTGCATAGGGCTGTTGGCGCGCATGAATCGCTCGGCGGCCTCAGAATCCATGCCGGCCCTTTCGTAGCACGCGGCCGCATCCAGGAGCTTCCCCGCGCCGTCAAAACAGGCCGCTCCATCACGGTACAGGCCCGCGAGAACATAACAGCGTCCAGCGTCCTCGAGTGCGCCCGCGGACGCATACCTGCGCGCGGCACTCGCGTAGTTGCCGATGCGCTCGCACAATTCCGCCGCGCCGGCCTTTTCCCCTGCACTATCGAGTCGGTGGGCCTCCGTGGCATCTACCGAGCCCGCTTCGTTCACGGCAAGGATCTCCCACGCCATCACGCCGCGTGGCGCCTGAATCTCGACAATCGATCCGACTGGCATCCCGAGCAAGGCGCGGCCGGTCGGGGAATCCGTCGAGGCGACCTCCATGCCGGAGACATCCGAAACGCCGCCATCCAGGACGTTGGACACGATCATGAGCCGGCGCAATCTGCCGCTCTCCGGCGACACGATCGTCACCCTCTGCCTGACCGCGCACGCTGCTGGTCCCATGATGTTTCGTCCCCGCAGGAAATACTACACTTCTCGGGGGATTGAAACCATGCGATTCTCTGGCACACTTCGGCTAACACCCGCGGCCGGGAGCACGTCCTTCAATTGGAACGCAGAATGATCTCTTGAAGGAGGAATGTGAGATGAGACGATTGATTCGATTCTGGATATGCACCCGCGCGATCGCGTTTGTCACGATGGCGTTTGTGCCCGTGGTCCATGCGGGACCGCCACTTGTCTGCTCGCCGTTCGATATAGGGGCCGCGAAGTCGCTGCCGTGGGGCGGGACGAAATCGTGGGACAATCCGGCAGGTGACTACGACCGCCAACGCCTGGTAGACGACGCGCTGTCGCTGTTGCGCCGAGATGTCCCTGTGATCGTGCGCATGGAGACCATCCGCCGTGCGACGCTGTACGCTGCCAAAGACCCGCGCCTGGTCGATGACCTGCTCGCGCGCTTTCGGGAACGTGCCGGAAGCGGAAAGGCCACGGATGCGCTGGCGCTGTTCGACTACGGCTATCTGATCGAGACCTTCAAACAGGTGGCGCCGGTCTACAAGCTGACTGGTTCACCGAACGGCACCGACGGCTACTCTTATGTGGCGCGGGCGCTTGAGCTGAGTGGCACCAACCCGCAGATGGAGTTTGCCGCCGCGATGGTGACCAGCTGGCCGCGACGCGCTCGACACGACGAGCACATCGCGAGGGCTTCAGCCGGCGCCGCGCGCGATCCACTCCTGGCGGCGAACCTCGCGACGCACCTCTCCGAGCGCTCGGGTGGGAGTGCGAGCAGCCATCGGCAGTAAGGCCGGCCATGATCGCCAGGATCGTGAGGTGGTGCGGCGGTCTCCTCGTCGCCCTGCTGGCTTGCGCGCAGCTCATCCGCGTCGAGCGTTCGAACCCGGCGAGCGATCCGGCGCGCTCGATCCATGCTCGCACCCAGATGACGCCGCGCGTCGCAGAGATCCTGGATCGTGCCTGCCGCGACTGCCACTCCAACACGACCCGCTGGCCGTGGTACAGCCACGTCGCCCCCGCGTCGTGGCTAGTCACGAACCACGTCAACCACGGCCGGCGGCACCTCAATTTCTCTACCTGGGACGCGCGGACGGCGCACGGCGGGTGGAAAGGACCGGCCGAAAAGCTGGACCAGATCTGCGAGGAGGTGTCCGGCGGCGCCATGCCGCTCGCCTCCTACACCCTCATTCACCGAAGCGCCCGGCTGTCACCGTATGACGCTCAGGTGCTCTGCGAGTGGGCGAAGGCGGAGAGCGGTCGAATGAGGAGCGTGGCCGCGGTCTCACGATAGCGATGCGCAAGGGGCGGCCTTTGCGGAATTGCCACTCGTGTATCGCCAATCCAGCCGCCTCTCCAAAATGACTCGCGATTCCGGAACAATCCGCCTGGACCTCTCGTATTCCTCTTTGTAAGCCATCAAGGAGACGGCACCATGTTCGAATCAACCGGAGAGGGCGGAAAGCGCGGCTCGCGCAAGTTTGTATGGGCGACGACAGGGACGATCGCAGTCGCCGGGGTCCTCGTGGCCTCCTATCTGATCTTCAACCGCGACGGGGAAGCAAGCTTCGAAAAGAAGAAGGATCAGCCGAAGACGGCTGCCCCGATTCCCGTCGAGGTCGAGAAGGCTGAGCTGGGCGAGGTGTTCTCGACGCTCGAGTCGTTCGCGACGCTCGAGAGCGAGCAACAGGCCGAGATATTTGCAAAAAGCGACGGGCAGGTCACCGCCATGCGCGTCGAAGAAGGTGACGTCGTGGCCCAAGGCGCGCTCATCGCCGAGATCGGCCCCGAGGATAAAGCCATCCAGCTCGAGACCGCACGCCTCAAGGCTGCGAATGCCCGCCGAGAGCTCGAACGCGCCCAGGCCACGTTCGCCCGCCAGATGATCAGCGAGCAGGAATACGAGAAGCTGAAGAGCGCGGCTGACGTCTCGGCGATGGACCTCAAAGAAGCCGAGTGGCGGCTGGCGAACACCCGCATCATCGCCCCTTTCTCCGGCAAAATCACCGAACGGAAGATCGTCGTTGGCAGGACGGTGAAGCCGGGTGAGCACCTGTTCACGATCGCCAGCTACAACCCGCTGGTGGCGAAGGTCTTCCTGCCCCAGAAGGACCTCGCATCGATCCGACTAGAACAGAAGGCGTTGTTGGCTCCCGAGTCCGCGCCATCGGAAAAGTGGCAGGCCGAGGTCTATCGCATCAGCCCGGTCATCGATGCGAAAACCGGAACGGTCAAGGTCACCCTCAAACTCGTCCCCCAGGCTGGACAGATCGAGCAGCGCCCCGGCACTTACGTGCGAGTGCAGATACAGACGGCGACCAGAGCCGAGGCTGTGCTCATCCCGAAGCAGGCCATCTTCGAAGAGGATCAGAAGACGTACGTGTTCGTCGCAAAGGAGAAACGGGCGGAGAAACGGGAAGTCGCGGTCGGCTACGCCTCCAACGGCAACCGCGAAATCCTGAAGGGTATCTCGGCCGGTGAAAGCGTTGTGACGATGGGGATGGCAAGCCTGAAGGAAAACTCCGAGCTCGATGTGACGAACGCCGCCGCGCGGAGCGCCTCACATGAAACTCGCTGACGTCGCCGTCGGCCGTCCCGTCAGCGTCGGGATGGTGTCGCTCGCCATCGTCATCTTCGGCGCCATCTCGTTCACCCGCCTGCCGTACAACCTGCTGCCGGAGATCTCGTACCCGACGCTCACCATCGAGACCCGATACCCCGATTCGGCCCCTTCCGAGGTCGAGACGCTCGTCACGCGCCCGGTCGAAGAAGCTGTCGGTGTTCTCCCCGGCCTTGTGCGGCTCTCAAGCCGCTCGCGTGCCGGCGTTTCCGAGGTCTCGCTCGAGTTCTCCTGGAAGACCAATATGGACATGGCAGTCCTGGACATGCGCGAGAAGCTGGACCTCGTCACCCTTCCTCGCGACGTCCAGAAGCCCGTGATCCTGCGTTTCGACCCGAACTCGGATCCTATCATCCGTCTGGCCGTCAAAGGGCCATCCGGACTCGCGAACACTCGCCGCTTCGCCGAGGACGAGCTGAAGAAGGACCTGGAGTCGATCGACGGGCTCGCCTCGGTGAAGGTGCGTGGCGGGCTCGAGGAGGAGGTCCACGTGCAGCTCGACGAGGGCAAAGTCGCGCTCTACGGGCTCTCGATCGAACAGATCCAGCAGGCGCTCGCGCGGAATAACATCAACGTCGCAGGCGGGAGCGTCTACGAAGAGGAGGCGCGATACCTCGTCCGCACCCTCAACCAGTTCGAGACGATGGACGACGTGAAGAGCATCATCCTCGCCGACCACGACGGACGCCGGGTCTATGTGGGTGACGTCGCCGGCGTATCGATGGGGCACAAGAGGCGGGAGACCATCACGCGCCTCTCAGGAACCGAAAGCGTCGAGCTCGATTTCTACAAGGAAGGCGACGCCAATACAGTCCAGGTCGCGCGCGCGATCAAGGGACGTCTCGAGGCGCTGGAAAAGAGTGCGGCCTCCGGCTACGAATGGACCATCATTCAGGATTCCTCACTCTTCATCGAAAACGCGATCAAGGAGGTCATCGGAAACGCATGGCAGGGCGGCTTGCTGGCTATCCTGGTCCTGTTCCTCTTCCTGCGGCAACTCCAGCCGACTTTGATCATCGCCGTGTCGATCCCGATCTCGATCCTCGCCACGTTCATCGTCATGTACCGCACCGGGATCTCGCTCAACATCATGAGCCTCGGCGGACTGGCACTCGGTGTCGGCATGCTGGTCGACAACGCCATCGTCGTCCTCGAATCGATCTACCGGCACCGGGCGATCGGCAAGGATGCCGTGACGGGGGCGATGGACGGGACCAATGAGGTAGGACGCGCGGTGAGCGGTTCGACATATACTACAGTGGTCGTATTTTTGCCGGTCATCTTCGTCGAGGGCATTGCGGGTGAGCTGTTCAAGGACCAGGCGCTCACGATCACCATCTCCCTGCTTGCCTCTCTGGCCCTCTCACTCACCCTCATCCCGGCCATCTACGCCCGGATCGGATCGCGTCGGGTGCCCGCCGCCGAGGCGCCGGCCCCGACCACTCGCAGAGGACGCGCTTTCGCTGCAGTCTTCACGGCAGCGCCTTCCGCTGTCTTGAGAGTCGCGAGACGCGCCTGGAGAGGAGTCGCTGGATTCGCCGGCTGGGTTATGTCTCCGGCACTGAGATTCTTCACGCGTCTCGAGGAGGTGCTCTACGAGGTGTATCCGAAGATGTTGGGCTGGTCGCTGAACCATCGCGGGCAGACCGTGATGCTTTCGATCGCCCTCCTGGGTGCCTCAATCGCTATGATCCCCGTCTTGGGCGTGAACCTGATCCCCGACATGTCGCAAGGCGAGTTCCAGATCGAGATTGAGCTGCCCGAGGGGACGGCACTCGAGAGGTCGAACCAGGTTGTCGCCGAGATGGATCGCGAGTTCAAGGAAGTTCCTGGTATCGGGAAGTTCAGCGCCACGGTCGGGGATGTGCGGAGCAGCTCGGCCGAGAAGACCGGGCAAAAGGAGAATTTTGCCGAGCTCTCGTTCGTGATGGCCGATCCGGGCAACCGCGAGGTCGAGTCCGCCGCGATCGAGTCGCTGCGCCGCATCATCGAGCAGCATGGGATCAAGTCAGCCAACTTCTCGCGCCCCTCGTACTTCACATTCCGGACGCCGGTCGAGGTCGAAGTGTACAGTGAGAACCAACGGATCGCCGAAGCGGCAGCTCACCGTATTCTGGAGAAAATGCAGGCGCTGCGGGGCCTGACCGATGTGAGGAGCTCGCTCGAGACCGGGACACCGGAGCTCCAGGTGAGCTTCGACCAGCAGCGGCTGGCCGAGTTTGGGCTGACCACGGGCCAGCTATCGGAGGCGCTGCGGAGCAAGATCAAGGGCGAGGCGGCCACACGGTGGACCCGCGGCGACCACGAGATCGACGTCCTGGTCACGAGCAGCGATCAGGACAAGGAAAGCCTGCTGGACGTCGAGAATCTGATCATCGCCCAGCGTGGCGACGTGCCGATTCCGCTTCGCGCCGTCGCGCAGGCGAAAGTCGAGATGGCGCCGCGTGAGATCCGGCGGACCGCCCAGCGGCGCGTGATCACGCTGACCGCGAACCTCGAAGGGCGCGATCTCGGGAGTATCTCCCGCGAGATCCGCGAGACCACGGCTGGCTTGGACCTGCCTCAATCGGTGCAGGTGCGACTGGCGGGGCAGAACGAAGAGGTGGGGGCCTCATTCACGAGCTTGTATCTTGCCGGGGCGCTCGCTGTTTTCCTCGTCTACTTTGTCATAGCATCGCAGTTCGAATCGCTGCTGGCGCCACTCGTCATCATGGCCACCGTGCCGCTCGCCTTGATCGGCTGCGTCGTGGCCCTCGTTCTGACTCACACCCCGATCAGCGTCGTGGTGCTTATCGGGTTCGTCATGCTGGCCGGTATCGTTGTCAACAACGCGATCGTTCTGGTCGACTACGTGATGCAGCTCCGCCATGAGGGGAAGCGACTGCATGACGCGCTCCTCGAGGCCGGGCATGTGCGCCTCCGGCCGATCCTCATGACGACCCTGACGACCGTGCTCGGCCTTCTCCCGATGGCGCTGGGCTTTGGCGAGGGCGCCGAAGTCCGCGCGCCGATGGCGATCACCGTGATCGGGGGACTGGCGCTTTCGACACTCCTGACATTGGTCGTCGTACCGACACTTTACACGTTCGCGGATCGGCAAGCGCCAGCACAGCAATGAAAATCAGCGACGCGACGATCAGCCACCCCGTCACGACCTTGATGGCCTACGTGGCCGTCATTGTGCTCGGCGTCATCGCCATGACTCGCATGCCGCTGGACTTCCTCCCGACTGTGGACTTCCCGCAGATCTACATCTCCATCCCGTATCCGAACAGCTCGCCCCTGCAAGTGGAGCGGGAGATCACCAAGCCGGTTGAGGAGGCGCTCGCGACCCTGAGCGGCATCAAGAAAATCGGATCGACAAGCAATGCGGATGTGGCGGAGATCAATCTGCAGTTCAACTGGGGTGAATCGCTGAACACCGTACGGATGCACGTCGGGGAGAAGATCGAGGAGGTGCGGCCGAGCCTGCCGGCTGCGGTGGAGAACATCTTCGTCTACAGTTTCTCCACAAGCGACATTCCGGTCGTCGAAGCGCGGGTCGCGGCGCCCGGCATCGACCTGTCGCGCAACTATGATCTGCTCGAGCAGCGGGTCAAGCGGCCCATCCAGCGGTTGCCCGGGGTGGCAAAGGTCGAGCTCCAAGGTGTGGAGCCGAAAGAGGTGCGGATCCACCTGCGCCTGGAGAAGTTGCGCGAGCACCAGCTTGATGTCGGGGGGCTCATCGCCGGCCTCCAGCAGGCCAACCGGAACCTCAGCCTCGGCAAGATCGACCAGAACGGGCAGGTCTACCATCTGCGATCGACGGCAGGCATCGTGGACTACGCGGCGCTGGCCGAGTTTCCGGTCCCCGGCACTGCGCTCAAGCTTGGCGACGTCGCGCGCATCACGTACTCCGAGCCGGTCGCTGATGTCGGCCGCCACCTCGACAAGCAATATGCCGTGGCGCTCTCGGTCTATAAGGAATCGACGGCGAACACGGTTGACGTGGCCAGGCGTGTCACGAACCTGATCAACAACGATCTCACAAACGACCAGACGCTTCAGGGAATCAGCCTCTTCGTGTTCCAGGATCAGGCCAAGGAGATCCTGGAAGGTGTCAACGGGATCCGGAGCTCGGGTGTGGTCGGCGGGCTTCTGGCCGCGGTCGTGCTCTTCTTCTTCCTCCGCCGCTTCGACGCGACCTTCATCGTCTCACTCGCGATCCCGACATCCATCCTTGCCGCAACGCTGATGCTGTACGCCCTGGGCAAGACCCTCAACATCCTCACAATGATGGGGCTGATGCTCGGCGTCGGCATGCTCGTCGACAACTCGATCGTCGTCCTCGAGTCCATCTTCCGCCACTATATGCTCGGCAAGAGTGCTTTCGCCGCCGCCCGGGACGGCGCCTCCGAAGTCGGCACGGCAGTTGTCGCTTCCTCGATGACATCGATCATCGTCTTTGTGCCGCTGGCGGTCGGGGTCAAATCTGAGCTCTTCGTCTGGCTGGGTGAAATCGGGATTACCATTTCCTTGACCCTACTTTGCTCGCTTGTGGTAGCCGTGACCCTGATTCCCCTGCTGGGGGCCAGGATTCTCCACGGCACGCCCCCCTCCGAGCCGCGCTGGATCGCGTGGATGCGGGACTCGTATGCCAGAGCCATTCGCTTCACTCTCCGGCATCGCTTTCTGACGGCGGCGGCGACGATCGCCGTCCTGGCCAGCGTGGCGCTGCCCTTCATGATGGGGCTCAGCACCGCGCCCTTCTCGGCGCGGAAAGCCAACCGGATGTTTATCCGGTACGACTTCCTCGACTTCCACTACAAGGTGGATGCGGAGAAGAAGATCGCACGAGTCGAGGACTACCTGCTCTCGCACAAGAAGGATTTCGGGTTGTTCTCGGTCTACTCGTATTTCTACGAGAACGCGGGCGGAACCGTACTCACTTTCGAACGCGAGGACTATTCCGATAGCGAATTCACGGAGATGCGCAAGAAGATCCGCTCCGGGATGCCTGCGCTTCCCGGCGTCAAACCGCGGTTCGACGACGAGGAGGCCGAGCTCGGCGGGAAGACTACGCGGATTGCCGTCAACCTGTATGGCGAGGACACGGCCTATCTGGAGCGGGTCGGGAAGGACGTGGAACGCTCCTTCGAGCGCGTCTCGGGGATGCAGGATGTGAAGGTGTCGAGCGATCGGGCGCGAAAGGAGGTGCGGGCAAAGCTGAATACGGAAATGGCCTATAGTTACGGCCTGACCCCCGCGGACGTCTCGCAGATCTTCGCGTTCTGCCTCGGCGGCTACCGGCTCCCGCGCCTCCAGACCGGCGAACGCGAAGTGGCGATGCTTTTGGACGTCGATCCGTACGATGTCACGAGTATGGAGGACGTCAAGAAGATCACGATCACGGCCAACGGACGCCCGGTCCAGATCGGCAGCCTCGCCGATTTCACGATCGAGTCATCGGCGATGGAGATCCAGCACCTCAACCGCAAGACGACCCTCGAGGTGTCAGGAACCTACGAAGGTGACAACTCCAAAGAGGCCACGCAGAAGGTGGAAGAGATGATGAAGGCCCTGCGCCTGCCTCCCGGCTACTCCTGGGCCTTCGGCGAGCAGATCAGGGAGACCGAGGAACAGAATCGCCAGATGGTCGAAAACCTCCTCCTGGCCCTCGTCCTCGTCTACTTCGTGATGTCCGCGCTCTTCGAGTCGCTCATCCACCCGTTCGCCATGCTCTTCGCGGTGCCCTTCGCCGGAATCGGCGCCGTCTGGTTCCTGTTTGTGACGAAGACGCCCTTCAACATCATGGCCCAGATCGGGCTGCTGATCCTGATCGGCATCGTCGTCAACAACGGGATCATCCTGATCGATCACGTGAACCGCAAGCGGCGCGAGGGCCTCTCGCGCGAGGAAGCGATTATCGAGGGCGGGAAGGAGCGGCTCCGCCCGATTCTGATGACCGCGCTCACGACCATCTTCGGCCTCATGCCGCTGGCGTTCGGCCGAAGCAGCGGCGGGCAGCTCTACTACTTCCCTCTCGCGCGCACCGTGATGGGCGGCCTCGCCGCCTCCACCTTCCTTACGCTCCTCGTCCTCCCCCAGATCTACCTCCTCTTCGACTCGATAGGCACCTGGGGCCGCCGCGTCTGGACCCGCGCGAGCGCGTAGAAGGAACACGCGCGGCTCTCGTCCCACAGTGTATAATGGTGCGGTGGGGTAGGATTTCAGGGAGGCGTTGCATGAGCAAAGTCGAAACCCTTGAGCGGGAGGTCGAGGCGCTGTCTCAGGAGGAGCTTGTGAAGTTCCGGGAGTGGTTTGCGGGATTCGACGCCGACGCATGGGATCGCGAGATTGAGAAAGACGCAAACGCGGGCAGGCTGGACGCAGTCGCCGATGCCGCTATCAGCTCCTTTCGAGCCGGTCGCTGCTCCGAGCTTTGAAGCACCACGCCTCCCCCGAGTACTGGTCTTGTTATCAGGCCCTCCCTGAAAGTGTCCGCTCCCTCGCCGACCGAAGCTTCGCCCTCCTCAAGTCTGATAGCCATCATCCCTCCCTACACTTCAAGAAAGTCGGGCGGTTCTGGTCTGTCCGCGTCGGGTTGTACTATCGTGCCCTTGGCATCGAATTGCCTGATGGCGTTCTCTGGTTCTGGATTGGCGGCCACGCCGACTACGACGGGCTGCTGGCATGGTCAGGCGGTATCCGCGCGCTTGTCGGAGGCTCGGCGGGACGAAGGGATGGAACGGGCGCAGGGGAGCTCCGTCGGCTGACGCACGATCACGGTCTCGACTGGGATCGAATGACCGAGGATGAACGGGAGGCCTTGGCGGACGATTTGACCCATGAAGACCGCAAATGCACTTCGCAGCAGTCCTCGACACCAACGTGTTCTTCTCCGCCGTCGGGTGGCGGGGTGCGCCCTATCAATGCGTGGAGCTGGCGAGTTCTGGTCAGGTGACGGGTCTGACGTGCGGTGAGGTCCTCGACGAGCCGCGGACATTCTCGTCAGGAATGCCTCACATCTCATGCTCAAGGCCGCTGCCACCTGGTAGTGTCTTACAAGTTGCGTGTTGACACGAAATGGCAAGAAATTTGAGGCGGCTGGATCTTCCGAACTCCTCTCAGGAAAGCAGGAGGGGAGGACTGCAGGAACGGAGCGGTCGTCTCGGCCGATCGAGGTGGCTCGGAAGAACGCTCTCACTCTCCACGCTCCACGCTCTCACGCGCGGCGGAGACGCAACCAATGCAGGTTGCGGCTCCGCC
>JACPPM010000028.1 GCA_016191015.1 Acidobacteriota bacterium | reverse complement strand
GACGGCTGCGCCTCGAATGAGAGGCTCGCTTCGCTCGCAGCCGAAATCCGCAATACCACCAAGTCACCAAGACACCAGGACCCACCAAGCGGATCGCTTGGCCCCTTGGTGCGGCTTGGTGTCTTCGTGTCTTGGTGGTTTGGACGCCGGTATCCTCACCCCCGGCTGACAACATGGTGGTAAGAGTCGAGCGCTAAGGTGCCTACAGCCCCAGTGAGGTGATCTCCTCCGTGCGAACCCTTGCACTATCACGGACCTTGTCGGGTCCGATTGGTTTCAGCGTCCGCATCTCAGCGGGCTCTGCTTGAGGAGACGCCAGCTTCGTCTTCCCCTGCCCTTTGAGGAGCCCGAATGCCAGGTCGACGCGGACATTCTGGATCGGTCCATCGGTACCCTGGATATCGAAAGATGATTTCTTGTCATCGGACGGTGTGGTGTGTTGACCCGCAACAGGCACGAAAAAAAAAGATCTCATATCGCATCATTCCGTGATGGCGCTCCCAATTCCTTTGAGTCCCAACGAGTTCTCTGCTAGATTGCCGGTCATGAAGGATGAGCGGTCATCACATCCATCTATGGACCCGCTCGCGGGGGCGTCGACCTCGGCGCACCCGGGGATGCGACTAGAGGACCTGGGACCTATCGGGAGCTGTCTGTTGTCCGAGCGCACCAACCACCCCGCCGAAACCGAGTGGTGCTGCCTCCCGCGGTTCGATTACGAGCCTTGTCACTCCCGGCACTGGGGGCGCCTCCCTCAGGCGTATTCCCACGTCGGGCTCGCACACACGGCCCTTTCGGCCCCGCCAACATGGTGCGAGCTGGAGTAGTGCGAACGCTCATTGGTATTTTTCTGCTGATCGGCACTGCGAAAGCCTTCGCGTCGGAAGGCGCTGGCCACGGGGACCCCATCGCTCCCACAGTGTTGGCACTCGCCATCATTCTCGTCGCTGCGAAGCTGGGGGGAGATCTTGCGAACCGCCTTGGGCAGCCAGCGGTGCTCGGCGAGCTGATCGGCGGCGTCCTCCTCGGAAACCTCTCGCTGCTCGGGTACCAGGGCCTCTCTTTCGTTGCGACAGATGCGTCCGTGGACATGCTGGCGGGGCTGGGAGTACTCATCCTGCTCTTCGAAGTCGGGCTCGAGTCCACGGTCGGACAGATGCTCAAGGTTGGTGCCTCGTCGTTTCTCGTCGCCACCTTGGGGGTGATCGCGCCCATGGCCCTGGGCTGGGCGGTGGGCGCATGGTTGCTGCCGCAGTCGAGCTGGCACGTGCACGCCTTCCTCGGAGCGACTCTCTGCGCGACGAGCGTCGGGATCACGGCACGCGTCCTCCAGGACATAGGCCGCTCTCAGAGCCACGAGGCCCGCATCATCCTTGGCGCGGCGGTCATTGACGATGTCCTTGGGCTCATCGTGCTCGCTGTCGTCAGTGGGGTCATCGTCGCAGCCAATCAGGGGGGATCGCTCTCCGTCGCATCGGTCGGCGTGATCATCCTAAAAGCGTCGGCGTTCCTCGTAGGCTCTCTCGCTCTGGGTGCATTCCTTTCACCGAAGCTGTTCCGGGTTGCGTCGAAGCTGCGCACACGAGGTGTCCTGCTGGCGCTCGGCCTCTCATTCTGTTTTTTTCTCTCCTGGCTCTCTCACGCCATCGGCCTGGCCCCCATTGTCGGGGCGTTCGCGGCCGGGCTCATCCTCGAGGACCTCCACTACCGCGACTTCGTCAACCGCGGTGAACACACACTCGAACACCTCGTGCATCCTATCTCCGCTTTCCTGGTTCCGGTTTTCTTCGTCGTCATGGGAATGCGAACCGATCTCCGATCGTTCGCTGAGCCAGGCGTTCTCGGCATCGCCCTCGCGTTGACGATCGCAGCGATTGTCGGCAAGCAAGCTTGTTCGGCCGGGGTCATCGGTCGAGGTGTCGATCGCCTCTCCGTCGGAATCGGAATGGTTCCCCGCGGCGAGGTTGGCCTCATCTTCGCGAACATCGGCCTCGCCCTCACAGCCAACGGTCGGCCGCTCATCAGCCCGGCGCTCTACTCTGCCATCGTCATCATGGTCATCGTGACAACCCTCGTCACACCACCGGCGCTCAAGTGGAGTATGGCGCGAGGGCAGAGGAGCGGGCGCATTGAAGCGCCTAGCAACCCGGCATAGAAAGGCGGTTCGCCCGTTCGGGTCTCGACCCCTGTCGATTTCAGGTCTTCCCCTGATAGGACGCGGGTGGGTTGCACCTTAGAATGCAATTCAGTGAAGAGGAGGTCGAATATGAAAAGGGGTCATGTCGTTTGGGGCGCGGTGTTGGTTGTGGTCCTTGCCCTGCCGATGCTCCGGTGCCACAAGCAACCCGCGAGAGCTGGGCTCGGCCCGGAGGAGGGCGTCGCGCAGGGGGTCCCGGTGGAAGTTCCAGAGCTCTCGCAGCTCAAGACAATCGATGATTCCGGAGTGACGGAACCAGAGCTGGAAAAGATCATCAGCCAGCTCCAACCGATTTTCTTCGATTTCGACAAGTCCGGAATACGCCAGGATCAGGTCGGCTCTCTCGTGGCCAACTCGGGGGTTCTGAAGGAGAACAGTGTGCCGGTCGTGATAGAGGGGCACTGCGACGAGCGTGGCACCGAGGAGTACAACTTGGCCCTCGGCCAACGAAGGGCGAATGCCGCGCGAAGCTACCTCGTCACCCTGGGGGTGCGTCCAGACGTCCTGACGACGATCAGCTATGGCAAGTCGAGGCCGTTCTCACTCGGGCACAACGAGGATGCATGGTCTCAGAACCGAAGAGCGCACTTTGTCGCCCTGCCGCCGCAGGCCGCGCTCAAGGCCACCCAAAGATGAGCCCGCTGGTGGGCACATCATTGGCCGACCCAGCCGGGGGCCGCCCGCGCCTGTTCTGCTGGGCCCCGCCGGGGTCTGAGGCCCCCGTGTGAATGGTGTGGCTCGAAGCCGCCGCTCCAAAGCGCTGTATAATCTGACCCCAGGCAGAGAGGCCACGCATGTAGCACCCGCATATACCCCAACCGACATAGAGCCATGAGAGTCCCCACCAAGAGTCGAACCCACCAGAGACGGGTCGTGACCTACGAGATGGCCCTTTTCCTCGTGTTCGGTATCGGACTGGCCGACTCTTTGACCGGACCGGAGCTTTCCCTTACCGTCTTCTACCTGATTCCGATTGTCTTCTCGGTGCACAAGACCGGCCTGGCAGGCGGCGTATTCGCCTCGATCGCGAGTGTCGGCGCGTACCTCGCCGCAGATCACATATTCTCCACACGGTATTCCCACGCGGCCATCCCAGTCTGGAACTCAGGCGTACGACTCTCCTTCTTCTTGGCCGTGACGTATTTTCTGAGCAGGAGCAAACTCGCGGAGGAGAAACTGGCCCAGAGCGAAGAACGGTTCCGGCTGCTCGTAGAGGGGGTCAACGACTACTCCATTCTGATGCTCGATTCCGATGGACGCGTCAGTAGCTGGAATGCGGGTGCACGGCGAATCTTCGGCTACGAGGCCGACGAGGCTCTCGGATGCGACTTCTCGCTGTTTTACCCACCCGAGGATGTCCGCGAGGGCCGATCAGCCCGAATGCTGCGAACCGCCCGGGAACAGGGAAAGATGGCAGAGGAGGGATGGTGCACCAGGAAGGACGCGTCGAGGTTTTGGGCCGACGTGGCTGTGACCGCCCTGGGCGACCCGGCGGAGAAGCCTCGGGGTTACTCCATGCTCGCCAGGGATATTACCGAGCGCAGGGGGAGAGAAGAGGCGATACGGATGTACGTCGAGCTCCACCAGATCGATCGAGCCATTCTCGCCGCAGGCTCATCGGGAAATCTCGCGGTCGAGGCACTCACGCGCCTCAAGGCTCTGATCCCCTACGAGGAGGCAAGTGTGACGCTCTATGAGATGACCATGGATCACTGCACGCTCCTCGCCCACTGCGATCGGGATGGGATCACGGCGGAGGCCGGCGAGCTCCCGATAATCGACATGCCGGGCGAGCAAGCACTGAGCGCCCTGGAGAAGGGCCAGACGGTTTTCGCCAGTAATCCTGACGCTCTCAGAGAGCTGCAGGCAATCACGTCGGCGTTTTCTTCGGACGTGGGCGCGGTGGCATGTCTGCCCCTGTTATCGCAGGGGAAGTTGGTCGGGTCTCTGAACTTGGCTATTGAGAGCACCGATGTGCTCTCGGAGTCTGGACTGGAGTCCGCTAGGGAGGTGGCTAGCCAGCTAGCCGTCGCCACACACAATACCCAGCTTTTCGAGCAGGTGCAGGAGGCACACCAGCGGCTTCAGACCTTGTCACGTCGCCTCCTCGAGGTGCAGGAGAACGAGAGACGGCATCTTGCTCGGGAGCTGCACGATGAGGTCGGCCAGGCGCTGACTGCGGTGAAGATCCATCTGCAGGAGATGGACGGGGCCGTAGGCGACTCTCGTTCGCGCGTCTGCGAGAGCATCACGATCGTTGACGGCCTCCTGCGCAAGATCCGCGACCTTTCCTTGGACCTCCGGCCACTTGTCCTCGACGATCTTGGGCTAGTAGCCGCCCTACGCTCGTGTGCATCGAGACAGTCCAGGCTTTCTGGGTTCGAAGTTTCTTTCACGGCGACGCCTGACGAGCTGCGTCTCTCACCCGATCTGGAGACCGCATGTTTCCGGATTGCCCAGGAGACCCTGACCAACGCGGCGCGGCATGCCCACGCCAGGCGCGTTCGCCTGGAGATCCGTCGGGAAGGTTGCGATCTGCACCTCTCTATCAAGGACGATGGCATCGGATTCGATGTCAGCTCGGCTTTGGGACGTGCTTCGAGGGGGGAGAGTCTGGGTCTTCTGGGCATGCGTGAGCGAGCCTCGCTGCTGGGAGGCGAGATCGAGGTCGAGTCCGCGCCTGCTCACGGTACCGAGGTCAGGGTCCGCCTTCCAATCCCGGCATCCGGGTGATCCATCATGCGGGCTATTCGCGTTCTCATCGCGGATGACCACGGCTTGGTCCGTGCCGGTATCCGGGCCCTGCTGCAAGATATGGAGAGCGTGGAGGTCGTTGCTGAGGCTGGTGATGGCCGCCAAGCCATCGATCTCCTCCAGAAGCACAGGCCCGATGTCGTGCTCATGGACATAGGGATGGCCGGAATGAACGGGCTCGACGCCACTATCAGGATTGCGAAGGAATACCCCGGCACTCGGGTCATCATGCTCTCCATGCACGCGAATGAGGAGTACGTGTTGCAATCCATCCGGGCAGGAGCGAGCGGCTACCTGCTGAAGGACTCCCGGAAGCAGGAGCTGGAGTTCGCAATCCGGTCCGTTGCACAAGGGAAGATGTACCTCAGTCCGGAGATTTCACGGCATGTCATCGAGCGATATGCGGCACGCACAGATGATGCGGAAACCCCCTTCGAGCAACTTACGCCTCGACAGCGCGAAATCCTGCAGCTGGTCGCCGAGGGGAGGACAAACAAGGAAATCGCCTGCCTCTTGAAGGTCTCGATCAAGACCGTGGACACCCACCGTACGCAGCTTATGGAGAGGCTCAACATCCATGATGTCACCGGTCTAGTCCGATATGCGATCAAGATCGGGCTGGTCTCCGCCGATCGCTGAGACACAGGCGCGTCGTGATTTGCCACGTGCATGAAGAAATCCGAGAAAACTGCGGGAGTACGAGCTGCATTCAAGGATGGCTGAAGCGGTTGCTGGGTAAGCTGAGGATGGGGCGCCATTGGGGTTCCCAGATACCGCCAATGCGCAGGCGCAGCGGGGCTACTCACGCGATCATCGACCGGACCGCAAACAGGTGAACATCGCGTTGGTCGTGAGTCGCTGCGGCATGCCTCTTGGCTACGAAGTCTTCGCGGGAAACCGAACGGATGTGACGACACTGGAAGAGATCGTCGAAGGCATGGAGACGCGCTATGGCAAGGCTAGCCGGATCTACTGTTAGCCACGCAACTGCGGAAGTTGGGCTAGGGGACGTCATCTGATAATGGCGGTCCATCGACTGTCTCGACGGAGCTTTTTCCCGGGATCTCGTTGGGCTCGCGCTGCACGTTCGGCCGGCGTGGTTGCAGGCCGTAAGCAGCGAGGATGTCATTCAACGTGATGATCCCCCGAAGCTCGTGCGCGTCGGCGCGACTGACCACTGGGAGGAAATGGCACTCGGCCTTTCCCATGCGCTCCAAAGCGAGCTCCAGCGTCTGGTCGGGATGAACGTGAGGGATGGATGACGGATCGAGCACATCAGCCAGCTTTTCCGATTCCCGACCTCCTGCCAGCAACCTGTCCAGCTCCCAGATGCCGGCCAGACCCAACAAGCCATGATCCCCTGCTACGGGCAGTGCCTCCTGGCGGCTTCGACGAAGGCGCTGCGCCGCCTCCTTAACCGTGAGCACCGCGGGGAGGCTTTCACTGCTGTCCCGCATGACGTCACCGACGCATCGACGTTTCTCGGCCTGCTCCTTCACTTCAGCTCCGGGCAGGTGCACCCCATCCTGCATCGATAGCGCCTCGTAAATGGGCTGTCGTTGAAGACGCCGGGAAACGAAAAAGGAGATGAGGTTGCTTGTCATGAGCGGCACGATAATCGTGTAGTCCCGTGTCACTTCGAAAATGATGATGACCGATGTCATCGGAGCGCGGATGATCCCCGCGAACAGCGTTCCCATCCCCACGAGCGCATAGGCACCCGCCGGAGCCGTGTCGGCGGGCAGCAGTGAATGCGCGATCGAGCCCACGGTACCCCCAAGCATCGCCCCCATGAACAAACTCGGGCCGAAAATCCCACCCGCGGAGCCGGACCCGTAGCAAAGACCCACGGCAAAGAGCTTCAACACGAGGAGCAGGGCCATCAATCGAAAGGGCATCCCGTTGTTCAGCGCATTTCCCACGTGTCCGTAACCGACACCGAGCACCTCCGGAACGGCCCAACCGAGGAGCCCGACCAGAAGCCCTCCGGCGGCGGGCTGAATCCAACGGCTTCCCTTTGGCATCGCGAGGAAGCGGGCGCGCACCCATAGCACGAGACGGACAAAAACAACCGAGAACAAACCGCCGACGAGCCCCAGAACGGCGTAGACCGCGAATTCGGCAGGGTGCACCAACTCCCAGGCCGGCAGATGGAACAGAGGCTCGTTGCCCAGGACAAGGCGAAGGACCATCCAAGAAGCCGCAGAGCTCAACACGACCGAGCCGAGAACGGGGGCGTTGAGGTTGCCCATCAGCTCTTCCAAGGCGAACAGCACGCCCGCCAGCGGCGTGTTGAACGCGGCAGCGACGGCCGCCGACACGCCGGCGGGGATGAGCGCCTTCACGCGCTCGCGGCCGAGCCCGAGAGCCCTCGCAATAACCGATGCGATTCCGCCGCCGACTTGAACGGCCGGCCCTTCGCGACCGAGGGGAATACCTGAGGCGAGTGTGAACGATGTGAGAAAGAACTTGCCGATGACGGTCCGCAAAGTGATGACCCCGTCGTGCGCGAAGAGCGCGGCCTTCGTCTGTGGGACGCCGCTCCCACGGGCTTCCGAAAACCATCTGGCCAGAAGCGCTCCGGCCAAAATCGAGCCCCCGATCGGGATCAGAACGCGGGCGAGCGCGGGGCCCCCGGGCTGAAACAATCGGTTGGCAAGCTTCTCCGTCAGCACGATGAAGGCTACTACGGTCAACCCGACGAGCCCGCCGGTCACGAGAACAACCGCCAGTGAGACGTGGTCCTCGTGCCGTTGCAGCAGACCCCCCCACCATCGGCCGATTCGCCCGCGGGTCGTCTCAGTCATGCAGTCTCTCGTTTCACTGAGGGCCTCAGAGCAAGATTCGTGCCGGCGTGCCGGCGTGGTCGAAGGCAAGGAGTGCCGTCGTCCGCGTGGGATCGGCGAGCACGAGGCGAGCTGTTTTCGAAAAAAGCAGACTCACATCCGGCCGATCGGCCGCAAATGGTTCACGAGGCGGTGGGACATAGCATCCCGAGACCGCACCCTTGCCGCGTCCAGCAGCATTCTGCCGGCCCATCTATAGACGTTGAACTCCGTCAGGTAGAGTCTCATCGAGCGCATGCGATCCTCCTGTTCCCCGGCTGGCATGGAAAGCGCGGCTGCCAGCGCCTCGCTGGCCTGCCGCAGATCGTACGGGTTCACGACGAGTGACTCGGTGAGCTCCATTGCCGCACCGGTGAACATACTGAGAATCAGCACGCCTCGGTCATCATCTCGCGCGGAGACGAATTCCTTGGCCACCAGGTTCATCCCGTCGTGAAGACTGCTCACGTAGCAGAGATCCGCGGCGCGGTAGTAGCGGAACACGTCGAGGGGCTCGTGATGCCGCCGCAGGAGCACGATCGGATGATAGCCGGCCCTTTCGAACCTCCCGTTGATCCGCGCCGCCAGCTGCTCGACATTGGTATTCAGGTCCCGATACCTCTCGATGGCTGTTCGGCTTGGCGCCGCGAGCTGGGCGAAAGTGAAACGTCCCTGATACTGGGGGAAGCGCTCCAGGAACTTCTCCACCGCCAGCAAGCGCTCCTCGATTCCCTTCGTATAGTCCAGCCGGTCGACGCCCACGCCGAGGAGAGCATCGGGCGGCAAACCCAATTCAGCGAAGACACTCGCGCGGCACTCGGCCACCGGAGCGACGAGCTTGGCCCACCGGCTGGGGCAATCAATCGAGATGGGATACGGCCGGATAAGCGTTGCCCGGCCGCCTTGAATGATGGCATGCCGCTCCCGGTCGATACGTGCCTCCAGAAACCGATCGACCGCGTCCAAGAAGTTGTTGCAGTGTTGCTGTGTGTGGAACCCGAGTATGCTGCTCCCGAGGAGCCCTTCCAATATCTCATCGTGCCAAGGGCAGATACCGAAACGCTCCGAGTTGGGCCACGGAATGTGCCAGAACGTGAGGATCGTGGCCCGCGGCAATCGATCGCGGAGCATCCGCGGCGCAAGCGCATAGTGATAGTCCTGCACGAGGATAATGGGATCGTCCGAGTCCACTTCCGAACGCACTGCATCGGCAAATTTCGCGTTCACGCTCTGGTAGTACGCCCAGTCCTCATCGCGAAACAGCGGCCGCGTATGAGCGAGATGACAGAGCGGCCACAAACCCTCATTCGAGAACCCGTAGTAGTAGCCTCTCTCCTCCTCGGGCGAGAGCCAAACTCTGCGGAGGGTGTAGGATTCTTCCCCCGGAGGCACCTGCACGTGCGCGCGCTCGTCGACCACATCGCGATCGGCCGAGCCGTTGCCATGCGCCACCCAGACGCCGGAGCAGGCGCGCATGACGGGTTCGAGAGCTGTCACGAGGCCGCTGGCTGGATGGAGGACACTGACGCCGCCCTCAGGGTTCTTCTGGTGCATGTAGGGTTGCCGGTTCGCGAGGATGGTGATTCTCTCACCGTGCAACTTCTGCCGCAGCGTCTGCCGCAGCCGCTCCGCGGTCCACGCGCTGCCTCGAGGTCCGGTGTGTGCCTCCACAGCTATTTGCGAGACCAGCTCACGCAAGTCCCGCATGATCGGCTGGAACTCGGGCCGCATGGAATGCGACGGGCCGCCTCGGAGCAGCCGCCGCATCTCGACGTTCCATTCCCTCCACGAGAAGCGCGCTACGAGGACGGTCAGGAGTGAAGCGGTCACGGCGAAAAACGCCAACCCAGCAGCGGCGTACTTGAGAACTGTCGACTGGCGTCGATCGGCGTAGCTCAGATCCTGCACGAACGTGACGAAACCAAATGCCTGACCCCTATCGAAGATGGGAACCGCGGTGACGTGGAACCGCCCGCCCGCAACCTGGATCGTCTCGCTCCAAATCTTCCACTTCCAAACGATCCCGGGAGCGTCCCCGGGTTCTCTCACCGATTTGCCGACCGTCGCGCAGTCGAATCCCGGGGGAAAGCCGGGCGAAACCGCGATAAGCTCGCAGTCGTATCCGCAGGCCGCCGCCCCCACCATCCTCTCGTCCCGCGTGATCTGCGCGAGCACTCTCTCCATGGCTGCCCGATCGCTGTCCCGCCAATAGTGCACTAATCCCTCTCGTGCACCGTTCGCGGCGAGCTCCGCTCGGAGCGCCATGTCCTTCTCCGTCCACCGCCGAAAAGTCGTGCTCACCAGAAATGAGCTGGCACCTACAAGAATGCCCAGAATGCCGAGCACCGGCAGCACGAACCGAACGAGGAGCCTCATCCCGTGATGATACTCCCAATTCCACTCAGGTCCAAGGCGTCCGGTGACGCATCTCTGTCCATCAGCGCACAGCGCATCTATCTATGGAGTCGCCCCGGGAGGGAGCGTCCACCGCGGCGCGCTCAGAGCGGGAAAGGCCACGGCGGCGGGAGCCGCCGTGGCATGCAGGTGTCAGAGGTTGGACCGGTACGCAGGCTGAAGCCTGCGGCTACCTCCATCAGTCAATGGTGTGCAGCGAATGCAGGACCCCTCGAGCACGAGGCGGCCTTCCGGTTCTACTTCACGATCTCAGCATTCTCGAGCATGTTGAACCCGTCACGGCTGACGAATTTTCCTCGGACCGTGATCGTCTTAGCCGCGAGGGGGGCGAGAATCTGATTGAGGGGCTTGTGCTCGCCAACAAGCAGATAGGTTTTTCCATCCTCGCCCTTGATGCCGACGGGGAGGCCGCTTTCGATGCAGGTCTTCGCGCAGGCCGCATGTTTCTCGCCGCTGGCGTTGTGATCGATGTAGCAGGCCATGTCGAGCACTTCGCCTTTGACCGTGATCATCTCGGCGGCGGGTGGTTTGGCCGCGCTCGCAGAATGGTCTTCGCCCTCATGTGCGCGCAGCGCCGGTACGAGCAACGCGGCCAGACTCACGGCCAGTATTGTGTTTCGGTATTGCTTCACTGTCTTTCTCCTTCTTGGTTGGTTTGCCAATACGATGTACGTTCACTACGAGTGCGTGTTGGTCTTGTTCCCGGCGAGGGGGCCGAGCTTCTCGAGAAACTTCCCCGGCTCCTTCGAGAACGGCTCTTCGCATCCTGGGCAGCAGAAATATATGCGGCGGCCTTTGTAATCTGTGAATGATTCCTTCTTGGCAATCGTCTCTCCGCGCACGGGGCACACAGTCTGGATGTTCTCGAGCACGATCCCGTCTTTGGCGAGCTGAGCGAAGAACTTCTCGGGATCCGCCTTGAATTTGGAGGGGCAGCCGGGGCAGCAGAAGTAGATCCGCTGGCCCTGGTAGTCCAAGCGAAGGCTCTTGGCCTTGTCGATGGTCCCGCCCATGACCGGACACTTCGTTTGCGATTTTTCCTCAGCAAAGGCTGCGCCAGCCACCAAGAATGTCGCGATCAAACCGTAGGCTCCGAACCGGTGTATCATGATTCCTCCCTCTTGAAACCTCGAGTATTTGCGCTTTCAGCTCGCAGCCGGCTCACCGTCCGGTCGCGAGAGAGTCTCTTTCATATCAGTCCTCGCCTTCCATAGCTTGAAGATGGCCGGATAGACGAGCAGCTCCAGAACAAACGAAGTGACGAGGCCGCCGATCATCGGCGCGGCGATGCGCTTCATGACATCGGCCCCAGCCGAGGTGGACCACATGATCGGGAGCAGCCCCATGAAGGCCGCAAAGACCGTCATCATTTTCGGGCGTGCTCGCTTGACAGCGCCGTGCACGATGGCTTCGTCGAGGTCGGCCATGCTTCTCAGATGGCCCCGCTTCTTGGCCTCGTCGTAGGACAGATCGAGGAACAGCAGCATGAACACACCTGTCTCGGCGTCCAGTCCAAGAAGTGCGATCATCCCCACCCAGGCCGCGATGGAAACGTTATAACCGAGGAAATAGAAAAGCCAAATGGCCCCGATCGCGGAAAAGGGCACGGCCAGCATCACGACGGTCGCCTTGAAGGCGGACTTCGTATTTGCGAACAGCAGAATAAATATCAAAGCGAGAGTGATCGGGACGACCACCTTGAGCCGCTCCCGAACGCGCAGCATGTTTTCGTACTGGCCGCTCCACTGGAGCACGTAGCCTGACGGCAGTGAGAGCTTCTCACGGACGACCCGCTTCGCCTCCTCCACATATCCGCCAATGTCCCGTCCGGCGATGTCGACGTAGACATAGCCGACGAGGAACCCGTTTTCATCCCGGAGCATCGCCGGCCCCATGACCATCTGCAGATCGACGAGCTGGCCGAGTGGGATCTGGGCGCCGCCGGGTGCGGGCACGAGCACTCTTTGCAACCGCTCCAGGTCCTCGCGCAGCTCTCTCGGATACCTGAGATTCACCGAATACCGCTCGCGCCCCTCGACCGTCGTCGTGATGTTCTCGCCTCCGATCGCGCTCATGATGACCGACTGGAGTTGCTCGATCGTGAGCCCGTATCGCGCCAGCTGGTCGCGGCGCGGGACTGCATCTAGAAAATACCCACCTGCCACGCGCTCGGCATAGATACTCCGCGTACCCGGCACGCCCCGAACGATCTTCTCCAGCTCCGTGCCGATTCGCTCGATCTCCTTCAGATCCGATCCAAAGACCTTAATGCCAATCGGGGTTCGGACACCGGTCGTGAGCATGTCGATTCTTGCCTTGATCGGCATGGTCCAGGCGTTGGTGACGCCGGGTATCTTGAGAGCCTTGTCGAGCTCGTCCTCGAGCTCATCCCAGGAGATATGGTCAGGCCAGATGGGACGGAAGAGAGGCTTGAGCCAGTCGGGAGCCCCCGATGAATACCAGCGCTCCTTGGGACGCCATTGTGACTTGGGTTTCAGAACGACCGTCGTTTCCATCATGGAAAAGGGTGCCGGATCGGTCGACGTGTCCGCACGCCCGGCTTTCCCGAAAACCCGTTCCACCTCAGGGAACGATTTCAGCACCCGGTCCTGAGTGATCAACAGTTCCTGCGCCTGCGCCACTGACATCCCGGGCCATGTCGTCGGCATGTACAACATGCTTCCTTCATTCAGGGGAGGCATGAACTCGGTGCCGAGCTTGAAATACACCGGGACGCTGACGGCAACGAGGAGAATCGCCGACAAGATGATCGACTTCGGATGTCGCAGGACAAACCGGCAGGCGGGGTCGTAGACGCGGAAGATTGCCCGGCTGATCGGATGCCGTTCCTCAGAGTAGTACGTGCCGACGGCGACCTTTGTCGCGAACCACGAGAGAAATCGCGGCTTGAAGGTGAAGGGATCCATCCTCGCGAAGGACATGCGGAGAGCCGGATCCAGTGTGATAGCCAGGAGTGCGGCCAGTGCCATGGCGAGGTTCTTCGAGTAAGCCAGCGGCTTGAACAGGCGTCCTTCCTGATCGACGAGGGCGAAAACGGGCAGGAAAGCCACGGCGATCACGAGGAGAGAGAAGAAGACCGATGGGCCGACTTCCTGGAGCGCTTCGAGCCGTACCGCGTGGAAGTCGCCCTTCCTACCGCCGGCCTGCCAGTGATACAGCTTGTTGTAAGCGTTCTCTACTTCGACAATGGCGCCGTCGACAAGGACGCCGATGGATATGGCGATTCCGGCCAGGGACATGATGTTGACCGTGACACCCATGTAATACATCGGGATGAACGCCAGCAACACCGAGATGGGGATCGTGATGATCGGCACGACCGCCGAAGGGATGTGCCAGAGGAAGATCAGGATGACCACGGACACGATGATCATCTCGACGGTGAGCTCGTGCTTCAGCGTCTCGATGGCGCGTTCGATCAGATCGGACCGGTCGTACGCCGTCACGATCTCTACGCCCTTCGGAAGTGAGGGCTCGATCTCTCGCAGCTTCTCTTTCACTCTGCGGATGACGTTCAGTGCATTCTCGCCGTGCCGCATGACCACGATTCCGCCGACGTGATCCCCGAGACCATCGAGATCCGAGATGCCCCGCCGGATTTCAGGGCCGAACTCCACGCGCGCCACATCCTTGAGGAGCACCGGCACACCGCCCGGACCGACTTTCACGACGATCTGCTCCAGGTCCGAGAGAGACTTCGCGTAGCCTCGGCCCCTGACCATGTACTCCCGTCCTCCCCATTCGAGAAGACGTCCGCCGACTTCGTTGTTCGAGCTTCTGATCGCTTCGACGACCTCGTGCAGCGGAAGTGCATAGGCTGCCAGTCGATTCGGATCCGCTGTCACCTGGTACTGCTTTTGGAAACCGCCGATTGAAGCCACCTCGGCCACACCCGCCACCGACTGGACCGCGTACCGGAGGGTCCAGTCCTGATACGATCGAAGCTGGTCCAACGAATGCGTGCCCGACTTGTCGACGAGTGCATATTGGAAGACCCAGCCGACTCCTGTCGCATCAGGTCCCAGCTCGGTGCGCACCCCTTCCGGGAGACGAGGCTGGATCTTCGAGAGGTACTCCAGAACTCGGGAACGCGCCCAGTACATGTCTGTCCCGTCACGGAAAACCACGTAGACGTACGAGAATCCAAAGTCAGTGAGACCTCGGATCGCCTTTACGCGGGGAGCGCCCAGGAGTGCGCTGACGATCGGGTACGTGACCTGGTCTTCAATGATGTCGGGCGATCGGTCCCATCGAGAATAGATGATCACCTGCGTGTCGGAGAGGTCCGGGAGCGCGTCGAGGCGGATCTCCTGCAGGACATACCAGGCGCCCACGCACAGCGATGCCACCCCGAGAAGGACCAGCATCTTGTTGTTCGCCGAGAACGCGATGATCTTCTTGATCATTGCTTTTCACCGGCGTGGTGATGCGTCGTCGCCGGCTTCTCCGCAGCCGCGATGCCCGCGCGCAAACGACTCTCCGAATCGAGGAGGAAGTTGGCCCGCACCACGACCCGCTCGCCCTCGGCCACTCCGGAAAGGATCTGAGCTTTGCCGCTGATCCGGCTCCCGACCTTCACTTCGCGCGGCTCGAAGCTCCCATCGCCGCGATCGACGAACACGACCCGCCGCTCACCGGTATCCATCACAGCCGAATCCGGTATGACAATCCCTTCCCCACCGTCCAGCAGCAGCTCCACGTTGGCGAACATCGCAGGCTTCAGGGCAAAGGATTGATTCGGAAATCCGAAACGCACTTTGAGCGTGCGGCTCTCCGGGTCAAGGTACGGCACGATGTATTCCACTCGCCCCGTCAGCCTCATGGAAGGATCATAGGGCAGCGTCAAGACCGCCTCCTGACCCACTCGCACGAGCCGCGCCTCATATTCGTAGAAGTCCGCTTCGATCCAGATCCGCGAAAGATCCGTGATCGTGAACAGCTCCATCCCAGGCTCAACCTGCTTTCCTTCGAAAACCTCCTTCCCCGTGACAAAACCCGTGGCGGGGCTGTCGAGAGTCACCGTGCGTAACGGTGTCTTCGACCGCTCGAGCTCCAGAATGAAGCTCTGCGGTACGTCGAACAGCTCCAACCGCCGCCGCGCGGCGGCGAGTAGATCCTGGCTGCCCTCACGGATCTCGGGCGTTTCGGACTGGCCGAAAAGCGACACTGCCTGGAGAGCTCGCAAGAACTCCTCCTGGGTCGCCACCAAGTCGGGTGAGTAAATCGTCAGTATCGGCTCGCCGCGCCGCACAACCTGCCCCGTGAAATTCACAAAAAGCTTCTCGATCCATCCGGAGATCTTGGTATGTACGTGCCGGATCAGCGTCTCATTCGGCATCACCACCCCGACAGTGCGGACGTTGCGGCTGAGCCGTTCACGTGTCGCCTCGGCGGTCTGCACTCCCGCGAGTTGGATCCCCTGAGCGCTGATCTGAACGTTAGCCATGCCCTCCACCGTCGATGTGTTTGGCGCCACCTCATCCGAGTACACCGGCACGAAGTCCATACCCATCTCGTCCTTGGCCGGAACCGGCGACGTAATGCTCGGGTCCATCGGGCTGCGGTAGTAGATGATCTTGCGATCGCCCCGCGCCGCCGAGCCCTCGGCCGGCGCCTTCGCTGCGACCAGGTCCATCCCACACTTCGAGCACTTGCCAGGCTTGTCCGAGGTCACCTCAGGGTGCATCGGACAGACGTAGGCTTTCGCTGCGCCAGAGGCCTCCTTCGTGTCGATCTCGACCAGCCTCATCCCGCAGATCGGGCAATCCCCCGGCCTGTCAGCGATGTAGGTCGGATGCATCGGGCAATGGTACTTCTTCCCGGCCTCATCAGCTCCCTTGCCGCAGGCCACAAAGAGGGTCACGAAAATCAGTAGTAGTGCCAACGGCACCAGCCAATAAGACTTGGGAATCGCTCGCATCGTCGTCACTCCTGTGTCTGCGTTGCGCCCGGGAACAGGCTGGCCGTGCTCAGCTGTTCGAGCTTCGCGAGAGATTTTTGATAATTCGCGACTTCCTCGTAGTAGTTCATCCGATACTCGAGAACTCCCACGAAGTTGGTGATCACGGTGAGGAAGTCGACCTTGCCGACCTTGTAGCTCGAAATCGACGCTTCGAGTGTGAGACGCGCCTGCGGCACCAGCACGCTATCGTACAAGGTGAAAAGCTGAATGGAGGCCTGGGCCATCGCGTACTGCTCCTCAATCCCGGCGTTCACCATCTGTGACATCGCCTGCAATTCATGCAGGGCACCAGCCTGCTCCCTGGCCGCCTCTTCAATCGCGAGGTCCTGTTTTTGCTTGTGGTAGAGCGGGATGCGCACATCGAACTTGAGCTGCCACATGTCGCGGTTCTGTCGAGAGAACCCGTAGGAAGCCCCCGCCATGAAATCGGGCTTGAGGTCCCTGCGAGAGAGCTTCAGGCGAGCGCTCCGCGCCTCCACCTCACGCTGCTGCGCCTTCAGGATCGGCGACGCGTCCCGAGCTGTTTGCCGCAGCTCCTCGGACGATCTCGTGAAATCCGGTATGGGATAGTCCGCGAACGTCCCCATCAGAGTTCCGGCCGGCCGATCGAGGAGCTCGTTCAGTCGAGCACCAGCCGCCGCGCGGCGCTGCGAGAGTGAAATCTGCCGCGAAATCAGCACCGTGATCTCCGTTTGTGCCCGCAGGACGTCCTGCTGCGACGTCACGCCGACAGCGTAGTTGGCCTGGGCAATCTTTGACAGCTCTTCCAAGAGCTGCTGGTTTTCTTTCAGCAGTCGAAGCGTGCGTTCAAAATAGGCCAGATCGAAGTACGCTTCCTTTACGGCCGCGGTGATTTCCAGTTTCAGTGCCTCATAGGTCTCACGAGCGCCGTCGGCTTCCCGCTGCGCCACTTCAGCGGCCAGGCCGCGTTTCCCTGGATATGGGATTTCCTGCGACACGGAAACGCCAACATTGGCAAGGGGATCGGCATAGTACTGCGGAATCGGATTGGTCATGCTCGTCGACATGAACCCGATGGTCGGATCGGGCAGGGCGCGTGCTTGAGTGGGACGGAGACTGGCCGCCTCGTACTCCTTGAGCGCCGCGTGCAACCGCGGGTTCCTCGCCAGCGCCTCATTGACGAGATCATCGATCCCGACCGACTCCTGTGCCGCCGCAAATCCGCATGTCAGCCAGGAAACCAGAAGTGTGATTCGCACGACCATCGGCGTTAACTGCTGCGAAATGTCCATCTACCCTCCAACACGTTCATGCAGGGCTGCGAGATCCATGCCATCCCAAACTGATTGATCCCACGTAGCATCGCCCCACCAACCCGGACCAAATCCAGCGCGTTGTGCTTGGAATCCAGCAGCACGGTAATCCCTAGCGAGCCTCGCCGCCCGGCGTGCCACTCAGGATCTTCGGGTCTCGTATTCTGTGATTAGCCATGGTAACCACTCACCGGACCCGCTGCCAGCATCCCCCGACGCGCAAAACTGAGCGGCGCTTGCCGCGTCCTCGAGGGCTGAGATGAACCCCGAGGGGTTGGGCTTGATGCTGTACTTCACCGCCACATCAGCCTCGAGCCCGTCGCAGAGCCACGAGTGTACGGTGCCATATTGGTAGTTGAGTATTTCGAATCCAAGTGGTCGGCCGGAAGGATCCGGAGCGTTCCCGCGCCTGATCATTTCATAAACGCCCGAGACAGCCAGACGGGGGCCGGAGCTTTCATTGCTCAAAAAATCGTTGACGAATCTCTCCGGCAGCCCGATCCCCAGAATTACATACTCGCCAGCATCTTGAAGAAACCTGAGGACGAATTCCCGGGCGACATCCAGATAGTAGAAGACGTTTGGCCAGCCGGCCGTGTTGGCGTCAAGGTGGCCGGTGAACCACTCCATGACGAGCGGAACCGATTCAGACGAAATGCCGAATCTGGCCGCAGCGGCCACCCTCTCGGCGTCGGCTATGCTTGCCCAGCGAATAGCCCACAGATCGGGAACGGTCTCACAGATGCAGGTCGACGCGCTGAGGATCTGCGCTTGTATGAGATCGGCCGATACCCGCTCGGGGCGCGGAGATCGTCTCGAGATGGAATAGCCACCTGAGACGAACCTTTCGGCGGGGCTCAACATGCAGATGGAATCATAACAGAACCCTCACCCCTTGTGACTATCGCTCCCGCACAGAGACGTCAAAGTCATCTGAGCCGGAGATTGCTTGTTCCTCTGGAGCCAAACGCAGATTCCGCAGATTGCAGCGCAGATTAAGCTGATGACCGAACGCCTTAACGGTTTTCACCATTCAGCGACCGACCGCACGGTCCTTCCACATCCATCTGCGAAATCTGCGCAATCTGCGGTTTTCTCCGGATCGGACTCGCCGGTATCTCCTTCAGTGCAGCAGCACTCGCTCGATGCTCTGCCCGTCAGTGCGTCGTGCGTCGCTCCACTTGAGGAGCAGCGAAAAGAGGAACCCTGCGATGCCGAGGCCGACGAAGAGCATCATGGTCCAGGTGTAGTCGACCTTTGGCACTTGTTGGCCGTCGACGATCGCCAGTGTTGTGTGAGCATCGGCAATCTTACCTGCGATCCAGGGGAAGAGCATGAGGCCAACGTTTTGGATGTATCCGACGACACCGAAGGCGGTCCCAAGCCGGCTCTCCGGCACCATCATGGGGATGGCGGCCCAGAGCGCGGCCGGCACGAGCGAGAGGGCCACACCGATGGCGAAGATCGGCACGACAGGCGGGAACATCGTGAGACCGATGAGCAGGTGGGACGGAATCAGGAGTAGAGCGCCGAGCACCATCAGGGTCGCTCGCTTTCCTTTGTGGTCGACGAACCAACCTAAGATCGGTGTAAAGATCATGGTGCCGAGGATGAGTGCACTCGTAAGCAGCCCCGCTTTGTTGGCTGAGTATCCGAACTTCTGGTGGAGCAGATCGGGGGCGTATGACTGGAATGGGAAGACGGCCGAGTAGAACGTGACGCACAGGAGGCAGATGAACCAGAAGGATGAATCGAATGAAAAGGCGTCCCGCAGGACGAACTTCTCATCGGCCGATGCCACCCCACTACTCGTACCAGGAGCGCCGTCACGACCGATTGCGGCCCTCTCGAGGGCCAGGTAGATGAAGAAGGTCGCGAACCCGAGGCCCATCAGGATGGCCGCAAGCCAGAGCGAGCCGCGGAGCCCGAGCCATCCAGCCGCGGGCGCCTGGATGGTGAGCGCGAGGAAAGTGCCGAGGCGCATGATCGTCAGGTTGAGCCCATAGGCAAAAGCGAGCTCCTTGCCTTTGAACCATCGGGCCAACACCTTGTTGTTGACGACCAGAATTGCTTCGGCGCCGACGCCGTAAATCATCCGGCCTAGCAGCATGACTTTGAGCTCGGTGCTGAAGGAGGGAAAGAACGCCGTTTGCAGCCAGGGGTGCAGCGGACCGAGCAGGCCCGGCAGGCCTTGCCAAGTCCCGAGAGCCGTCAACGCCGCTCCGAGGAAACAGAGAAACCCGTAGAGAATGCCGGATTTCTTCAAGCCGAGCCAGTCGACGAGCACACCGGCAAACAGAAGCATGCCGAAAAACACGTTGGCTACGGCGTAGTACGAAAACAGCAGCCCGTACTCGGAGGCGGAAAGCCCGAGCTCCTGCTTGATCAGCGTACCAAGTGGCGTAATCGAATCGTAGATAAAGTACTGTGCGAAGCAGATCAGGCTCATGATCGCGAGCGTGATCCAACGGTATGACCAGTGTAAGGGCCTGAGAGTCGTGTTCGTCTCCATGTTACCTCTTTCTCTTACGCCATCACCACGGCTTCACGGATTGCGTGTCGCGGATTATGGCCGCTCGTCCGCCCCTCGGTCAAACCGCTCATCTGCTCCCCGGTTTCGTCGGGGATCCGGTGAACCCATGTCGTCGATTTGCGAAGCGAATCGCCGTATGATTTGATCGGATGGAGGACCATGTCGATCGATGCCCCAAGTTGTTGAACGATTCGTCAGGGTGGATCGCCCGTTTGTCACGACGTGCTGGATGAGACGCTAATCGTGGCAACTGCGCCGTCGGTCCCGCCTGCGCTGGACCGGTGGAGTGCGTTCTGGACCAGGGAGGCCAAGAGACATCTGCCGCGAGACTTCGAGCTGCACGGCGTGATGGGAGGAGGGCTGGGAACATCGTTCCCTTCGTTCCTCATGATCATGGGACTTGTCATGGTGGCCGTCCTTGCGACGGCATGGGTACTATCCCGCATGGCCGGCTGGCCGACTGGCGCTCCTGTGCTGATCGTCGCAGTCGCCGGCATGGCCCTGCCCCAGCTCCTCGCGGAGATCGGCGTGTATCGGCCCGTCCTGTTGGCCTGGAACAGTGAGCGCTTGCTGGTTGTCGAACGCGCCGGCTTCGACCGGCTGGTAGCCATCCGGGCCTACGACCGGCCAATACGCGGTGGGCTGCGTTGGGAAGGGACTGGTACGCTGGTAGTTGCCGACGAGCGCATTTTCGTCCACCGTCCCGTGGTCAGCCGGGCTTTCATCGCCGCCACCTTTCTCGAGCCTGCCGAAGGCAAATCCGCCACCCGCGTCTCCTTCGAGGACATCACAGCTCAGGCGCCCGGCAATGGCATCTGGCACACGCTCCACGTCGGAGGAATTCTCGTCCTCGCCGCCTCAATCGGGATTGCTGCACTCAGCGCTTTCGGCGCCTTCCCATGGCCCGCCACATGGCCGCTCCCTGTTGCGAGCCCCTCGGCCGTCGCGGCCGACAGCAGCGGTCGCGTCGCGATCCTGCTGAAATCCTACAGCCGAATCCAGGTCTACGACCACGACGGACGGTTCCAGCGAGGATGGAGCGTTGGATCTCACGGCCGGACGGCCCGACTCGCCGTCGACACCACCGACCGCCTGTGGGTTTATTGCGAGCGGGACCAAACCATGCGCAGATACACCTTCGATGGGATATTCACCGGTCTATGGCTCTATGTGACAAGAGCAGCGCCGCGGTCGATCCGGCTGGATCAGAAGGGTGAGCCCGGAATCGACAGGCACGCAGTGTGGTCCGATCGAGAGGGGACGATTCCGATCGAGGTTGGCATGCTGCTGTTCGAGGGTACATCGCCGTCAGGGGCGTTCGTGGACGGCGCCGGGAGTCGATACGAAATCCCCGGACCATGGTGGTTGCCGCGTGCGCGCCGGTCTGCCCCGGCCTCTCAGGCACTCACGATCTGGGGGCCGTTTTGGATCCTACCGATCGGATTCCCGTCGCCCGGTATCCCGCTCGGCCTGCTCCTGGCCGTCGGCGGATACGTCGGAGTGCACCGGCGCCGTAGAGCGTGAAGCGTGTAGCGTGGAGCGAGAGAAGGCGAGTCAGGAGCACGTGCGAGGGTGGCAGCGTGAGAGAGTGGGAGCGTTCCGTGCCATCTCACCTCTCATACTTGAACCTCCCCCGGATCCATCACCTGCTCACCGCGCACCAATCCCGGTCGTGCCAGCGTGGCAGTATCTTTGCTGGCACACCGATCCATCCCGCGTGTGTCCGGCCCTAGTCCCTAGGCCCTAGCCCCTACTCAGCGAGCTCCATCTTGGCGATCGTCTGGAGCTGCATGTTGCTGGTGCCCTCGTAGATTTGGCCGATTTTGCTGTCGCGCCAGTATTTTTCGACCGGGTACTCCTTTGTGAACCCGTTGCCTCCGAAAAGATCGATCGCAGTCGAACAGATCTTCTCGCATGCCTTTGAGGAAAAGTACTTCGCCATGGCAGCTTCCTTGATGAAGTTGTCGCCGTGGTCTTTCATGCGCGACGAGTTGTAGACCATCAGGCGTGCCGCTTCGAGATCGATGCGCATCTGAGCGAGCTGGAATTGGACACCCTGGAACTGGCTGATCGGCTGCCCGAACTGGGCCCGATCCTTGGAGTAGCTGAGCGCGGCTTCGTATGCACCGCCGGCGATCCCGATCATCTGAGCCCCAATCCCGATTCGTCCCTCGTTGAGAGTTTCGATCGCGATCTTGTAGCCTTTCCCCGGCTCTCCGAGAACGTTTTCTTTGGGAACGCGGCAATCATCGAAGAGCAGCTCGGTGGTTGAGCTTGCGCGAATACCGAGTTTGTCCTCTCGCTTTCCGATCGTGAACCCGGCCGTATCGCGCTCGACAAGGAATGCAGTGATACCTTTGTAGCCGAGGGCGGGGTTGATGTTCGCGAAGACAATAAACACGCTCGCCTCTGCACCGCTGGTGATCCAGAGTTTCGAGCCCTTCAATGAATAGTGGTCGCCTCCGTCCTCGGCGCGGAGTTTGAGCGCGAAAGCGTCCGAACCGCTCGTGCTTTCCGACAGAGCATAGGCACCGACCCACTCGGACGCCAGCCGTGACAGGTACCTCTCTTTCTGGTCGGACCGCCCCCACCGCAGGATCGCATTGTTGACCAGCGTATTCTGAACGTCGACGATGACGCCCATCGACCCGTCTATACGCGACAGCTCTTCGACCGCGATGCACGCCATGGTGAAGGATCCGCCCGCGCCGCCGAGCGACTCGGGAATGTGGATGCCCATGAGACCGAGCTCAAAAAGCTTGCGGATCAGACCAGCGTCCATCTGCGCCTTGGCATCCATCTGCCGGACCAGAGGCTTCACCTCCGCCTGCGCGAACTGGCGAACGGCGTCCCGGAATGCGTCCTCATCTTCAGAGAATAATGTCAATGGCAGCGGTGATTCCGACATCGCGAGCTCCTTTCTCGAATAAAGGAGGGCAGCATAACCCAACAAGCATACGCTCTCAAGTCAGCGGGCTCGAGTTGCGCTACCCCAGCCTACTCCAACTCCCGTCGCAGTCGATCAGCCACTGTCCTCAACACCTTGATCCGAGAGTGGAGTTTGTCGTTGGCCTCAACGATCGTCCACTGAGCCGTGCGAGTGCTGGTCTTCAAGAGCATCTCCTCGGCAGCACGCTGATAGTCCGCCCACTTAGCGCGGTTCCTCCAGTCCTCGTCGGTGAGCTTCCAGGACTTGTAGTCGATATGTTGCCGCTCCTGAAATCTCTTGAGCTGCTCATCCTCACTGATGTGCATCCAAAACTTGAGGAGAATCGTCCCGAAATCCGCCAGTTGCCGCTCGAATTGGTTGATCTCCATGAACGCACGCTTCCACTGGGCTTCCGTGCAGAACCCTTCGACCCGCTCAACCAGAACGCGTCCATACCATGAACGGTCGAAAATCGCGATTTGACCCTGTTCCGGCAGGCGCCGCCAAAAGCGATACAGATAATGGTGATCCCTGTCATCCCCGTGAGGCGCGGCGATCGGCCAGACCACGTAGCCGCGCGGATCGAGCCGGGCCGTGAGACGCTTGATGGCCCCACCCTTGCCGGACGCATCCCACCCCTCGAAAACGATCAGTAGCGGCCTCTTTTGCCGGTAGACCTGAAAGCCGAGCAGGTGGAGCTCGTTTTGCAGAGGTTCCAGCTGCTCGAGATATGCCTCACGGGGAAGCTGCAAGGTGAGATCAATCTTGTCGAGCACGAGGTGAGCCTCCTACGCCTGTCCTGAGCCGGCTCCGGATGCAGACAGCTTGATCGGGCCGTCATCCAGCCGCTCGGAGAGCGCGCGGATCATCGTCTCGTACACCTTGACCCTCGTGTAGTAGCGGTCCGTCGACTCGACGATGGTCCACGGGGCGTGCGGGGAGTCAGTCCGTGCCAACATCTCCTCCACAATCTCCAAGTAGGTGCGATGGGACGCGTGTTGAGCCGCGTCCTCATCGGTCACCTGCCACGATGTCAACTTGTGACGGAGGAGTTTCTTGAACCGCTTCCGCTGCTCCTTCTTGCTAATCTGCATCCAGAACTTGATGATGACGGTGCCGTCGGCTGCCAGCTGCTCCTCGAAGTCGGCGATGTCCTGGTACGCCCGTTCCCACTCTCGCGGCCGCACGACCGCGTTGAGGCGATCGATGAGCACGCGCCGGTACCATGACGTATCGTAGATCACCATCTGTCCGTACGCCGGGACTTTCTGCCAAAAGCGCCACAGCCACGGGTAGTGGGTTTCGACCGTACGAGGCGGGGCGACAAACACGACACGGAAGCCCCGAGCATCCAGCCGCGTTGTGAGAAGCTGAATGGTGCTTCCCTTGCCCGCCGCAGCCCATCCCTCGAACACAACAGCGACCGGGATGCGGGCCTGGTAGGCCGCGTGCTCGAGGTCGTAGAGCCGCTGCTGGAGCCCCGGCAGCCGCGCCTTGTACTCGTCCTTGCTCAACGAGAGGTCAAGATCGATGTGCTCGAGCATGAGGCTACGCTACCTCCGGTTTTCAGGAATCCAAAGCACCTGATTTCGGAACTACACTATCACAACCCGCGGATGGCTTGATCCCTCGCGGTGGTTCACCTATGCTTCTGCGGGCGGGAGGCAGTTTCTCATGCATGACAATAGCTCGCACGCGAACAAGGGGGAGTAGAGAAGTATGTTGATAGGAGTGCCCAGGGAGACGCGCAGTGGTGAGCGCCGTGTGGCGCTGGCGCCCGAGTCGTGCAAGAAACTCGCGCAAGCGGGCTATACGATTTCGATCGAGGCCGGCGCAGGTGAGGCGGCCTACTTCCCCGATGAATCGTATCGTGAAGCCGGGGCTACGGTGGAGGCGGACCCGCACTCGCTATTCGCCAGCACGGACATCGTGCTCAAGATAAACCCTCCAACCCTGGATCATCCGAATGGCCGCACCGAGACCGCCTGGATGCGGCCTGGAACCATCCTTCTCGCATCACTGATGCCCACGCGAAACCTCGACACCATGCGGGCACTAGCGGCCGGAAAGGTCACGGCCTTCTCTACCGATGCCATCCCGCGCACCACCCGCGCTCAGGCCATGGACACGCTTTCCTCGATGGCCAATATCTCCGGCTACAAGGGCGTGCTCCTCGCCGCCACCGAGCTCAGCAAGTATTTCCCCATGTTCATGACCGCCGCAGGCACCGTCTTCCCCGCAAAAGTTTTCGTGATTGGAGCCGCCGTCGCAGGTCTCCAGGCGATCGCTACGGCAAGGCGACTCGGTGCCAATGTCGTCGCCACGGACGTGCGGCCGGAGGTCAAGGAGCAGATCGAGAGCCTCGGCGCCAAATACGTCGGGATCGAGCTGAAGGAGAGTGCCGCGGCCGGCGGCGGATATGCGAAGGAGCTCTCTGATGCGGACAAGCTCAGGCAGCGCGAGCTCGTCACCGAACAGTGCGCCGTCTCAGACGTGGTCATCACGACCGCGCTGATCGGCGGCGTCTTCGCCCCCAAACTCATCACCGACGCAATGGTGCGCAGGATGCGCCCGGGCTCCGTGATCGTGGACCTGGCAGCCGATGGAGGGGGAAACTGCGAGCTCTCGCAGCTTGGGGATACCGCTGTCGTTGACGGTGTCAGAATACTCGCACCCCTCAACCTGCCCGCCACAATGCCGACCCACGCCAGCCTGCTGTTCTCCCGGAATCTGACGGCGTTCGTGCAGGCGTTCACCAAGGACAAGACGTTTCTGCTGGATCTCACCGACGACATCCAGAAGGGCTCGATCATCACGCACGGGGGCGAGATCGTGCACAAACGGACCCTGGCGGCTGTGCGAGCCACGGCCGCCAGCGCGTGACCTCACCGAACCAGGAGCGGTCCGAGGCGGACCGCAAGGAGAAGAACCAATATGTCTGCACCCAAGATAGGCCGCCTCGCGGCGCCGATCTTTCTTGCGCTTCTCATGGCGGGCGCAACGGTCGAGCTTGCCGGGTCGCCGCCGGCTCCGGTCTCTGGAGCGGGCACCACTGAGTCCGCACACGCGCAACCACCTCTCGACTACTGGTCCATGGTGTTCGTGTTCATGCTGGCAACGTTTATAGGCATCGGAGTCATCCGGCGGGTCTCGCGGCTGCTCCACACCCCGCTGATGAGCCTGACGAACGCCATCTCGGCAATCGCCGTTGTCGGGTCGATCATCGTCACAGGCTCCGACTATCCGCCGCTCATCCGGTTCCTCGGCGGTGTCGCCCTGTTCGCCTCGATGACGAATATTGTGAGCGGGTTCCTGATCACCGATCGCATGCTCAAGATGTTCAAGAGCGATGGTAGAGGAAGACGATGACATACGCGATCACTCAAGTCGCCTTCATCGTCGGCACCGCTCTGTTCATATTCGCACTGCACTGGATGAGTGATCCAAAGACGGCCCGGCGCGGGGTGTACGCCGGCGTTGCAGCGATGCTGGTCGCCGTCGTCGTCACATGGGTGCAGCCGGGAATCATCCACCACGGTTGGATTGTGGTCGCCATCGCCCTCGGTGTCGCCGTGGGCTGGCCGCTTTCCCGAGTCCCGCTCACCGCGGTCCCCCAACGAACCGCACTCTCACACGCATTCGGCGGACTCGCGGCCGGTCTCGTCGGCACGGCGAAGTACTATCTCTGGCTGAACGAAGGCCCGGAAAACCTCACCGCCTTCCGCATGACCGCGATCATCGCCGAGATCATCCTCGGCTATCTCACGTTCACGGGCAGTCTGATGGCGGCCGGGAAACTGCAGGAGATCAAGTGGATTCCCCAGAGACCCGTGACCTATCCGATGCAGAATGTGACGAATTTGGGACTCTTCCTGGTCGCACTCGTTCTGGGCGTCTGGCTCATCCTCAATCCCACTGCCCCCTTGGCGGGAAGCCTCTTCCCCGTCATCATCGGAATGGCGCTTCTCTTCGGCATCCTCCTGATCATCCCGATCGGCGGCGCAGATATGCCGACCGTCATCTCCATCCTGAATTCGTATGCGGGATTGTCCGCCGTCGCGATGGGCTTCGTGCTCGACAACAAGCTGCTCATCACCGCGGGGGCACTGGACGGTTCCAGCGGCTTGATCCTGTCGATCATCATGTGCAAAGCGATGAATCGCTCATTCACCAATGTTCTCTTCGGTGCCTTCGGACAGGTGAAGGCGACGAAGACATCCGGCGAGCAGAAGGTGTACAAAGCCGAAAGCCCCGACGGGGCCGCGCAGATCCTCGAACAGGCGAACCTCGTGGTGGTCATCCCCGGCTATGGCATGGCCGTCGCCCAGGCGCAACACAAGGTGCGCGAGCTCTACGATCAGCTCAAGAAGCGCGACATCACCGTGAAGTTCGCGATCCACCCCGTCGCCGGGCGAATGCCCGGTCACATGAACGTGCTTCTGGCCGAGGCCGACATCCCTTACACAGACCTCGTGGAGATGGACGAGATCAACCCTGACATGCCCCAATGCGACGTGGCCCTCGTGATCGGCGCCAACGATGTCGTGAACCCGGCAGCGCGCTACGACAAGGGCAGCCCGATCTACGGCATGCCGATTATAGCGGCGGACAAAGCCAGAACTGTCTTCGCCATCAAACGGAGCAAGAACCCCGGCTTCGCCGGGATCGACAATGAGCTCTATTTCTCGGACCGAACCTGGATGCTCTTCGGAGACGCGAAGGCTGTCGTCGGTGAGCTGGTCAAGCAGCTCTCGGGCGGGAGCGGGATGCACTAGAGGTGGGAAGTTCAAAGTTCAAAGTTCAAAGTTCAAGGGCGCTGGGCGGTCTCGTGGTGATAGCGGACCCCGCGACCCGCGTCCGGAGGCAGCAGAGCTGCTGGTGATTCTGGAAGATCGCTCGCCCGCGTGTTAGGATTGCGGCAAAGCTTCTCGGTTGGAGGTGATCATGGCTGCGATCAACACCGGACGTTTGTGGCTCGGGGCTGTTGCCGGCGCGGTTGTCTGGATCTTGTGGAGCGGCGTCGTCAACTTCGCTGTCCTCGCCCCCAGATACCAGGTGGCGCAGGACGCCGGCATGCTGCTGAAGGCACCACGGTACAATTTCTTCGTCGGGTTGTGGTTTCTCGTGCTGTTCCTTCTGACCCTGGTGGGAGCATGGCTCTACGCCGGCGTGCGTGCGACCTATGGGGCGGGCCCGAAAACGGCCCTCAAGGTGGGAGTCCTCCTGGGATTCGCTACAGGATTCCCCATGAGTTTCTCAACCGCCACATGGGCACCCCTCGAGCGCGTTTTTCCGCTCTGGTGGATGTTGGAGCTCTGGCTCGGCGCCGTGCTCGCCACGTTCGTTGCTGCCTGGCTGTACCGGGATCGGTAGGAAGCGTTTCGGCAGGACCGCCTCCCCAGCCTGGAGTGATGGCGCGGCACGTCTTTGCGCGCACGCTGCCAGATGATAAGCTCGTGGACTGTGCCCGACCGTACGAATTGATTTCGGCCCGGCTCGGCAGATGCGTGCCACCCGGGCCCACCCTGACTGAGGAGAAAAAATGACAACGAAGAAACTCCCTCTGGCAGCCGTGGCGGCTGCCTTTTGTGTTCTCCAATCGTTCCCTCCGACCGCGATCGCGCAGACTTCGTTCGAAGTGCCGCGCGTCAGTCCCAAGGCCACCGTCTCCCAGGTGGTGGGCGTCGCCGAAGTGAAAATCACCTACTCCCGGCCAGGGGTCAAAGGCCGCGTCATCTGGGGCGGTCTCGTCCCCTACGACAAGGTCTGGCGAACCGGGGCGAACGAGGCCACGACGATCTTGTTCGGAGACAACGTGACGATCGATGGACAGCCACTGGCTGCAGGCACCTACTCGCTCGCAACCATCCCCGGGCCTACCGAATGGACCGTGATTTTCAACAAGAAGACCGACCTGTGGGGCGCCTACGAGTACAAGCAGGAAGACGATGCTCTCCGCATCAAGGTGAAGCCGGAAGCGGCCCCCATGACCGAGTGGATGACGTTCAGCATCCCGACCCTCTCGACAGACTCGGCCGAGGTCTCTCTCACATGGGAGAAACTGAAGATCGCGTTCCAAATCAAGTTCGATGTCGTGAACAAGGTACTGGAAGGGGCACGGAAAGCGGTCCCTGCGGCGAAAGCTGACGATTGGCGCACGCCGCTGCGAGCCGCGATGTTCTGCGTAGAGAACAAGACGAGCCTGGATGAGGCGGCTGGTTGGGTGGAGAAAGCCATCGGGGTCAGTCAGAACTACTACACGTTGTTCGGAAAGGCCCGCCTGCTCGCGGAGACCGGCAAGCGATCGGAGGCGATCGTGACGGCGAAGAAGGCGATCGAGGTGGGCAAGGCAGCCCAACCACCCGCTGACACGGCTCCCGCTGAGCTCACGCTCGCCGACTGGGAGAAGGCGAAGTAGCGGCACCCCATCACCGCCTCCCTTCGCTCGCCGACCCGCTACTCACCCCCAACGCGGCATAGCCGCAACCAAGAGCCGCGGGTTCATGGGTATGCCATTTCACCGCAG
>JACPPM010000222.1 GCA_016191015.1 Acidobacteriota bacterium | reverse complement strand
GTGCTCGGGTCGCTTATGAAAGCCGTCCCACACACGAGTCGACAAGGTCAAGCATCTCTTGACAGAAAGAAATTTCGACCGCTTCGGTGCCACGACGAGCGTTGCATCTGCGCTAGGCCCGTCACTCAGGCTTCCCCCGCTTTTGCATTTTCAATTTTGCATTTTTAATTCCTGAATCCGCGCGCCTTACGCGCGGATTCAGGGTAGGCTACGGGTCTTGCAGGAGATCCTTCGGCCCGGCTGCGCCGAGCCTCAGGATGACATGAAGGCTGTATTGCGGCCAAGTGTACTCCGAATCTCAGTTCACGACCGCGACGATTGACTTCTAGTATGCTGGTGGAATATCGTGAGGTCAAACCTAGACAGGAGGACCAGATGAGTGACGCCGGAATGACGCCGACAGGCAAACCGTACAGCGACGACGATAAGGTTCACCTCTTTCTTGCCTACTTTGGGATCTTCAGTCTGATTCCGTTCCTGATGTTCAAGGACAAGCGAGCCGATCCGCAGAAGGAATACGTGTACTGGCATGCACGCCAGGGACTTGCTCTCGTGATCGTCGTGGTCGTCCTTATGATCACCCTCAGCATCGGTGGGTTCATTCTGGCCTTCATCCCGGCCATCGGATGGCTCATCAGCTGTCTGCTCTACGTGGCGATGCTCGGCCTGTGTCTCGGCCTCCCGATCATGGGATGGGTCAAGGCCTTCGGCGGGCAGAAGTGGGAGATACCCGGCGTCTGCAAAGTCGCCGAGATGTTCAAGTAGGAATTCTAGCTGCGGGGCCCGTGCGAATCGTCGGGCGGGCTCCGTTTGCGTTGGTCGATGCGCAGCCGGAGCGGCTGCCGATCAGTCAGGCGCCTTTTCCTGTTCCTGGATGTCCTTGCCTGTTGTGGTGTCGATATAGCCGAGGCCGCCGAGGTTTTCCCGCGTTGCCTCGTCCATCTGAGTCGATTCGGGTGAGCTGACGGCGCGGGCCTTCACCTTTTGTTGCGCGACCCAGTGCTGCAGGTGACGCTGGAAGTACGTGCCGATAATCGGGTGGGTGTCGAGCACGTTGGTCGCCTCGGCGCGATCCGCCTGTAGATCGTACAGCTCCGCACTTCCGTTTCGGGTGGCAAAGACGTATTCCCATTTTCCGTCCCGGATCGCGTAGGTGGGGGTGGTCCAGAGCGTGCGTGTGTAGGCGAGCCCCGCAGGTGACGCTCCGTCCCCCACCAGCAGCGGGAGGAGGCTCGTGCCATCCGCTTTCGAGGTGGCGTCCGCACTGCCGGCGATATCAGCCATCGTGGCATAGAGATCGACGGTCTGGATGACGGAGTCGATCTTGCGCGGGGCGAGCGCCAGCGCAGCGGGCGGCTTCACTACGAACGGGATGTGGGCCATGTTCTGGTAGACCTGGACGTTGTGCCCGAAGTAGCCATGCTCCCACAATGCCTCACCGTGATCGGCAAGGATGATCGTGAGAGTGTTGTCCAGGATTCCGAGCTGTTTGAGCTTCTCCATCACGATGCCAATCTCGTAATCGGCATAGTTGAGAGTCGCGTCGTAGACGGAGACGATATGCTTGAGCTCCGGATCGGTCATGGCTCGTTGGCCCCTGTTGATCTTTTCGCGATCGTTCAGGACATCGAGGGAGCCGGTGTAGCCGGTGCTGAACTTGTCGAGGAATCGTTGAGGCGGCAGGCCGCCGAAATGGGGCTCGCGGAAGTGGAGGTACAGGAAGAACTGATTCGCCCTGTTCTTCTCGAGCCAGGGGAAGAGCCACTTGTTCTGGTTTTCGCAGAGCGACCCAAAGTCCTCGTACCGAAAAAGCTCGACATAGTCCTGAAAGCCCTGCTCATATCCCCGCAACGCTCCGGCGTTCGAGTTGGCGATGAAGGCGGCCGTCCTGAATCCCCGGGAGGCAAGCATCTCAGGCAGCGTGTAGACGCTCGTGGGGAGACGGTTCTTGCTGAACAGGACACGGTGGACATCGGGATAGTAGCCGGACATCAGGCTGCCGGTCGATGCCGACGTATAGACCGCGTTGCAGTACGCATTCGTAAACTGGATGCCGTCGCGCGCCAGCCGGTCGATCGTCGGGGTCGTATCGAGAGGGTAGCCGTAGCAGCCGAAGTGGCCGGCTCCAGCTGCGTCCAGCAGGATCACCAGAAGGTTGCTCCTGGCGAGCGTGTTCCGTGCATCGGCGACCCGTGCATCCTCCTTCTTGCTACGATGCAGTGCGGTCGTTATCCTCGGCTTGACCCACAGTGCCGACGACGCGCTCCCGTTGACCAAGAGATTGAGTCTCACAACCTGGCCTCCCCACGCGGCCAGATCCGCTGAGGCCGATTTCCTCTGGCCGGCCTCGAGCGTGCGCTCATAGACTGTCCGCGGGCTCCCGCCGCCGTCTGTGTCGACCGTGAGCGAGAACGCGGCGCTCATGCCGTCGAGCTCGCGTGGCACCGCACATTCGAACTCGGCCCGGGGAACAACAGAGCTCTCGGGCACCTTGATGTGATACGAAATCGTGCTCCCGGAAACCTGAGCGAGAACGTCTGCGGGTCGAAGGCCGAGAGTCTCGAGCGATGGTTGCGCCGCCTCGCCGGAGGTGCTTCTCACCGCCGGTTCGTCGTACGGTCTGAAATCGATGTAGTCGAAACACGCTGCGAGCGGGCGCTTTTCTGCCTGGGCCGGGTTCGTACCGCTCGCGGTACCCGCCCTCGCCTCCGCGACACCGGCGTATGCGAATCCGATGTCGAGTCGATTCGCGCCGGGTTTGATCAGCCGCGCCGGCAAGAAGATCTTGTATTCGTTGAAATCAGGTTGCAGATCGACCGGCTTCCCGACGGGCTCGCCGTTGAGTCTCATCGAGAGGGATTGCATCGACGCATCGCGCGGGAAGGGGCGGCAGTTCAGGATGGCGAAGAGATCGCGAGGCTTGACCACGGAAAAGGTGAGAGGCGCCGACTGGGTCATGGCCCAGACGAATGTTCTGCCTCGCTGGTCCTTCTCGTCGCCGGACCATGACGAGCCGCTCAGATGCGCTCTCCCGCGCTGCGTGCCGAGGTCGATCCGCTGTGTGTCTTCTAAGACGACAGCCTGATCTTGCATCTGGAGAAGGTCGAGCGCGACTTCTCTTGGAGAGCGGCACCCGGCCAGCGAGACGATCAACGCGACCGCCGTCACGAGTGTCTGCAATCTCCACATGAGAGCCGACATTGTTTCCGAGCCCTGTGGGTCTGTCAAGCGGACGCCACGCCGGCGATAAGGGAGCATAGCCAACGAGGTGCTTCCGCGCGGTCCGTGTACCTGGCGGTGGTATATAATGACGCTTCCAGAGCCGAGAGGAGGCGCTGATATGGACTTCGAATACACGGCGGCGGTGGCGCCGGGCAGGAGCTTCGACGACGCAGTGGCGGCGATCGAGGCCGCGTCGCAGGTCAAGGGCTTCAGAGTTCTGCACATCCACGACGTGAAGGCGACGCTGGAGGAGAAGGGCTTCTCCCGGGATCCTTTGAAGATCATCGAGGTCTGCAACGCGAAGTACGCGAGCCAGGCTCTGCAGGCCGACGTAAAGATCGCACTGATGCTTCCGTGCCCGATCTGTGTCTACGTGGAAGGGGGCAAGACGAAGATCAGCGCGATGCGCCCGCGCGTGCTCGCGAGCTTCTTTCCGGCTGCCGGAATAGAGAAACTTGCCCAGGAGGTCGATGACGCGATTGTCGGGATCGTCAACACGGCGAGCGGGAGCGGGGTGGAGCGATGAAAGCGGCCTATTTCAAGGAGCATGGCGGTCCCGAGAAGCTCATCTACGACGAGCTGCCGGATCCCGAGATCAACGAAGGCGAAGTTCTGGTTCGTGTCCGGGCGTGCGCGCTCAACTTTCTGGACATCTGGGGGCGCCGCGGTCTCCCGGGCATCGCGCTTCCGTTGCCGCATATCTCGGGGAGCGACATCGCGGGCGAGGTCGCCGAAGTGGGATCGTTGGTGAAACACCTGGCATCCGGGCAGCGCGTTCTCGTTTCGCCGGGCATCTGCTGCGGTAGGTGCGGGCAGTGCCTGGTTGGCGCTCACTGCCTCTGCCGCTCCTATCAGGTTATCGGCTACCAGGTCGATGGCGGGTATGCCGAGCTGGTCAAAGTACCCTCGGCCAATGTGATTCCGATTCCGGAGGGGAAGGATTTCGTGGAGGCGGCGGCGCTTCCGCTGGTCTTTCTGACGGCGTGGCACATGCTGGTCACGCGGTGCCAGGTCAGGATCGGCGACACGGTGCTCGTCCTCGGCGCGGGAAGCGGGGTTGGCCACGCGGCGATCCAGATCGCGAAGCTGCACGGGTGTCGAGTGATCGCGACGGCCGGCGCCGACGAGAAGCTGGAGAAGGCCCGGGCAATCGGAGCCGATGAGACGATCAACCACACGAAGCAGGACTTCTTGGAGGAATGCCGCAAGCTCACGCGCAAGCGGGGTGTCGACGTGGTGGTGGAGCATGTGGGGGAGGCGACTTTCGAAAAAGCGATGCTATCGCTCGCGCCGGGCGGGAAGCTCGTCACCTGCGGTGCCACGACCGGCTACAACGCGAAGGTGGATCTGCGATACCTCTTCGCTCGCCAGCTCTCACTGCTCGGGTCCTACATGGGCGGCATGGGTGAGGTGATGACGGTCGTCAAGCATTGGGAGGAGGGTCGGCTGACCCCGATCGTCGACTCGACATTTCCGCTGCAGGAAGCGGCGGCCGCTCAACAACGCCTCGAGCATCGCACACACTTCGGCAAGGTAGTGTTGACCGTCTAGCGGCGCGTTGCACCTGGAGGGGGATTCGTTTCTCTGACGAGCATCGCATGTTTCTGATCGGCCAGCAGGTCGGCAAATACAAGATCCTGGACACCCTCGGTGTCGGCGGTTTTGGCGCCGTCTATCTCGCCGTCGATTCGTGGCTCGACAAGAAGGTGGCCCTCAAGGTCCCACACAAGCAGACCGACGACCTCTTTCAGCTTCTCAAGGAATCGAGGCTGCACGCCGCACTGAATCATCCCAATATCGTGCAGTTGATCACGGCCGAGAAGACGGACGATGTTTTCTTCATGGTGATGGAGTACGTGCGTGGCGAGTCGCTGGAGGCCATCCTCGACCGGGACAAGACACTCGACCTCAAGCGTTCGACCGACTATTTGCGACAGGCGTGCCACGGGTTGATGCACGCCCACCAGAACCACGTTCTCCACCGCGACCTCAGACCGTCGAATCTGCTGATCGCCGAAACCGGTCAGGTCAAGATCACCGATTTCGGCACATCGACAATCATCGAGAGCGCGCGGGGGTACGCGCAGACACGGATCGGGTCGCCTCCGTACATGGCGCCCGAGCAGTTCCAGGGCAAGGCCGTCCTCGCATCGGACATCTACTCGCTTGGCTGCATCTTCTATGAGATGGCAAGCGGCGCGCCGCCGCTGTTTCACCCGAATCCCGCCATCATGGAGAAGATGGCCGCTCAGGGCAAGATCACACCCCTGAAGCTCAAGAACTCGTCGGTACCACGCGCCCTGAGCGATATCTGCATGCGGGCACTGGCCACGGAGGTCAAGGACAGGTATCAGAGCGCGAGCGAGCTGCTGCAGGACATGGACGCGGCGCTCGGTGTCACGCGCAAGGAAACCGAGCTCGAAGAGATCCGAAGCCGGCTGAAAGCTCGCGAGGAAGCCACGCGCACGACCACATGCTGGAACTGCCGCAAACCTCTCCCGCCGCGGACCCAACGATGCCCGCATTGCGGAGAGGCGCAGTAGGGGCCGTTGAATGGTAGCCGCGGGCTTTAGCCCGCGCTCGGCCGGAAGCGCAGGCTGAAGCCTGCGGCTACCTACCCGTCCGAAAGGCGATCCGTGATTCCTCGACATCCGGTGATCCTGGCTCCACCAGGCTCTCAGGATACGTTGCCGGATTTACCAACCGAAGTACTGTCAGACCTGGCATTGGCGGTCCGAAGCTAGGAGCTGACAGCTACTGGCTAACAGCTCGTCTTCAGAACATCTGTCCGAGACTGAAAATCCAGCGATCGCGATTGTCTTCCGGACGCGGGTCGATCGTGACGGCGTAGTCGAGCCGGAACAGTGAGAACGGGGTGTCGAGGCGGAGGCCGACGCCTGCGCTCCGGCGGACGTCGAATGCTCGGAGCTCGGAGACCTCTCGAAAGATGTTGCCCGCATCGTGGAAGAGCACTCCCTTCAAGGCGATCCGCTTCGAAAGCGCGCGAATGGGAAAGCGGATCTCCTGGTTGTACACGATGACCGCGCGGCCGCCCCATGGCTGCTCGGGGACGAAGGGATCGCGTGGCCCCAGGTAGTCCTCATCAAAGCTCCGCACCGAGACGCTACCGCCGCTATAGAAGAGATCGCTGGGGGGCACATCTCCACCGAAATTGTCGATGACACCGACCCGGTTGTTTACGGCAAAGGTGATCTTGTTGAAGATTGTGTAGTAGAGGCTTAGCTGGCTGAAGCTCTTGAGAAGGGTCAGGTCCGAGCCGAGCCACCTCGGCTGGTATTCGAACGTCGCGCTCGCGAAGAGCCCTTTCTTGGCGTCGAGCGGATCGTCTCGGAAATCACCGATGACCGCAGTTCCCAGCCGGAAACGGCTGAACACGACATCGATCGGCTCATGGTCGGTTGCGCCCTTCTCGGTGACGCGGGTCCGCTTGTAGTTGCTGAAGTATCTCAGAGAGATCCCCGGTGCCAGCCGGTGCTCCAGCTGCAAGCTGGCCCCCCGCGTCTCTGTCACGAGGGTCGTTGCCTCCTCCTCCGTCAGGTTCCGGCGGTACAAGAGGACGTTCGTGTTGAACTTGTGCGAGAAGACGTACGGCAGGGTCATCGTCAGTCGGTAGTTCCGCTCGGGGACGCTTTGTCGTGTATAGAAGCCGGCGTCGATACCCTTGCCGAAAAGGTTGACATTATGGACGTCCAGCTCGCCGTCGAAGCCCGCGGGGTTTTGCTTGTTCTCCACGCCGGCGATCTTTCCCTGCGTGTTGTACCGGAGTCCGTAGAACGCCTGATACACGTTGTGCTCGGCCAGCATGACTCGCACTACCACCAGTCCCTTGCGTCCCGGCAGCGGTTCGGCGTAGACCCTCACACTTCGGAAGACGTTCAGCGAATAGAGCTTTCGCTGTGATGCATAGAGGCGCTGATAGTCCAATTCCTCGCCCGCGCGAAATGTGAGCTGTCTCAGAGCGAGTCCAGCGTTGGTCGCCTTCAGTCCATCGACGGTGATCTCTGCAATGTATTCCTTGTGAGGATCGGGGAACGAAGGAGTGCCGGTCATCGTGATGACGGATTGCTCGTGGCGGCCGGCAAAAAGATTGAATCCTACATTGTGCGACACGCGCCCGAGGTAAGACGCGTCATCCTGACGGCTGGCGCGAAGTGCCACGTTATGCCCGAGCTGGTAATCGATGATCCAGAGGTAGCGCTGGGAGTTCGAGAGATCCGGCGAATAGGTGAAGAAGAATCCCCCTCCGAGATCCTTGCCGATCACGGCCCGCGCCGTGGGCTGATCTGTCTTGTTCGCGATGTAGGCCGGCTGAATGTCGAACTGATCGACCCCGAGCTTTCTCCCGATGACGGGCAAAAAGGTGCTTCCGACGCTTCCGCCGAGGATCCGCACCATCTGGCTGCGATAGTCCTCCTTACTGCTGGTTGATCCGCCGCCGAGCACCTGGCCGGTCAGAAGCAACGACGCGATCTCGACCTCGGAGAGTGGAGACGGGCTGTCATCCATGAGGTGGATCGTGGGATCGGAGATCTTGCCGAGGAGCTCGACCGAGATCTTGTGTGGGTCCTGTCTAGTCTGCGACCCGTAAGGGTTGCGTGGCGACGTATACTTCACGTCGACGGTCGCGCGAACATCGGCCCGTGGGTCGAGCTGATCGTCGCCTTCGAAGCTGAGGATGCCTTTCGCGATCGCGTATCGACGCCCCTGGAAATAGAACTTTCCATCGGGCAGCGTTCTGATCTGCCCTACGAGCACCGGCTTGCCGCGCGTGCCACGCACCGTCACATCTCCTTCGAATCTCAGGTCCGCCACGTCGTTCTTGACCCGCACACTCCCGACGGGGGATACGCGGACGTTCAAACGCATGTCCGCGAGCACAGGCGCTTCGGCCTTCTCCTGTTTCTTCGCGAGGCCGGACAGAAGCTGCCGGCCAAGGCTGACATTCTTCCGGTACAGCCCATCACGCAGCCACAGGTCCCCGTCGAGGTCGTACACCGCCTCGCTGTCACGCGTGAATGTGACCCGACCGTCCATCTTGCCCTGGAGCCCCTCAGGATAAAATACTGCGCAGTTCTCGAAGCTCGCGTCCAGGACCATGCTCGCCATGCGGCGTCCGTCCATCTCCGCATCGCCCGCCATTGTCGTCTCCCCGCCGTTCAACTTGCCGACAAGCTCGATCGAAGCGCGAGAGCCGGCGAAACGAACGTTGCCTGAGACGCCCGTGAGATCGAGCCTCCGTTCGGGAATCCGCACCGACCCGCCGGCCACCTTGACCTCACCGGAAAGGGCCGGCGAGGAAGGCGGGCCGTCGATCGACAGATCGAGCGTGGTCCTGCCGCCGAACTCCGAGCCGCTCACGCGAGAATTCAGCACACGATTTTCGACATCTCCTCTGATCGATGCCCGCAAACGCCGGACACCCCCGCCGATCGCCAGATCACCAGACCCGTTCACCGAGATCCCGTCGCCCGCAAACGTAATCCCCGTAGCCGACAACAGGTCGTCCTGCTTCGAGACCGGGAACGGCGCTGCCTCGAGCGTCCAGTCGGCGTACTTCAGTCCAGCGCCGCTCACGGTCCCCTCGAAGTTCAGGTCGCTGAGCGAACCGATGCGCCCGGTCAGATGAAGGTCCGCATCAGCTTTGAAATGGAGGTCCGATCTCGCAGGTTCCGGCAGGAGATGAGCGACGTTGCCGGTGCCGGCGGATCTCAACGCGAGCTTCAGATCCATGCTCTCCGCCCCGGTCCCGATGCCCGCCGGCAGAGAACCGAGCGGCAACCGGCCGGTGACCGTGAACGTGCCTTCGGGGAGCGATCCGCGTATCTCCCCCAACTGGAGATCGGCGCCATCGAGTCGGATCTCTCCTCCGATACCGCTGACTGCGAAGGGGAGGGCGGGGTGGGAAAACGATGCGT
>JACPPM010000221.1 GCA_016191015.1 Acidobacteriota bacterium | reverse complement strand
CCGGACTGGTTCCAGACACCGTCCTCGTTGCATGCGATGACGCGGAAGGTGTAGTGACGGGGCGGGAGGTTTGTGTAGCGTGCGATGCGCTCGGAGCCGGCCTCCACCCAGTCCCGGTCGAATCCCTCTAGCCGGTACTTGAATCGCACCCGGGGTGTGGCGAGGAGGCTGCAGGCCGTGTAGGAAATCTCGAACTTCTCGGTGCCTGGCGAGACGATGAAATCGGATTTGGTGAGAGCTCCGGTTATGGGCACTCGATCGAAGAGCACCTGCTCGATGAGGACCGGCGGAGGGAGTGGGTTGACGGGGATGTTCTCGGGGTCCATGACGACGGCGCCCTTGACGGTCGGGAACCACAGCCGCCCGTCCCGTGCTCTGCATCCCGCAGGCTGGTGGCCGCCGTTGCATTCGGCGGCTCTCATTCCATCAGCAGACCCATACCACGTGGGCAATGCCGCAGCCCGGCTGCCGGCGGCCACGGCGCGCAGCCTGGACGTCGTAGAAGACTTCTCCCTGATCCCTCGTGATCGAACCCTTTTTCAGGTACTTCGCGCTGGATCCTCTCAGGTACGTCAGTCGGGCCTCCAGCACGACCTGGAACGGGACGCGCGCCCGACCCGCACTCATGCCATCCAGCAGGTAATACCGGATTCCTCCGCCGATCCCGTAAGACGAGGTCCAGTCGCTCAAGTTGATCGACGACGCGAATGATTCGCCAGTCGACGGGTTCTCCAGGCCGGTGTTGGTGAAGAGGTAGCTGCCTCCCACGACGCCCTCTCCAAAGGGGCGAATGCGGCCGTGCCTCGGTTCGACGCGGACGTAGAGGTGCAGGAGCAGAATGTTGTTCGTCGTGTGGACATTCACCGCCACGTCCGGAACATCATTCAAGAGGGGCTCGCCCCATTTTTCCGATCCGTACAGCAGGTAGCTGAGATCCATGCCCGCGCTCACGGGGCTTCGACGGATCTTCTTTCCGACCCTGAAGGAGAATCCGATCCCGCGGGAATCCAGTTGATCATGGAATTCTCCGACCGGCAGACCGAACAGCAGTCCCGTCCCCATTTCGAACGATTGTCCCGAAGCTCGTTCGGACCATCCGAAGAGAACCGCCGCAGCCGCCACCATGCACCAGGTCATCGTCCTCGAACGCGCGCACTCTCGCATTGCTTCTTCCTTTCTTCGTTACAGACGCAGTCGACAATACCTTGATTATTTTCGTACGGAAGAGCGAAACGTTGCCTTCGCGGAGGACACAGGCCGATCGTGGCGATGCAGGTTGCGGTCCATACGTCGCGACACGGGGTCCTGGTCCGACGCGGGTAGGTTGCGGCGGAGAGGAGTCGGACGGCGCGCGAGAGACATCTCGCGCGAGATCGGCTACACCGATGTCAGCGGGGTGTCGTGCATCATCCGGCGCATCGAGTCGCGCGCACGCACGCAGGGACGCGGGCCTGGCCTCAACACCGGGTACCGCCCGACACAGATCTTGGGGTCAAATGTCGTGAGCTGACCCTGTCGCCTCACTCGAGGAATCGCCTCTTTTCCCAAGGGCACAGCTTCATTTCGCAGGCAGCGGCTTCACGTATCAGGGCGTCGGAGCACTTCTCCGCGAGCTGGGGCATGGCGGTCTTTCCGAGAAGACGGCTCAAAGCCTGGACCAACTCAACGGCCAACGCATCCTCGATATCCTCCTCGAATGGTGCACCGGCCCCGGTCAAATACGCGGCCTCGGGAATTCTGGGAGGAAGGCTCCTTGCATTGGCGAACCAGTCAATGAAGACACACCCCGACGGAAGAGATATCGTGATTATTCCGTCGATAGCGACCTTCGGATAGCGCACATCGCTACCCGCTGACAAGAATAGCGTCTTCGCGTACCTGCCAGATAGCGGCGCCGCGTACAGTGTGATCTCAACCAGGGCCTGGTCACGCGCGCGCTTGGCCGCGACCTTCAAGTCCATCGCTTTCAGAGCGCTTCTTGCCAGGTCACTTGCACGATGATCGATGGCCTGCTGCCTGGCTCCGTCCAGATCGATAGCGGTGAAAATGTTGGTGGCAACCCACAGTGGCATGGACACTGCGCGGATTCTGTCCTCGCCCACGGCAGAAAGGCAGCCGTCTTCCGGCAGGTGAATCAACCTGTAGACAGCGGCCCTGCGTATCCTCTTGTCGGCGTCCTTTCTGGCGAAACTCGCGAGAATCGCTTCGTCGATGAGCTTCGATACTGCCTCGCGCCTGGCGAACCACCATGCATCGCTTCTTGCGACCTTCAGTATCAATGCCTGGTCGGTCATCCTTCGAACAGCATCGGCACCTATCGACGCGTCTGACAAGGCTTCTGATGGAATGTCCAACTCTTCATCGTCGGCCAACGGATGTCCCGGATTGATCGGCAGGGCCCGTCCTGCCATCGCAACATCTGCGAGGAGCTTCTGATCGTTGATCTTCTCCAAGGCGGCGAACCGCACCCGATAGTCCGCGTCGTTGATGGCGATTCGAACAAGAAGTGCCGTGTCGGTGAGCTTCTCGACTGCTGCCAGCCTGAACTCCCTATTCTGATGGTTCACGGCGACCCCGGCCAGCAGCAACGGATCGACACAGATCTTCAGGGCGTCGAGACTCAGTTCCTGATCCGACTTGTTCGACTCGCTTTCATCCTGGGCGAACACCATCACGTTCACGGGGGCAAGCAGCAACAGCGCGACGAACATGAACCTCGACATCGCCTTCCCTCCTTCTGCTTCAACGAGGCGCATCTATGTCGATACACGTGCAGGCTCGAGTAAGGCCGTAGGAGCTTGCTTTTCCGAATCCCCGACTGAAAATCCAGGCGAGGTGGTGCATATCACCAAAACACCCCCCATTCCGGCCCTCATCGGGCCTCCGGGGGCCTGATGAGGGCCGGAATGGGGTCATCGGACCGCCTCGGGCTGAATACATGCTCAAAACCTAACGCAGCGGAGCCGCAACCAAACAGGCAAGATCCAGGCACGCTGCAAGACCCTTCCGAGCACCTCCCAGGAAAGCAGGAAGTTAGGAAGGCAGGAAGGGGTCTGTTCGATGCCACCCTGAGCACCGGAGATGACTGCTCCGTTCCTGCATTCCTCCCTTCCTGCTTTCCTGAGAGGGGTTCGGAGGATCTCACCCACTCGAACGTTT
>JACPPM010000218.1 GCA_016191015.1 Acidobacteriota bacterium | reverse complement strand
CCGCATCACCGCGCTCGCCGTCGACTCCAAAGTCTTCATCGCAAAACTCAGGCAGCCGGCCGCCAATATCGAGTAGTGTCTAGGAAGTTGAGTGTTGACGCAAAATGGCAAGAAATTTGAGGCGGGTAGATCTTCCGAACTCCTCTCAGGAAAGCAGGAGGGGAGGAATGCAGGAACGGATCGGTCGTCTCCGCCGATCGAGGTGGCTCGGAAGAACGCTCTCACGCTCCACGCTCCAGGTCCGCGAAGCGGGCCGGACGCTCTCACGCGCGGCGGAGACGCAACCTTTTTGGTTGCGGCTCCGCCGCGTTGGGAAGTTGATGGTTTGCATGAGATGGCAGGAGTTCTCCGAGGCGGGCGGGTCCGTGGAGTGTCGTGGAGCCGAAGCCCTGAGCGAAGCGAAGGGGCCCCCTGGTAGTCCTCGGGGCGAGCCAGAGAGTGAGAGCGTGACAGAGCGTCGATCGAGGAGCGTGGAGCGACATAGCCGAGGATGGCACGGACGCTTTACGCTCTACGCTCGACGCTCCACGCTCTACGCCCCGAGCGGGTCATTGATGGGGTTGAGGAGGGCAGCATGAAGAAGCAGGTGGACCGGTTGATCAGCGTCGGTTACGGAAACGCCGTCATGTCATCCCGCATTATCGCCATCGTCGCGCCCAACTCAGCGCCTGTCCGGCGGCTGAAGGATGACGCGAAGAACCGCGGCAAGCTCATCGACGCCACTGCCGGGCGACAGACGCGTTCCGTGATCATCACCGACTCGGACCATATCGTCCTCTCCTCGATCCTTTCGCAGACCCTGATCAGCCGCCTATCACCGGATGACGAGAAGCCGCTGTGAGAAAGCCGGATCGGGGAACCCTTTTGATCCTGACGGCGCCGTCCGGGACGGGGAAGTCGACTCTCGTCGAGATGCTCCTCGATCGTGTGCCCGAGCTGACATTTTCCGTCTCGTACACCACCCGCACCCCTCGACCACATGAGACGAACGGCAAGGACTACTTCTTCGTAGACGAGGCGACGTTTTCGCGCATGGAAGAGGAAAACAAGTTCCTCGAGTATGCTCTCGTCCATGGGCATCACTACGGCACCTCGGAGGAGCTCATCGAGCAACACCTCACGGAGCGTCGCGACGTCCTGCTCGACGTGGACGTCCAGGGCGCGACTCAGATCATGAGAAAGCGTCCCGAGGCGGTCTCGGTCTTCCTCCTGCCCCCATCCTTCCAGGAGCTGAGGCGACGACTCGAAGGACGCGGCACGGAGAACGCCGAGACGATCAGGAGGCGGCTGGAGCGAGCCAGACGCGAGGTGCACCACTGCCCGGAATTCAACTACATCGTCGTCAACGACGAGCCGGAAGAGACGTACGAAGAGATGAGAGCGATCATCATCGCCGAGCGGACGCGACCCGCGCGGCGCAAGACAACGATCAATGCCATCATATCGACCTTTTGAGACAAGGTAAGAAGGAGAAGAACGTGGGTACAGAGATACCGAAGGAAATCAGCAGCAGGTTCAAGTTCGTCGTGATCGCGGCGAAGAGGGCAGTGCAGCTCCAGCGCGGAGCCAAGCCGAAGATGCAGACGAGCTCCACCAAATGGACACGAGTCGCGATCAGAGAAGTCGAAAAGAACCTCGTGCCCTTCAAGGACACATTCGTGGCGGAGACGATTGCGCATCCGAAGGGTAGGAAGAAATCGAAAGAGAAGGACAAGGACTAGGCGCGTGAGCGCCTGATCTTCATCCCCGTGTTGTCAGATGGGGGGAGGGATCCGGCGCCCAACCCACAAACACACGAAGACACCAAGCCGCACTAAGGGGCGAGGGAGGCGATGGGGACGGGACATTTGATTGGGCTCGGGGTGACCGGCTCGATCAGCGCGTACAAGAGTGCCGAGGTGCTGCGTGCACTCCAGAAGCGCGGCTATGAGATTCAGCCGATCATGACGGCTGAGGCGGCCAAGTTTCTGGGCCCGATCACTCTCCAGGCCCTCGCCCGGCGCACCGTGCTCGTCGACCAGTTCGACCTCAGCGAAGAGAGCTCGATCTCGCACGTACGCGTGGCGGACGCGATGCACCTGCTCCTGGTGGCGCCCGCTACTGCGAACGTGATCGCGAAATTCGCGGCGGGCATCGCCGATGATTTTCTCACCTGTATCTACCTGGCGGCACGATGTCCCGTCGTGCTCGCGCCGGCGATGAACAGCAACATGTACGTTCATCCGGCCACGCGCTACAACATCGGAATTCTCGCCACCCGCGGCGTGATTTTCGTCGATCCCGAGGAGGGTTACCTCGCGTGCGGGTGGGAAGGGGCCGGGCGGCTGGCGGATCCTGATCGGATAGCGGCGAGGTGCGCCGAGGTGCTCGAGGGTGGCAGCCTCTGCGGGCGATGCCTGCTGGTGACGGCCGGGCCGACCCGCGAGCCGATCGATCCGGTGCGCTACGTGAGCAATCGGAGCAGCGGGCGGATGGGATATGCCATTGCAGCGGAAGCACGCGCGCGCGGTGCGCGCGTGATCCTCATCAGCGGCCCGGCCGAGGCGGAGCTGCCGGCGGGAGTGGAGCTCCTCAAGGTCGAAACGGCGCAGGAGATGCGAGATGCCGTGATGGCAAGACTGCCCGAGGCCGAGATCATCGTGAAGGCCGCAGCAGTTGCCGATTTCAGGCCCGCGCATCCGGCGCCTCGCAAGATCAAGAAGAGCTCGGCCGGGGCAGAGCTTCAGCTGACATTGGAACCAGCGCCGGACATCCTGGCTGAGCTGGGGGGCTGCAAGGGCGAACGCATCCTGGTAGGATTCAGCGCCGAAACGTCCCCGGACATCGAGGAAGCGCGGCGGAAGCTGGAACAAAAGAACTGCGACATCATGGTCCTGAACGATGTCAGCCGGGATGGTGCCGGCTTCGGATCGGACCAGAACGAAGTTTGGATCATGGAAAGGGGAGGGGAGACTGTGCACTTGCCGCTCCAGCTCAAGACGCAGGTTGCGGCCCGCCTGCTCGATTTCATCGAAAAGAGGCTTTCGAGCACTCGCAGTGTTTCACCCTGATACTCGCCCCCGCGCCGAGCGATCGAGAATCCACGCTAACCGACGAGAGACTAAGTGACAAAACCCACAGATCCCATCCTAGACTGGCTCGACTTCTTCCGCGACGTCGGAGTTACCGACTTGTCGGCTGCCAGTCAGGAGCAGGTACCTGCACCGCCAGCGCTCCCCGGTCAGCCCAAGCCGGCGACGCTGTCCCTGTCCGCGATTCGCGCCGATCTCGGTGATTGCAGGCGCTGCAAGCTGCATCCCACCCGCACGAATATCGTCTTCGGTGTCGGTCCGGAGAACGCCGAACTGGTGTTCGTGGGAGAGGGGCCCGGAGAGAACGAAGATCTCAAGGGGGAACCGTTCGTCGGCCGGGCAGGCGAGCTCCTCACGAAGATGATTGTGGCGATGGGATACAAGCGTCAGGAAGTCTACATCGCCAACGTCGTGAAGTGTCGCCCACCCGGGAACCGAGATCCGGAGCCGGACGAGATCGCGGCATGCCGGCCTTTTCTTGAAAGGCAGCTCGATGCGATCAGACCCAAGGTCATCGTAGCCCTGGGCGCCTTCGCGGCGCAGCTGATCACAGGCTCCACCGACCGGATATCACTCCTACGGGGTCGCTTTCACGAGTTTCGGGGCATCAAGGTCATGCCGACTTTCCACCCCTCGTACCTGCTGCAGTCGCCCTCGAAGAAGAAGGAAGCCTGGTCAGATCTCCAGCAAGTGATGAAGCTGCTGGGCAAGCCAACCCCACGTCGAGATTAGAAATCAAAGATTAAGAATCAAAAACTGGAGATCGAAGGGTTGAGGACCGATGTGAAGAGGCTGGATCGAGAATGTTTCCCGATCAGGATTGGCGGTTCTTGTTTTTTGAATTTGAATTTTGAATTTCTAATTTCTCCGGGAGGTTGGGCATGCGAGTAGGGTTTATTGGGCCCGGGGTGATGGCCGAGGCGATGATCAAGGGGCTGTTGAACAAGAATATCGTGACCGCGGCGGATATCGTGGCTGCCGGGCCGGCTCGCGCGGGGCGCGGCGGGACGATGCGTGTGAAAGAGCTCGGCGAGAGCTTCGGCATCAAGGCGTGTACGGATAATAGGGAGGCTGTCGAGGGGGCGAATGTCGTGGTTCTGTCAGTGAAGCCCCAGGTACTGCCCCATGTGCTCCCGGGGCTCAAAGGGCACATTCCCGGCCCCGCGCTGGTCATATCGATCGTGGCGGGTGCGCGCATCAACACGATCGAGCACGGGCTTGCGCACACGACCGTTGTTCGATCGATGCCAAACACGCCGGCGCAGATTGGTGAGGGCATCACGGTATGGACAGCCTCGCCCGAGGTGAATCCTGCGCAGCGTGAGCAGGCGCGGGCGATTCTGAGTGCCCTCGGAGAAGAGGTGTACGTCGAAGATGAGGACTACCTGGACATGGCCACGGCACTTTCCGGGACCGGCCCCTCCTATGTTTTCCTTTTCATGGAGGCACTGATCGACGCGGGTGTGCACCTGGGTTTTCCGAGGGACCTTTCCGAGCGGCTTGTTCTCCAGACGCTGAAGGGTGCGGTGGAGTACGCGCGACAGGCTCCGCAGCATCCGGCCAAGCTGCGCAATCAGGTGACGTCGCCGGGAGGCACGTCGGCCGAGGCGCTCTACTATCTGGAGAAGGCGGGCTTTCGAACAGCAGTATCGCGCGCTGTCTGGGCAGCCTATCAACGATCTGTCCAGCTGGGACGTGGCAAGAAGCGTCACCTCGAAGACGAGCACAAGGCGTGAACGCCGGCCGCCGGGGTCATGTGAGCGTCTTCAGTCCCGTTCGGGAGAAAGTGCAGGATCGCTCGCGACGACGTTGACGACCCTACGTCCGACTCGAGCTTCGCTTGACACTGTCGGGAATGGTTCAATAGATTAGCAGTTCTTTATTGGAGTTTGAGATGGACCAGCGCAGACAGCCGCCGCCGCCGCCGCCGCAACAGGGGCAGCAAAGGCGGAGGCCGGTGAACGTAGCGGAGATCATGGCGCAGATCCGCCGGCGGATCGAGCAGAAAAAGAAGGACTTGAACATTGGGACCGAGCTCGAAGATCTGCAGGCGATGAAGCTCAAGCCTCTCCCGGATCCGCATCAGGTCCGGCCGATGCGGGCGAAGGCTCTCTACGCGGAGGACGCTGAGGGAATTGCGGAGCTGCTCAGGCCGAAGCCACAGGAGCCCCATCCACCCCTGGTCGATCCCTTCACGAGACCCCAACTGGTCTTCGAGCGGCCCAACATATCGGCGGAATCGCTGTTCTACTCGTCCCGGGGCGCCTCCGGCCGATTCCTGATGCTGATCAGAAAGTTCACCCGTCCTCTCCTCAAGCTGTTCGTGAACGTGGATGCTTTCGTGTACGAGCAATCGCAGGTGAACCAGGCTCTGCGCGAGATGACAGTCGCCCTCAGCGATAGGCTCCAGCTGCAGATCGTCGCCCTCCGCGATCGCGACGACCAGATTCTCCAGCGCATCGACTCCCAGAGCGAGCGTGCCGAGGCGACGCGCACCGCCCTGGAGACGGCCGTCGTGACTCTCGTTGAGACGAAGATAGACCGGACCGTTCACTATGTGCGGCTCCTTCACGAAATCCAGACGAACCTGGTGGCCGAATTGACGAAGCTGGCGATCGAGAACCAGAACCTCAAGAGCCGGCTTGCGGAGATCAACGACCGGCTTGAGGTGCAGGGCAAGCGCGAGGCGATCCTCGAGGAGCAGGTCCAACGGGTGGAAGACGCGGTCACGTCTGTCGAGCCGGGTCCGGGGACGGGCAAGCCGGACGATGGGGCCTAGCAGTCCCGCTGCCGCTCGTCGACTCGTCGTGTGCCCCTGCTTCCACTCATGAAGATCGCACTTGTCGTCCAGCGCTACGGACTGGAGATCAACGGCGGGGCCGAGTACCACGCCCGGCTGATCGCGGAGCACCTGAGCGGTCACGCGGAAGTCGAGGTGCTTACCACCTGTGCTCTCGACTACATTACCTGGAAAAACCACTATACCCACCGATTCGATTTCGTGAACAAGATCCCCGTCCGGCGCTTCAAGGTACTGCGGGAGCGAGATCCTGTGGCGTTCGGACGCTGGCAGGATCGCCTACTGCGGTATCCCAGGACGGAGCGGGACGAGCTGAGGTGGCTCAGGCTCGAGGGCCCTTGGAGCCCCTCGCTGATACGGTACATCGAGAAGAATCGCGACACATATGACTACTTCATCTTTTTCAGCTACCGCTACTACCACACGTACCATGGGCTGCAGGTGGTCCCGCATAAGGCACTGCTCGTCCCGACCGCCGAACGCGATGCGATCACCGCTTTTTCGATCTGGAAGCCCCTGTTTTGTCGACCTCGCGCGATCATCTTCAACTCGCACGAGGAGCGCGAAATGATCATCGGGATGTCGGACAAGGCTGCCAGCGTGCTCGGGGATGTGGTCGGGGTCGGCTCCAATATTCCGGAGCGGACCAACCCTGCGGAGTTTGTGAAGAGATTCGGACTCCAGGGACGGTATGCCGTCTATGTCGGAAGGATCGACGAGAACAAGGGCTGCAAGGAGCTCTTCGATTTCTTTCAGAAGTATGTCGCCCAGACAGGCAGCAAGTTGAAACTGGTGCTGGTCGGGAGCAACATCCTCCCGATTCCAGCTCACCCTTCGATCATCCACCTGGGGTTCCTCAGCGACGAAGACAAGTTCAACGCGATCAAGGGCGCTGATCTGCTCATGATGCCCTCCCAATACGAAAGCCTCTCGATGGTCACTCTCGAGGCCTGGGCCCTCGGCAAGCCGGTTCTTGCCAACGGTCTCTGCGATGTCCTGAAAGGACAGTGTCTTCGCAGCAACGGCGGCCTTTTCTACGAGAGCTACGATGAGTTCGTCGAGACGCTGAAGTTCCTCGAAGAAAGAGAGAGGCTTCGGGACGAGCTGGGCTTCAACGGCCGACGCTATTTCAGACAGAACTACTCCTGGGATGTGCTCGAACGGAAGTACATGACTCTGATCGAGACTCTCGAACGACAACAGCCCAAGCCTCCCGCCCCGCCGCTCCGCCCCTTCTGGCGGCGATTCGGGTTCTAGGCGAAGATCGTGCTCGCGTAGAGGCAGCAGGCATGCACGTTCACCAGATGCTCACTGCCCTCAGCTACGGCGACGCCATCGGTGACGATACGCTCGCAATCCAACGCATCCTGCGAGCTGCCGGCCATGAATCGGATATCTACTGCCAGCTCTATCACCCGCGTATGGCGAGCCATGTGAAGCGGTTCGAGCTATATCCGAAAATCGCCTCCCCCGACAACGTGCTCATCTTCCATTTCTCGATCGGCTCGCCCGTCTCCGGCATGGTTCCGAAGCTCCCCGATCGCAAGATCCTCATCTATCACAACATCACTCCCATGCACTTCTTCCTCGACACTAACCTCGTGCTGGCACAGCTCTGCTACCTTGGTCGCAAAGAGCTGACCCGATTCACCCGGTGCGTTTCACTCGGGCTCGGCGACAGCGAATACAATCGTCAGGAGCTGGAAAATGTGGGATTCGCTCCGACCGGCGTCCTTCCGATCATCGTCGACTTCTCGAAATTCGACCGCACCAGCGATATGCCGCGCCGAATCCACGGCGACGATTGTCACACCTTCATCTTCGTCGGCCGGATCATCCCGAACAAGAAGATCGAAGACGTGGTCAAGATGTTCCATATCTACCAGAAACACATCCATGCCAACTCGCGCCTTTTCATTGTCGGCGACTATCGCGGATTCGAGCGCTACTACTGGACCATCAGAGATATGGTCAGGTCTCTGGGCACTCAGCGCGTCCATTTCACCGGACACGTCACCAATGAAGAGGTGGCGGCGTACTATCGGTTGAGCGACGTGTTTGTGTGCATGAGCGAGCACGAAGGGTTCTGCGTACCGTTGCTCGAGGCCTTCCACTTCGACATCCCGGTCATCGCAGCCGCATCATCGGCGATCCCAGACACTCTGCGGGGCGCGGGAGTCCTTTTCGACACGAAGGATTTCGCGGCCATGGCTGAGATGGCCGAGCATCTCCGTGTGGATGTCGAGCTCCGCAAGTCGGTCTTGGAGCGCCAGAGAGAGGCGTTGGCCAGCTACGACCCCTCCATCACCGGCAAGCTCCTTCTCGACTACGTCGCGCAGGTGGCCACGACGGGTGCGCGCGTCGGGACCGACCATACTGCCCGGGCCCATTCCGGCTAAGGGCTAACGCCTCATGGCTAGAAGGATCGATCAATGGCTCCCGGCCTTCCATGCCGGCGATGCCATCGGCGACAGCGCCGCTCATATCCGGGGATACCTCCGGTCCAAGGGATTCGAGTCTGACATCTACGCGTTGACGGTCGATGAAGGGCTCGATGCCCGGTCCTTCGACACCGCGGCGGATGCGGCTGATGCCGTCTTTCTCCACTTTGCCTTGCCATCGCCGCTCACTGAACGGCTCCGCCGTTTCGGCGGCAAGCGGGGCATCATCTACCATAACATCACACCCCCCCAATTCTTCGAACCGTATAGCGAGGGGCTCGCAAGGATGTGCGCCGCCGGGCGCCAGGAGATTACTACGTTAGTAGAGTCCGTGGACCTTGCCCTCGCGGATTCCGAGTACAATCGCATCGAGCTTGAGGTCCTGGGCTTCCGGAGGACGGGCGAGTTCCCGATCTTTCTGGACCTTTCGAGATACGATGCGGCGGAATGCGGGGCGTTGGCACGGAGCTTGAGTGACGGGCGCCGGAATATCCTCTTCGTCGGACGGATCGTCCCCAACAAGCGGGTGGAGAACCTGATCAAGACGCTCTTCTACTACAAGAAATTCGTCGCCCCGGCCGTGCGGCTGCTGGTGGTTGGCCGGAACACATTGCTCCCTGCCTACAGCAACAGTCTGGCGGACCTGGCAGCCCGTCTCTGGCTCAGCCCCGAAGACGTTGTCTTCACCGGGCACGTGACGCATGAGGAGTTGGTCACCTACTACCGTCATAGCCACTGTTTCCTTTCGATGTCCGAGCACGAAGGCTTCTGCGTGCCGCTGGTCGAGTCGATGCGTCTCGACCTACCGGTCGTGGCGCTGGGGCGAGGGGCCGTCCCTTTTACGCTGGACGGTGCGGGGTTCCTGCTGAGCTCACCGGATCCGGCTGTTGCCGCGGAGGCCGTGTGGCAGGTGTGCGAGGACGCGAGCTTGCACGAAGCGATCCTGGAAAACCAGCGCGCACGCCTCGAGTACTTCAGCACCGACCGCATCGAAAGGCAGTTCGACCGATATCTCGAGATGCTGCTGCATGGCTGAAAACGGTAACGGCCGGGGTGCGGGCAGGCGGGCAAACGGGGGTCCCATGAAGATCGCCGTCGTCATCCAAAGATACGGCAAGGAGATCACGGGAGGTTCGGAGAGCCTCTGCCGTGAGACCGTGCGCCGGCTGGCTCAGCGGCATGCCATCACGGTCTACACCACCACGGCACTCGACTATGTCACCTGGCGCGATCACTATCCGGAGGGGGAATCGATCGACGACCGCGTGACTGTGCGGCGGTTCCGGTCGCTTCGCGAACGCGACCAGGAGAGTTTCAACCGGTACTCCGACTGGATTTACGCGAACGAGCATGCGGATGATGATGAGCGGAAGTGGTTGGAGCTGCAGGGGCCGTACTGCCCTGAGCTCATCGAAGCGCTGAGAACCGATCAGGGACACTATGACGCGTTCCTCTTCTACACGTATCTCTACTATCCGACGGTCGAGGGGCTGAAGGTCGTTGACCGTCCCGTGGTCATGGTGCCGACGGCGCACCGCGAGCCGGCCGCGAGCCTGCGGATGTATCGGGATGTCTACCGGCGGCCCGATGGTTTTGTTTTCAACACCCACGCGGAGAAGCGGCTGGTGGATGAAGCCTATCAGCCGCCGGCCAGGTTTCGCGAGGTGGCCGGAGTCGGAATCTCCGTACCCGAGGCGCTCGGACGCGACATGCGTCTGGAGACTCCAAGCCTGCTATATGCTGGACGGATTGACTCGGGAAAGGGATGCGCTGAGCTCATCGAATTCTTCATCCGTTTTCGCGTCCACGTCATGCCCTGCCATCTCTACTTCATGGGCAGTCTCCACATGCAGCTTCCGCAGCACCCTGAGATTCACTATCTCGGGTATGTGTCCGAGCAGGAGAAGTTCGCCGCCTACGGGGCCGCCACGGTCACGGTCGTCCCCTCACGCCTCGAAAGCCTCTCGATCGTCGCTCTCGAAGCGATGGCCATGGGGCGGCCGGTGCTCGTGAGCGGCGGCAGTGACGTCTTGCGCGATCATTGCCTGCGCTCCAACGCCGGGCTCTTCTACGACAACTTCGACGAGTTTGGCGAGACCTTGTCGCTCCTTCTCCGCCACCGCGAGCTGGCAGCCAGCATGGGCGAAAACGGCCGCCGCTATGTGCGGGAGAACTACACGTGGGAGCGGATTCTGGAGAAGTACGAGAGGACGTTGCAGAAGGCGAGCCACCCATAGGGCGCCGCCGCCGCACGTCATCCTGAGCGGAGCGAAGGATCTCATCCCTGACCGGCAGCCCATTCTGGAGATCCTTCGTCACCGGGCTCCGCCCGGCTCCTCAGGATGACGTCGCGGTCATGCCCGCGCCCACTCACCGCAGCTTGATCTTCGCGAAGGCTGCGGCCATGGCGGTCTGGGGGCGCTGCTCTTTCTGCGGGCGGCGATCCTTCTCACGTCGCGGCGGCTCGACCGTAGTGCTCGGCGCTTCGCCGCTGCGCATGCTGAGCGCTATCCGGCGCCGTTTCAGATCCACATCCTGGACCTTGACCTTCACGATATCGCCGGCTTTCACCACTTCCCTGGGGTCCTTGACGAAACGGTCAGCGAGGGCTGATACATGAACCAATCCGTCCTGGTGGACGCCGATGTCGACGAACGCCCCAAAATTGGTCACGTTCGTGACGACGCCTTCGAGGATCATCCCAGGCGTGAGGTGCTCGAGCTCATGCACGCCCTCCTTAAACTCCGCCGTCCTGAATTCAGGTCGTGGGTCGCGTCCGGGCTTCTCCAGCTCCCCGAGAATGTCCTTCACCGTCGGCTCTCCGAAGCGTTCATCGGTGAAATCCGCGGCGCGCAAAGATCTCAGAAATGCCGCATCGCCGATGAGCGATTTCACCGCGCGACCGGTTCGTTTGACGAGCTGTTCGACGACAGGATAGGCCTCGGGGTGGACGGCGGAGGAGTCGAGCGGGTTGTCGCCGTTCATGATCCGCAGGAAGCCGGCGGCCTGTTCGAATGTCTTCGCTCCGAGACGGGGTACCTGCCTGAGCTGGGTTCTGTTGCGGAACGCGCCCTGCTGATCCCGATAGCTCACGATGTTGGCCGCCAGCGTCGCGGAGAGCCCTGAGATGCGCCCGAGCAGATGCGGAGACGCCGTGTTCAGATCCACGCCGACGGCGTTGACGCAATCCTCGACGACCGCATCCAGGGTCCGCGCCAGCTCCGGCTGGCTGACATCGTGCTGGTACTGGCCCACGCCAATGGCTTTCGCGTCGATCTTGACGAGCTCGGCCAGCGGGTCCTGCAAACGACGGGCGATCGAAACGGCCCCTCTGAGGGATACGTCGAGATTCGGAAACTCGCGCGCCGCAAGCTCGGAGGCGCTGTAGACCGATGCGCCCGCCTCCGACACGACCACCTTGGTCAGTTTCAGGTCAGGTTCCGCCTTCTGCAGATCCGCCACCAGCCGGTCGGTCTCGCGGGATGCGGTGCCGTTTCCGATGGCTATGAGCTCGACGCCATGGTGGCGCGCCAATCGTGAGAGCACCTGGATGGAGCCGGCCCAGTCCCTTTTCGGTTCGTGTGGATAGATCGTCGCAGTCTCGAGGGGCTTGCCGGTCGAGTCGAGCACAGCCACCTTGACGCCGGTCCGAATTCCCGGGTCGAGCCCCATCGTGGGCCGCGGCCCCGCGGGTGCGGCCAGCAGCAGGTCGCGCAGGTTCTTCCCAAATACCCGGATCGCTTCGGCCTCGGCCATCTCCCACAGCCGCGTCTCCGAGTCAGATTCCATCCGCGCGAGCAGCTTTGGTTTCCATGCGCAACGGACCGTCTCCACCAACCAGGAGTCCGCCGGGCGGCCCCGGTCCTGGATTCCGAATCGCGACGCGATCATCGCCTCGCACCGGCGCTGGTTCGGAGCCGTCCCATCCTCGCGCTCTTCATCGATCGCGAACCCAAGCCTCAGGATCCCCTCCTTGCGTCCTCGAAACAGAGCCAGCGCTCGATGTGACGGGATGTTTCTCACTGGCTCTTCGAACTTGAAGTAGTCAGAGAACTTCGCGCCCTCATCCTGCTTGCTTTCGGGCGCCCGCGATGTCATTCGGGCGTTCTCCCAAAAGAACTGCCGCAACCGACCCGCGAGATCGGGATCTTCGGAAAAATCCTCCATGAGAACCTGACGCGCGCCTTCGAGCGCCGCGACCGCGTCGGGCACCCCTTTGTCAGGGTCGACGAAACCGGTCGCGATGTCGAGCGGGGCGAGCGACGGATCGGCCATGAGGGCGCGAGCGAGCGGTTCCAGCCCGGCCTCCCGCGCAATCTGTGCCTTCGTGCGCCGCTTCGGCCTGTACGGCAGGTACAGATCCTCGATCCGCACCTTGGTGTCTGCCGATCTGATTTCGGACTCGAGCTCCGGAGTCAGCTTATCCTGCTCTGCGATGCTTTTGAGGACAGTCTCGCGTCGCTCCTCGAGCTCGCGAAGGTACTGAAGCCGCTCCTCGAGTCTCCGGAGCTGTGTGTCGTCGAGGCCGCCTGTGGCCTCCTTCCGGTACCGAGCGATGAACGGAACCGTCGCCCCTTCTCCCAGCAGTCGTGCCGCCGCCTCGACCTGTCGTACCGCAACACCCAGCTCACCAGCAATCAGTGCAAACATCATGTCCATAGGGCCGGCCATGATACAAGGAGGCAGGGGCGGGGGCAAGGAGCACGCTTAGTGTGGATCGTGATCCTCGGAGAGCAGGCAGAGAGAGGGAGCGTGGAGCGTGAAGCGTGGAGCGTGGAGCGTGGAGCGTGAAGCGTGGGAGTGTGAGAGAGTTTCCATGCCTGTCTCATCACCGGAGATGATCGAAACCTTGCTCGCATCCTCTCTGGAGCTCGGAAGATCTCTCCAAGTCCGGATCTGTGCGATTCCTCGCATGCACTCGATTTTCTGATGCCCTAGTCCCTAGCCCCTGTCCCCGGCCCCTGATCGAATTGCCGCGCCTTCGCTAGCGCCCGCTCGATCTCGGCTGCTGCCACAGGCGTCGGCTTACTCCGGGCGTATTCCATCTTGAATGCCTCGACGGCACGCGTGATGAATGTGCGAGCCGCTTCGGCGTTGCCGCGACGCTCCTCGAGGAGACCGAGATTGTACCAGAGCCTTCCCGAGTAGGGGTTTATGGTGGAAGCGCGTTCGTAGCAACCAGCCGCCTCATCGAGCTGGCCCTGTCGTTCATGACAGATCCCACGGTCGATCCAGACGTTATCGTTTGTTGTCTCGATGTCCGTCGCCTGGATCAAGAGGGGGATGGCTTTCTCGGGATATCCGAGGTGCATGAGGCTTCGGCCCTTGTTCCACAGCATCGTTCCATCGGCGGGTCTTCTTGCGAGTATCTCATCGGAGAAGCGGAGGGCTCCATCGAATCGCCCGAGCTCGAAGCAGGCGAGTGCCCGGCTATCGATGCATCCCGAGTGGCCGAGTTGTGCGCCGCGATTATAGCAGTGCATGGCCTCCTCCATTCGATCCATCATCCGGAGCGTCTGAGCCTTGTTATACCAGGCGGCTCCACTCTGCGGGTCGACCTCCATGGCCTTGTCGAAGCACGTGATTGCGTTCGCGAGCTTGCCGATCTCCTTCAGGGCGCATCCCTTGTTGTTCCAGGCTTCGGTGTTCCTTGGATCCTTCTTGAGCACCTCGTCATAGCAGGCGATCCCCCTCTCATAGGCCGCCAACGCCTCCTGCCTTTTCCCGGCCTTGTCGAGAGCCTGTGCCTCCTCGAACAGCTCCCTGAGCGGGGCACCGGGAAGTGGAGGCGGGCCGGGCCTCTCGAATCGCTTGATCGCGTCTTGGGCGTGTCGGACGAGGTGCTCATTGCCGGGTGGGACGATCGCCAGGAACCGTTGGTAGGACAGGTGTGCCTCCGCCGTCCGGCCGAGCTTCTGCTCCTGCCCAGCCTTGTTGAACCACGCCACGTGGAAGTCGGGTTTGATGTGCACAGCCTCCGTGAAACACTCCAGTGCGTCCTCAGGCCTGTTCAGCCGGTTCAGACAGTGCCCCTTGTCACTGACCGCGTCCACGAATTCCGGGTCGATCTCGATCGCCCTGCTATAGCATTCCACGGCTTCGTCCAATCGCCCCAGGGATTCGAGACAATCCGCCTTTTGATGGCGGGCTCCCGCCCACTCCGGATTCAACGCGATCACTCGATCATGACACGCGACCGCCTCGGAGTGTCGTCCGAGATCCTGCAGAACGACCGCCATTCCAGCCCAACCCCCTCCGTCATTCGGATCGATCTGCGTTGCCTGCCGGAAACACTCCAGGGCTCGCTCGAGCTCGCCCCCCTCCAGAAGCCTCTTCCCGTTCTCTATCATCGCATTGACGTCGACGATCGGGACTACGGGCTCGCCCGCGATCTGGCCGAGGCGTTCCCGCGCGTGAGCGGCCTTCGTTCGCTCATCCTCGTCCTCTGCCTTGGTCAGCGCAAGGAACCGCGCAAAGGCGGCGCGCGCCTCCTCCGTGTGGCCCATCCCTTCAGCCGCCGCGGCCTTGGCATACCAGGCGCCGGGGTTCATGTCGTCGACCTGGAGCGCGTGATTGGCGCATTCGAGCGCTTCCGCGTTGCGACCGAGCCCGCTCAGAGCCTCCGCCTTCCCGCTCCACCCGCACAGAAAGGTTGGTGCCAGCGAAAGCAGGGCGTCATAGGCTCTGAGAGCCTCGGCGAAATGCCGCAGTTTGACGAGCGCTTCGGCCTTATTGTTGATGGCCGCTTTCGACAGTGGTTTCAGTTTCAGCGATTCGTCGTAGGCGACGATCGCCTCCTCGTAACGCTTCAGCTTTCCCAGAGAGCAGCCCCTGTTGTACCAGGCGGAGCTGTCGCGTGGATCGAGGTGGATCACGCGATCGTTGCATTCCAGCGCTTGTTCGTGCCGCCCAAGCCGGCCGAGCGATGCACCCTTGTTGGCGAGAAGAAACGTGTCTTTCGGGTCGATCTCGAGAGCCTGGTCGAAACAGGCGACGGCCTCTTCGAGCCTGTTGAGATGAATGAGTGTCGTACCCCGGTTCCCCAGCAGGACCGGATCGCTGGGGGACAGATGAAGGGCGGTGTCGTAACACCGGAGCGCCTCGTCGCGGTGACCCGCCTCGCCGAGCGCGTCGCCGAGGTTGTTCAGCGCCGCGACGTGACGCGGGTTTATTTCGATGGCCTTCCTCAGGCTCCGCAATCCATCACTCCGCCGCCCGAGCGCGTTCAAACAGATGCCGCGATTCGTCCACGCGTCCGCGTTGGTCGCATCAATCTCAATTGCCCGGTCGAAGCATGCGAGCGCTCCCGCCATGTCTCCCTTCTTGTAGAGGCCAAGGCCTCCCTTCACGCTCTGGACGGATTCCGGAAGTGCCGCGGGCACCCCCGCGGGCACTTCCTCGGGCACCGCGCTGCCACCCTCGATAATGGTCTCCAGACTCAGATCTTCGATTCTCTGCTCCGCGTCCCGGACATCGGCTTCGTGCACATGTGGGGGTGTGACATCGAGGAACTTCTTGTAGGATCCGAGGGCATCCGTTTTCAGACCGAGCGCCTCCTCGGCTCTGGCCTTGTGGTACCAGGTTTCCTCTGCATCCGGGTCGACAGCCACGGCGGATCGAAAGCACTCGAGAGCCTCGGCATGTGCTCCCGCCCTTTGGTGGATCCGGCCCTTGCGCATCCATGCGTCGGACTGGCTACCGTCCATCTCGATCGCCTTCTCGTAGTGCGTCATGGCTTCCGCGTGGCGCCCCACTTCCTCGAGTGCCAGGCCCTTGCTCACCCAGCTCGATGCCTCATCCGGCTTGAGCTTGAGCACCATGTCGGAGAAAGCCAGGAAATCATCCGGCCCGCCGTCGGCCAGCCGCTCGAACCAGCTCTCTGCCGCCGCGCCTTCCTCGGCTGCAGGCGGGACGGCCAGGACTTCCCGACTCGCAGTACGATTCCGTGCATGCTCGATCTGGGGGGCGAGATCGGGTCCTGGATTGAGTGACAGAAAGCGCTCGTACGACTGCATCGCGTCATGATGCCGTCCCAGCTTCTCTTCCGGAAGCGCTTTGTGAAACCAAGCCAGGCAGAACCCAGGGCTCAGTTCGGCGCATCTCTCGTAACAACGCACCGACTCCTCGAGTCGCAGCCAATCACCGGACCCGCGGACAGATGGAGGCTGCGGGCACAACGCGTTGAGCGCGTTGCCTTTGAGAAACCAGAATTGAGCGTTCCGCGGATCGATCGCAACGGCCTGATCCGCCGCAGTGAGCGCATCGTCCCAGCGGTTGAGCTGTTGCAGGATCGCCGTCTTCTGTGTCCACGCGTAGGCGTGGTGGGGTTCGATTTCGAGGATCTTCTGCAGGAGAGGGAGGGCCATGTCGACATGGTCCTCTGTGATGAGCCTGTTGCAGTCGGCCTCGAGCTCCCGGATGAGCTCGGGCCCTGTCGGCGCGGGAACCCGGGCTTGCGCCGCATGCGTGCCCGCGAGGATGGCCTTCTTGGATTCTTCCTTGAGTGTGACGAGTTGCGTGCGGGCGTCACGGAGCTTCGAAGACGGTGGAGCTATTGCGATCGCACGGTCGAGACAGCTCGTGCCCTCGCGGAAGTCTCCATTGAGCAACCAGGCGGCCCCCTTCCCCATCCAGGCCCAGTAGCATCGCGGGTCGATCGTGATCGCTTTCTCGAATGCCAGCGTCGCTTCCCGGAAGCGTGACTCGCGGATGAGGAGATTGCCCTGGTCGAGGGCAAGGGCGGCGGCGCGCGAGTCGTCGTTGGCGGGGGGCAGTGGCGGTTCGACAGTTGCCAGCACAGCCCGGATCTGCTCGGCCGTGAGATGCCACAGCGGCGCTGCGCAAAAGGTGCAGGCATCGAGATTCACGGAGACATTCCTCCCGCAACGCGGGCACACCGCGGGAGGCCGCGTCATGGCTCCACACCACATGCACGTGACCGCTGTGTCGGGAATTCTCTTCCCGCATTTCGTGCACGTCATCGGCATCCCATACCTCCGGGCGGACTGGCGTCGACGTGAGGATCAGGTTCGTAGCAAGATTGTCGCACAAGCATCGCGAGTGTTCAACACGGACTGAGGGAGCGTTCACGTTTTGTAACCGCTCCGGTCAGGTGGACCTCCACCACAAAACGTACAGAATCGCAGAAGCCACAGATGTTCCGTGCCTCTTTTTCATCTACTACTTCTGTGCCTTTTGCGCGTTCTGTGCCTTCTGTGGTTAGCGCGCCTCAGTCGTTGCCGCGTTTTTTTTGCTTTGCGGCTCCTCCCGTTGATGCGATAATGTCCGCAACCCTATCGAGGAGAGCCCTCGCTGGGGACTGATCTTGAACTGGACCCGGGAGGGTGACACCAGCCGTGAGGGTGAAACAGTCGAGGTGGCGTGAGGCGGTCGGATGGGAGGAGGAGACCTCAGATCCTCTCTCGGATTCGGCGCAGCTAGTACTGGTCTTCGGAAGCTCGTCGATCTTGAAGACCTCCGACCGGCTCGACGATATCCGGCGGATGTATCCGCGTTCGCACCTCTTCGGTTGCTCGACGGCGGGCGAAATTTGCGGCACGCAGGTGACCGACGATTCGTTGGTGGTCACGGCGGTCAACTTCGAGCACACGACCCTCAGGACCGCCAGCGTCAGGGTCACGGATCCAGAGAAGAGCTTCGAGGCTGGAGAGCAATTGGCGCAGGCTCTGGTCAAAGAAGGGCTGGTGCACGCGCTCATCCTCTCGGAGGGCCTGAGGATCAACGGCAGCGATCTGGTGAAGGGCCTGGAGCGTCATCTGCCAGCGGCAGTGACCGTGACCGGCGGTCTTTCCGGAGATGGCGCCCGCTTTAACGAGACGGTGGTGATATGTGACGGTCCCCCCGAAACCGGTACGGTCGCGGTCGTCGGACTGTACGGCGAAAGATTGAAGGTCGGATATGGGTGCCTCGGAGGGTGGGACTCCTTCGGCCCGGAGAGGCTGATAACGAAGTCGCACGGGAACGTGCTCTACGAGTTGGATGGCAAGTCTGCACTGGAGCTGTACAAGAGGTACCTTGGTGAGCACGCCGATGGGCTCCCCGCGACCGGGCTGCTGTTTCCGCTGAGCATCCGCGTGCCGGGTGGAGAGACGGCGGTGGTGCGGACGATTCTCGGGGTGAGCGAGCGGGACCAGAGCATGACCTTCGCGGGGGATGTTCCCATGGGCGGCTACGCCCGCCTGATGAAGGCGAACTTCGACCGGCTGATCGATGGTGCCGTTGGCGCCGCGCGCAACACACAAGAGACACTCGGCGATTCCGCTCCGGCCCTCGCCATCCTGATTAGCTGCGTCGGCCGCAAGCTGGTGCTGCAGCAGAGGGTGGAGGAGGAGGTCGAGGGCGTCCGGGAGGTGCTCGGCCGCGAGACCGTGCTCACCGGTTTCTATTCCTATGGTGAGATCTCGCCGTTCACACCCGAGGCGAAGTGCGAGCTGCATAATCAGACGATGACGATTACGACGCTGACGGAGCGGTGAGGTCGTGGCCACCAGAGTACAGAAGACTCAGGACAGAGGCGGAAGGGCGGAATCACAAGGAAGTCGCATGCACAGTCTGCTGCTCCGGCAGCTCAGGCGCCATTTCGGATCCGCGGATGCGATCCCCGATGGGTGGAAGCTGTTTGTTGAATCCGTTGACAGCGCCTACAGGCAGTCCGATGCAGATCGACGGATGCTCGAACGATCACTCGAGCTCAGCTCACAGGAGCTCCTTCAGGCCAACTCGGAGATGCGCGCTGTATTCCAGGCGTTCCCAGATCTGTTCTTCCGGCTCGATCGTGAGGGCAGGATCGTGGATTACAAAGGAAGCGGAAAGGATCTGTGTGTGGCGTCCGAGGAGATCATTGGCAAGCGGATTCAGGACGTCCCCGTGACGGGTGTCGGCGCGGCGTTTCGTGACGCGCTGCAGCAGGTGCGCGATACCTCCTCGATCGTGACGATCGAGTACTCGATGCCGATTCAGGGGAGCGAGAGGTATTTTGAGGCGAGGTTGCTGCCGATGATGCACGACCAGATCATCGCGATCGTGCGCAACATCACCGAACGGCGGCACCTCGAAGAGCAGCTCATCCAATCACAGAAAATGGAGGCCATCGGGCAACTCGCCGGCGGTGTCGCGCACGATTTCAACAATATCCTGACGGCAATCCTCGGCTATGCTGATCTGATGCTCGCAGACCTCCCGGCCGGAAGCCATCTCGAGGCCTACGGATCGGAGGTGAAGGTTGCGGCTGAGCGGGGTGCGGCCCTCACCCGGCAGCTTCTTGCCTTCAGCCGCCGCCAGCTCCTGCAGGTCGCCATCCTCGATCTCAATGAAGTCGTCGGTGAGGTGGAGCAGATGTTGCGGCGCCTGATCGGTGAGAATATCGTTCTCGTCACCAATCTGGAGCCGGAACTCACGCGGGTGAAGGCCGATCCCACACAGGTCCAGCAGGTCATCCTCAACCTGGCACTCAACGCCCGCGACGCGATGCCCGGTGGGGGAGCGCTCTCAATCCGCACATCCAACCTCGCCCTGGTCTCGCCCACGACTTTGGAGGGGGCGGATCTCGCTGCCGGGCTCTACGCGGTGCTCGAAATATCTGATACGGGTGCTGGAATGGAGCCTGAAATCCTCCCGCGGATCTTCGAACCCTTCTTCACAACCAAAGAGAAGGGGAAAGGGACAGGGCTCGGATTGGCCACGGTCTACGGAATCGTCCGGCAGAGCGGCGGCATGATCACGGTCGAGAGCGTACCCCGTCGGGGCTCCACCTTCCGCATCTTCCTGCCGGGAGCGACCCAAACGGCCGAGCCCCGATCATCTGACCCGCCGGCTCGCGTTGGACCCCGAGGATATGAAACCATCCTTCTGGCCGAGGACGAGGAGAATGTCCGCACCCTGGTGCGCACAGTACTGGAGTCGATCGGCTACACTGTACTCGATGCCTCCGGAGGGGACCACGCACTGGAGATGGCCGATCGACACCCAGGCCCAATCCATCTGCTCGTCACCGACATCGTAATGCCTCAGATGAGCGGCAGTGAGCTGGCCAAGCGGCTCGTCGATCGCTTCCCCGCCATGAAGGTCCTTTTCATGTCCGGTTACGCCGAGAAGTATCCTCGAGGATTCATGGCCACTGGCGGGTCCGCCTTCCTGCAGAAGCCGTTCACGGCCGCAGCACTTGCTCAACAGATCCGCATACTGCTCGGGACTGATCGGGCACCTTAGGCGGCGGCGATTTCCTTGACCCATCTGGAGCGCACCGGTATATTGCGTGAGAGGAACTGGACATCGGGGAACAGGTGGTGAAGAATCGCGCCAAGACGTTGAGCAGGTGTGTGAGGAGGCACGTCCTTGAGACGAGCTCTCTCCTCGCTGCGGCGTCCATGGTCGCGATGCAGCCCCGCCGATCTTGGGCGGCGAAAGCCATGCCTGTTCACTCGGGAAGCCGTGCCGGGATTCCACGGTGAGCGAGACAGGCGAAGACTGGCAGCCTGATTCGGGGTCGGTCGGACTTCTCCAGGCGGTCGCCCGTACGCTCAATTGCCCCAGAGATCTCAGGCAGGCGCTGCATGCCGTCTTGAGGGCCCTGCTAGGGACGACGGGATCCGAGGCGAGCTGGGTGATGGCGCTCGACGAGGCTGGAGGAACCGCCAGGCTGGAGGCTTCCATCGGGCTCCCACTGCAGTTGGAAGCCGATGCCGTCAATGGGATGCCGGGGCCATGCCGGTGCCTGGCTACCTTGCGGCAGGGCCAACCCCCTAGGGAACCGGCGCTCGTGATGGAATGCGACAGGCTTTCAGAGCTCGCAGGTGCACCTCGCCACCATGCGAGCGTGCTCATACGCGCATCGGGGCGTTATGCCGGCTGCCTCAACCTCACCACACCTCCCGGCCGAATGTTCACGCCGGAGGAGCTCCGTCTCCTCACCGCGGCCGGCGACATCATCGGAATGGCGTTCGATCGAGAGAGGCTGTCGGAGACGGAGCCCGAGAGACAGCTGCACGAGGTTGCGCGTGCGATCAGCGGCACGTTGGAGCTCTCGACAGTGCTGACCTCGATCGTTCGCATCGCGTCACACCTCGTGCGCGCGGAGGGCGGTGTGATCGCCCTCGTCACCGTCGACGGCAAGGCCATCATGTACCCGTACGTGTTCAACCTGCCTCGGGGCCTCTATCTCCGGCCGCAGCCGCGTGGGAAGGGAGTCGCATGGTACTGTGTGGAGTCCGGGCAGTCGCTGCTTTTGGCCGACTACCGCAACCACCCCTCCGCCCTCCCACGATGGACCGAAGCGGGGGTGCGTGGCTTCATCAGCGTGCCGGTTGTGGCGGGGGCCGAGTGCATCGGTGCGCTCGGACTGTTCAGCGTCGATCCCGACAGACATTTCAGCGAACGCGATCTGGCGCTCGCCGAGTCCATAGGCCGTCAGGCTGGCGTCGCCATCAGGAATGCCAGGCTCTACGGGGCGACCAGAAGACAGCTCGATGAGCTTGCGGCCCTCCATGCCGTTGCGACGGCGGCGACCGAGGCTGTCGATGAGGAGTCGTTCATCGAGCGGGCAGTTGAGGTGGCGGGCGGGATTCTTCAGGCAGACAGATTCGGCGTGCTGCTCCTCGATGAGGCGGATCGAGCTCTGCGCTTGCAGCGACCCCGCAGTGCTTCCGACGATCGCCGGCTCCCCGTCATCCCGCTCGGCTCGGGCCTCCCGGGAATCGTCGCGCAGGATGGCGTACCCCGCAGGTGGCCCGACACGGATATGGACCCGAATGCAGCCATCGAAGAGAGCACCCAGCCGGCGGAGATGTGCGTGCCCCTCCGACTGGGCGAACGACTCATCGGTGTTCTGCGCGCTACACGCCCGCTTCCCGAGGCGTTCACCGATGCCGACGAACGGCTGCTGACGACTCTCGCCGGGCAGCTCTCCAGCGCCATCGGGCGCCTTCGTGCGGGCGCAGCGCTCCGCGAGAGCGAGGAGCACTTCAGGAGATTGGCCGAGAATGCCCATGACGTGATCTACCGCTATCGGCTCCGGCCCTCCCGCGGGTTTGAATATGTGAGCCCTGCGTGCGAGGCAATCTCGGGGTACACACCCGACGAGCTCTACGCGGATCCCGAGACGCTCCTCAAAGCGATCCATCCCCAGGACCGGGCCACACTCAAATGGATGCGCGACCTCGAACCGGGTCGGCCGGTTGGCATGCGGTGGATTCGTAAGGACGGCACGACCATCTGGTTGGAACACCGGAACGTCCCGATCCATGACCACGATGGCACGGTCATCGCACTCGAGGGAATCGCACGAGACATCACCGAGCGCAAGCAGCTCGAGGAGCAACTGCGGCAGTCGCAGAAGATGGAAGCCATCGGGCGGCTAGCGGGAGGCGTGGCGCACGATTTCAACAACCTCCTCACCGTGATCCTCAATTACAGCGAACAGCAGCTCAGATCACTGGACGAACAAAACCCGCTCAGGCGCGCCGCTGACGAGATCAGGAAAGCGGCCGAACGGGCTGCCTCGCTGACACGACAGCTCCTGACGTTCAGCCGCAGGCAGGTGATCGCCCCGAAGGTCGTGGATCTCACGGTGATCGTCGCCCAGATGAGCAACATGCTGAGGAGAGTGATCGGGGAGCACATCGAGCTGGTGACAAGACACGGCCTCCGACCGATCTTCGTCCGGGCCGACCCGAGTCAGATAGAACAGGTCGTGCTCAATCTGGCCATCAACTCGAGGGACGCGATGCCCGGCGGCGGGCGGCTCACGATCGAGACTGGTGCGGCCGGCCTGGACGCGGTGTTCTCACGGCAGCATCCTGGCGTCGTTCCCGGAGCCTACGTCATGCTGCTTGTGACCGACACGGGCCACGGAATGGACAAGGACACGCTCTCACGAGTGTTTGAGCCGTTCTTCACGACGAAGGAGCACGGGACCGGTTTGGGGATGTCCACGATCTACGGGATCGTCCAGCAGAGTGCGGGGACTGTGTGGGTGGATAGCGAGCCGGGTCGCGGGACCCGATGCACGATCTACTTGCCACGGGTGGATGGAGCGACCGCGACGACGACCGAGCCCGGGCCGCCGCAGTCGACAGTGGTCGCCGGCAGCGAGACCGTGCTGCTTGTGGAAGATGAGGCATCACTGCGATCGCTCGTGCGAGAGATCCTCGAGCTGGACGGGTATTTCGTGATCGAGGCCAAAGACGGCCTCGACGCTCTGGATGTTCACGCCCGCTACGAAGGGCGGATCGATCTGTTGATCACCGACGTCGTGATGCCGGGGATGAGCGGCCGGGAGCTCGCCGAGCGCCTGGCGCTGTTGCGCCCGCGCATGAAGGTCCTCTACACGTCCGGCTACACCGACGACGCCGTCCTGCACCACGGCGTGCTTGCCGAAGGAACCGCGTTTCTCCAGAAGCCGTTCAATCGCGAAGATCTTGCGCGGAAGATCCGGGAGCTGCTCGGGGCACCGAAACAGTGAGAGCGTCCGGCGCGCTTCGCGCGCCTGGAGCGTGGCAGCGTGGAGCGTGAGAGCGTTCCGTGCCTCCCTGAGCAGGTGAGGTGAACGGTCCGTTCCTGCATCCCTCAACGATCCGCCATCGCGGTCGTGTGCGCCTTGGCGGGTGGCTTGAACGACAGATGGACCCACTCTATAATCGTGGCCGTGGAGATCCGCGGAGGATTCTCAGAAGGCTTGCGCTGTACGCGCGCATGTCGGGTTCCGAGCCAACTCGATTGCATCCAGGAGAGGAAGGCTTGATGTCATCAGTTCATGGATCCGCCGTGAGAAGCCCGGCGAGTCCTCGCCAGCTAGATCTCCGACGTCGCGAGCGCGTGTGGCTGAAGGGGGCTTTCGATGGCGGGGAGTATGAGCTTGGCAATGTGGATGCCTTCGAGTGGCTCCGAGAGGCCGAGCCCAATTCCGTGCACGCGGTGGTGACCGATCCCCCATACGGCCTGCTGGAGTACTCCCCGCGCGAGCTGGAAAAGCTCCGTAGAGGACGAGGCGGCGTGTGGCGCATTCCTCCGAATTTCGACGGGTGCCGGCGCATGCCGCTGCCACGGTTCACCGTCCTGACCGAACAAGATCGCGCGGCACTCCGAGACTTCTTCAGGCGGCTGGCTGAATCCTTGATGCCGGTGCTCGTGCCGGGAGCTCACGTCTTCATCGCCACGAATCCACTTGTCTCCTACCTTGTGTACGAACCGTTCATCGCGGCTGGTTTTGAGAAGCGTGGCGAGATTATTCGTGTGGTCCACACGCTGCGCGGTGGTGATCGCCCTAAGAACGCACACAAGGAATTTGCAGATGTGTCCGTCATGCCACGATCCTGTTGGGAGCCATGGGGCTTGTTCCGGAAGCCATGTGAAGGGCGGGTCCAAGATAACCTCAGGAGATGGAGAACAGGCGGGTTGCGGCGCATTTCAGCGACCGAGCCATTCCGGGATATGATCTTCTCAGCACCAGCCCGAGGATTTGAGCGCGAGATTGCTCCCCACCCCTCGCTGAAGCCGCAGAGCTTCCTGCGACAGATCGTCCGAGCTGCGCTGCCATTTAGCGAGGGGCTGATTCTGGATCCGTTCATGGGGTCCGGTTCGACGATCGCGGCTGCCGCTGCCTGTGGTCTCGCTGGTATCGGCCTGGAAATGGATCCCTGGTATTTTGAACTGGCGTGTAGGGCCGTTCCACGACTGGCGCAGTTTCAGCTCTCTCAGAACGGCACGAATGATTCGGGCAAGTGATCTCGACCGAACCGTCCCCCTGCCACCGGGACTCGATATCGGCGCGATCAAGCGAGCGATCGACTACATAGAGCGAGGGCTTGCAGATCTGGTCGAGATCTACACGGAGCAGGCCAATGTCTTCAGCGCAATCGTCGGCATCTTCGGGACGAAAGCCCTTCACTCGGTCAGTGCCTACGAGAAGCACAGAAACGTAGACACCGCCCAACAGCGCTTTCCGGACCTTCGGCGACGCGGCTCGGGACAGAACCCATCCCCGCAGGAGTCATTGGAAAGCAAAGGTAGCAAGCGCCCATGGGCTATCCAGTCGCACTATGATCACCCTGGCTGGTACATTATCTGGCGTTACTTGGTTGACCCTACCGAATCCCTCGAGTCCGGAAGACCGGTGATTATTTGGAGAGTCGATGTGGTCTACCTCGAGAAGTCAGACTGGAAATATGAGAAGAGCTCCGCCGGGAACTTGGGCGGAGGGAGAACCCACACCTTCGGCGTCAAGAACACCGCAAAGAAGCTCAAAGGGAAGGCAGTCTACTCCCGAAAGGACGTGACTATTCGCCACGGCAAGCCGGTGGTTCGCAATGGTGACGGGGAGACGACGTGAGCGGGCGTGTCGACGTGGCGTAGGCGGGCTTTGGGCCGCGAGCGTTCGGCCGTCGCAGGTTAAAGCCTGCGGCTATCATCTCCGGTGGATTACCGATCGGTATGCGATTGGCTGGCGCGTGGGTCGAAGCGCGCAGTGCGGGCGCCGCGGTGGACAATGCAGTCGCCGGTCGGGCCGGGAACATCGATGCGGATGATCTCGCAGTAGTCCGGTTCTCCTGGATCTTCGCCGAACACATCTCGCAACAACGCGCGGATGGTTCCCGAATGGGTCACCATGATCCAATGGGTCCGGCCGCGATCGCTCTCGACGTCCACGTCGATGATTTGCCGAATCCGCTCCATCACCCGCCTCGTGACGTCGGCTGGTGTCTCGGCGCATCCGTGCGAATCGCGCGCGAGCCAGTAGCCCATCGGATCGGGACACGCCCAGAATCCGCTAAAAAACTCGACGTGTGCCCGCGGCGCCCCTTGGTTCGCCGATACGAAGGCGGTGGTCTCGGCATACGCGAGCACGGGATCGAGCGGATCTTGACCGGGCCGCACAAAGAAGCGGCCGTTGCAGAGGGATGGATCAGCGGCAGCCGGAAAGATGGCGGCCCCGAGTCCCGATCGGACATCCACCAGAGCTTCGGTCAAGCGTGCGTGCAGGATTGTGGCGGTCTCCTTCGCACGCGCAGAGGGTGCATAATGCACCCGGACGGAATCTCCGGTAGAGATCTGCGCGGCAAGCTCGCCGGCAGCCGATCCGGTCCGCTGGCGCCCCTGCATGGTCAGCCCGACATCAGCAATGTGCGTTTCTACCTCCCCGTGACGCACCAGGTAGATGACCGGGGGCTCCCACGGTTTCACGAGCGGAGCCATCCGCGCGACAACGTAGTCGACCAGACGCGGCATCGGCCTGGACAGTGATACGACCGCCCGCCTGGCCCATCCCGTCTCGGGACGGCTCTGAACCACCGCGATGCTCGCCGGAAACGACACGTCCCGTGCGACTGCCCACTCGATGTCTTGCGGGCATCCGAACTGCCGCTCGACACGCCTCCCGAGATCCACGAGCGCGCCGATCTCCTGCTCGCTCAGACAGGCATCAATCGCTAGACCGCGCCGAGTGTCGATCAGATCCGACGACACCTTGTCCACCAGAAAAAGCTCGGGCGTAACGGTGCCAGCGGCGACGATGGCGCCGATCCCCTTGCCCCCTTCGATCGCGATCTTGGATCGATCACCATTGGCCGGGTTGAGCGTGAACATCACGCCCGCAGCACGCGCATCGACCATGCGTTGAATACCCACGGCCATCGACCCTCCTCCCAGGGGCATACCCATGCGGAGGCGGTAGGCGAGAGCGGGGTGACCGAACATGCTCGCCCAGCATCGCACCACGCTCCTGAGAACCTGGTCAGCACCAGCCACCCAGAGAGAGGTCTCCAACAGTCCGGCGAGCGATGTGCCGGGAAGATTCTCGTCGGTGGCGCTCGATCGCACAGCCACCGCGAGGTTTCGCTTTCCGCATTCTTCGCACAGACGAGCATATCCATCGCGAATCGAGTCTGCGATCTCCCCCGGGAGATCAGCCGTGAGAATCGCTTCCCGAATGACCGCACTCACCTGCAGCAGATCACCGATTCCTGCGGGTGCGCCCACCGCCAAGAGACGCTGGATCTGATCGCTCAGTCCGGTCCGTGCCACAAAATCAGCGTATGCGCCCACTGTGACGACTACTCCCGGTGGAACCGGGATCCCTGCACGGATCAACTCACCAAGGCGCGCATTCTTGCCTCCCACGAGGGCGTGCCCGGTGAGAGTGCAATCCTCGAGCGGAAGGATATAAGGGGAGGCAGGGAATTCGGTGACACTCATGGCCTCTACGCAGCCTCCGACGAGCAATCGCGGCACCAAGGCTCGGCTTGCCGGGTGCACAATGCAAAGTGCAAATTGCCGAATGTGGTGCCCCGCGCAGATTTTCCATTACAGGGATGGAAGCGGGGCCGGGCCGGACCGGACGCTGGGGAGGTTGAGGCGAAGTCCGTGAGGCCGGCACGGAACTCTCCCACGCTCTCACTCTCCAACTCTTTCACACCCTAACGCGGCGGAGCCGCAACCAAAAAGGTTGCGTCTCCACCGCGCGTGAGAGCGTCCGGCCCGCTTCGCGGGCCTGGAGCGTGGAGCCGGAGCCCTGAGCGAAGCGAAGGGGTGAGAGCGTTCTTCCGAGCCACCCTGATTGTCCGAGGCGAGCGCTCCGTTCCTGCATTCCTCTCCTCCTGCGTTCCTGAGAGGAGTTCGGAAGATCTTGCCCCCTCGCATTCTTGCCATTTCGTGTCAACACGCAACTTGTAAGACACTATTCTTTTCCGCGAGGAGATTCTGGAGCCCCTTCGCTTCGCTCGGGCTTCGGCTCCACGACTGCGACGGTGCCCCGATTGCCGTCGACACGCAACCACTGTCCCGTCGAGAACGTTGTCGTCGCGCGGCCTGTGCCGACGACGGCAGGCAACCCATACTCCCTGCAGACGATCGCGGCGTGGGACATGATTCCGCCTATGTCGGTCACGACGGCGCTGACGGTGGCGAATGCCGGCGTCCAACTCGGCGCCGTAATCGGGCAGACGAGGATCTCTCCGGGCAGTGCGTCGACGAGTTGGTCGGCGCTCATGAGGACGCGCGCCGGACCTTCGACGACCCCCGGTGATCCCGGCGATCCGGTGAGTGAGGTGGAGCCGAGGCCCTTGCGGGAGGGACTGAGCCAGCCCCGCACCGTCTCCGTCGTGATCCCCCAAAGCATGATGCTGACGGGATCGGTGATGACCTCGGGTGGCTGGCCGAGCGCCATGGGGGGTGGGGAGCGGCGCAAGGCCTCGAATATCGCCTTTCGTTGTTCCACCTTAGTGGGCCAATACTCGGGTCCGCGAGCCGGCGATCCGGCGGCCCAGGATAGGATGAGGTCGTACAAGGCTTCACCGACCTCGACGCGATTCAGGAAGAATAGATCATCGGTATCCTTGAGAAACCCGCCTGCGGCGAGTAGTCTGCCAAAATCGCGCATCTTGTTCCAGAATACCGAATGGTGCCAGTGCTCGACGTAGAAGTTGTGGTTTTCGATGTACGGGAAAACGGTGCGGGCCAATTCGAGCTGATCGCGAAAGGCCTTGCGGTCGTCATCGGTCGGGAGAAGCGCACCGTACTCGTCCGCCATCCGCTCCCTTTCGCGCCTGATCGAATCGAGGGGGCGGGCGATGTCCGCACCGGCCTCGATCAGTTCCGCGTAGCGACGGATCGATGCAAGAGGAACGCTGAGGTCGTCGGCCCAGCTTCTGTCGACATGACAGAAGCCGGTCCCGCTCGAAAAGTTGAACCACGGTTCCTTGGATTCCTCCAGAGCGGACAGCCATCTCCTTCCCGCTTCCGTCTCTCGTAACCCCGTCAGAACCTCCGACGGATTCGATGTTCCCCGCAGACAGCTCGTGACCCCGAGCTCAACGGCAACGCGCGCCAAACGCTTCAGCTCCTCATCCGGCCTGAATAATAGAATGTCGATCCCCGCGACCAGACGTGCGATGTTTTGGTCCGGTATCTCCGGGAAGACCGTCTTGCAGTGCGCGAAGAAAGTCTGGTACACGGCGTACCCGAGATTCAGCATTTCGAAATGATAGTGCCAGATCTTGTACATGCTCTCGAGGACACGCCCGTAGGACTCGATCAACCGATAGGCGCTTGTCACTCCACGCCCCTCCAGCACAACGGCCAACTCCTCGATCTGAGGCATTTCCGGGATCTGGATAGCCTTGAGATCGGCTATGGCCGCTTCCGCCTTCCGGATCCACCGGTCGTAGAGGTCGTTCCAGTTCTGGTAATAGTGACCCGCCCGTTCCGCAAAACCCGCGACCCGCGCTCTGATCACCGCCTCGTCCGTGATCGCATTCGGGCTGACATAGAGATAGCCGTTCAGAATCCGCTGGTCAATCCCGAGACCCGCGGGAAAGAGGAAGACTCGCGAGTTGTACTCGCCCAACGCCACCCCCCAACTCTCCGCGGTGATCGCATCGAATGGATACAGCGGCTCGGGATGATGCATGCTGTCACGGAACCAGAACTTCCCCTCCTCCAGCTGTCGACGTTCGGAGCTGAACAGCATGTAATACGGATAGAGCTTTTCCCACCCCTCCGCGCCCGGCGGCGTCTGGACGGCGAACGGATTCGGAAACCCGGCTGCCTCCGACGCACTCATGCCTTGTCTCTGTCCACGTGAATCTGAGCCCGAATATAGCTGCGAGGGGTCAAGAGTTCAAGGTTCAAAGTTTAAAGTTCCAAGTTGCAAGAAACTCGTCCGGGACGCTTGCCAAGACTGGACGAGGAATTAGATTCGCGTTCCGATTCCTCCAGGTACCCGGGACTCTCCCGGCTGCGTTGAACTTTGAACTTTGAACTTTGAACTGCTCGATTCAGTCGAGCACGTGAACCATGACGCGGTTTCTGCCGCCATGCTTCGCTTGGCCGAGCGCCTGCTGCGCGGCTGCGACGAGGGTTGTCGGGGAGACATCTACGGTCGGGACGGCCGTCGAGACACCCAAGCTGATCGTGACCCAGTCACTGACCTGCGAGCGGGTGTGCGCGATCCCGAGCGACTCGATGCCGGCCCGCATGCCCTCGGCGATCGCGACCGCTCCCTGGATCGGGGTGTCGGGGAGGAGCACGAGAAGACGTTGGTCGTCGTAACGACCGAGCAGATCGGCGGGTCGCCGCAAGGAACCGCTGAGGGATCGGGTGACCGACACCTGTGCCTGCTCGGCCCCCTCCGCACCGTAGACCTCGGAGTAAGTCTTGAAAAAATCGATGTCGATCATGACGGCCGACAAGGGCGTCGGCCCGCGCGTGGCACGTCGCCACTCATGATCGAGCGCTCGGTCCAGATGCTCCCGGTCCGCAACTCCGGTCTGGCTGTCGAGGGCCGAAAGATACTGCATCACCCTCCTCGCGTCGGCAAGCTGCCGCTTCAGCTCACCAAGCTCGACTTCCCGCGACCGACGCTCCTCCGCCTCACGCTTCATTCTCACCACCGAGCCCATCCGCGTTAGCAACTCGACCCGATTGACCGGCTTGCTGAGGCAGTCGATCGCGCCCGCGTCGAATGCCGCCTCCAACTGCTCCGCTCCTCCCTCCGATGCCATCATGATCACAGCCACGTCCTGCATTTCCGGATCCTGCTTGATCTTCCGGCACGTCTCAACCCCGGTCACGCCGCCGTCGGTCTGGGTCGCCATCAGAATCACATCCACGGCGTCGCGCTTCCCCGCGGCCTCGCCGAGACCTATAAGCCTGAATGCGTCTCCGGAAGTTTCGGCTTCCAGCAGCCCCGTGTAGCCCGCCGCCTCCAGCAGTCCCCGCACGTGCTGTCTCGTTTCTCGATCCCCGTCGACAATGAGTATCTTCATTCGATCTCATCCTGAATGATCATGCTGCTCCATTATACGCGACATTGGATTCGGTGAGGGGAAGAAAGTGGCTCGGTCTGTTGGGAGATCGGGAGAGAAGGAGGGGGCCCTTCGCTTCGCTCAGGGCTTCGGCTTCGGCTTCGGTTTCGCCTCCAAGCCCGCCGGTAGCTTTCCGGTATCCCCGCCGTTGATCTCAAAGACCTTGTGGCGCGACTTCCCTCCTTGGACGAGGCGGACGCTCGAGCGACTGACGCCGAAATGCTTCGCAAGAAATTCGATCGCTGCCCGGTTGGCCTCACCCTCGACCGGGGCTGCAGTGAGCCTGAGCTTCAGCGTGCCGGCCGAATCCCTCTCCAGCTCGTTGCGTGGTGCCCGGGGCTGGACCTTGACTTCGATCTTCACGCCCCTGCTCAAACCCCTGAACGGAAGTGGATAATCTCGCCGTCGCTGACCGGATAATCCTTGCCTTCCAGGCGAAGCGTCCCATTCTGGCGGCAGGCGGACAAGGAGCCGGCCGCCATGAAGTCGTCGTAGGTGACGACTTCGGCCCTGATGAAACCGCGTTCGAGATCCGAGTGGATGGCGCCGGCCGCGCCTCGCGCATTGATCCCCTTGCGGACCGTCCAGGCGCGCACTTCGTCTTCGCCGACAGTGAAAAAAGAGACCAGCCCGAGAAGCGAGTAACTGTTCCGGATCAGACGCGCCAGGGCAGTTTCGGTGAGACCGTAGGCAGCAATGTACTCGGCCGCGTCCGCTTCGGACAGCTTGGAAATCGCCTCTTCGATGACGGCCGAGACCGGACAAATCACTACGTTTGTAGAGTCCTTCCACTGCGGCGGAAACAAGCCGGTGTGGTCGCCAAGCCGACTCGTGTCCTTCTCGCCGAGATTGACGATGCCGAGAAGCGGCTTCTGACTCAGGAACATGAAACCGCGAATGAGCCTCATCTCCTCCTCCGCGAAGGCCACGTCCCGGAGAGGAGTCCCGCCGGACAGCACGTCTCGACAGCGCGTGACCACCTCTTCTTCCTTCACCAACTCAGGACGCTTTCCCTTCTTCAGATCCTTCGCGAGGCGATCGAGGCGGTTCTCCACCACGACCATGTCCGCCAGGATCAGCTCGTCGTCCATTCTCCGGAGATCACGGATCGGATCGAGCCCGACGTCGACCGGCATCTCGTCATCCTCGAACGCCCTCACGACATGCGCCAACCCATCGCTGTTCCTGAGATGCGGGAGGAGCTCAGTTTCTTTCACGTCGCCGAATGCCAGTCCACCCAAGTCCACGTAGTCGATCTGGGCAAAGATCGTTTTGCGAGGTTTGAAGATCTCGCTCAACGTCCTGACACGCGGGTCCTGCACGAGACAGCGTCCGATGTGCACCGACTTCTCCGTCGCGGCAAACTTGCTCGTCTCGAGCTGCGATCCGGTCAACAGATTGAAGAGTGTGGTTTTTCCGGTCTTGGGCAGACCAAACAGCGTGAACTTCATCGCCGCACATTCTTGACCATCGGCCAGGGTCTTTGCAACCCGCAGAAGCACATCTGAGATTCGGAGTACACTTGGCCGCAGTACAGCCAGCATGTCATCCTGAGGCTCGGCGCAGCCGGGCCGAAGGATCTCCTGCGAGACCCGTAGCCCTTGGTGGAGATCCTTCGCCACCGGGCCTCGCCCGGCTCCTCAGGATGACGTTGCGCTCATGCGCGTGCGCGTCTACTCCGAATCTCAGAGCTCATCGCTGCCGCCGGGAGTTCCCCGGTTAATCCACTCCGCAGCTTCATAAAAAATTCTTTAAATTCAGGCTTGACAAGGTATTTCCTCGACTGTAGGATGGACCGCGGTGGACGGTTCTGGACCAAAGGGGACTAGAATCGTCGTCAAACGATACCTTCTGGGTCAGGCAGGACGCGACAATGTTGCGGGGGAACTACTTCATCACTTTCGATGAGAAGGGCCGGTTCAAACTGCCTTCCGAGCTGCGCGCGTACATCGAGGGCAAGTGGGGCAATGAGTTCTACGTCACGAGTCTCGATGGATTGGAGATCAAGATTTATCCACTTCCAGTATGGGAAGAGATCGAACGCAAGCTGGAGAAATCACCCAGCATGAACAGAGCCATCATCAAGTTCACAGACCTGACTTCATACTACGGACGATCGACCGCCTTCGACGGACAAGGCCGAACCCTCATCCATCCGATCCTGCGTCAATCCGCGGGACTCGACGGCGAGGCCGTCCTGTTGGGAAAGCACAATCATCTCACGCTATGGAATCGACAGCGATTCGAAGAACAGCGTGTCGGAGCGCATCTGACTGCCGAAGAGCGGCAGATGCTTTCGGATATGGGTTTCTGATGTTTCACGGAGCCGGGGCGGGAGGGAACGAGCGACCCGCAGACCCCCCCACCCTATGGGACATAAAAGCAAGCATGACCCACCCCAGCGTATCTCACCAACCCGTCCTGCGCGAAGAATGCGTCCACCTGCTCTGCCCCCGCCCCGGCTATTACTACATCGACTGCACACTCGGCCTCGGTTCGCACACCCGTGCGATTCTCGAGGCCGCACCCGGAACGACGCTCGTCGCCTTCGATCGCGACGCCGACTCGATCGCCCTTGCCACCGCAGCCCTTTCCGATCTCGCTCCGCGCCTCGCCACCCGCTGCGCCGACTTCAAAGAATGGCGGCGCTTCGATATGCCCTCGATGCCGTTCGGTGGCTGCCTGATCGATCTCGGGCTGAGCTCGTACCAGCTCGAAGGCTCGGGCCGCGGCTTCAGCTTCTTGCGGGATGAGCCGCTCGACATGCGGATGGATGCCCGGACCGGCCCGACGGCCGCGGAGCTGCTGAACGAGGAACCGCGCGAGGAGCTCGAGAGGATCTTTCGCGATCTGGGCGAGGTCAGGTTCTGGCGACGCCTGGCGCGTGCCATCGTCGACCGCCGCCGCGCGCGCACCTTCCGAACGACCGCCGACCTCGTCGACGCCGTCAGGTCGGTGGCCGGGAGAGGGCGCACGCACCATCCCGCGACGCTCCCCTTCATGGCCCTTCGGATCGCTGTGAATGGTGAGCTGGAGGGACTGGGAGTGTTCCTGCGCGAGGCGGCGTCCGAGCTGGCTCCGGGCGGGCGGATCGTCGTCATCAGCTATCACTCACTCGAGGACCGCATCGTCAAGCAGACCTTTCGTGAGATGGCTCGCGTGACAGTCGACTATCAAATTCTGACAAAGAAGCCTGTGGTTGCGGGTGAGGATGAGCGGCGGCGGAATCCGCGCTCGCGGTCGGCGAAGCTCCGTGCCCTCGCGCGTACGGCCGAAGGCGAGGGGAGGGAGGAGGAGGGGGCCCGGTGAGCTCGACCGCGTCCACCATTGTGACGAGGAAGGTCGTCAATGGTGTGGTTGTGCGTGAGATCGACCACCATCATGTTCGGGACTTCCTCGTTTCGGTGTTGGTGGGAGTCGTCCTCCTGCTCTCGATTCTCTTTTACGTATGGCAGCGGAACGAGATGATCCGTTTCGGGTACGAGGCGAAGCAGCTTCGTCGCGAGCACGACATGCAGCTCGAGGAAAAGCGGCGCCTCATGCTGAAGCGCGCCACGCTCCTCTCGCTCGACCGCATCGACGGGATCGCCCGCGGAAAGCTCGACCTGACGACTCCGACCGGCGATCAGATTTTCCTGCTCCAGCCCTCCGGCGACGGCACGGGTGAGCTGTCGAAGGCAGACCAGGCGCCGGAGAGTCTCTTGAGGGGGCAACGGTGATTTCGAATCGATCGCTGGCGAATTCCTCCCGCCATGGCAGCGCCCCGACGCTACGTGCCACAGAGGCACCGGGATTGTCCCCCGTCGCCTCTGTGGCCCTTTTGCCGATTGGTCCGAGTGGGTCCGGGGGCCGGCCCGAGATCCGCGATCGATTTGGGTGAGAATCATGGCGGCGGACAGGACCCAGAAACGCCTTCGGAGAAGGGTATACTTTGCCGCCTTTTTCGCCATGGTCTGGAGCGTCGGGATCGTCTGGCGGCTCGTGGACCTGCAGGTGAAGAAGCGGGATGAGCTGCTCAGCAAGGCGCTCCGGCAGAACCAGCGCGTGATCGAGATCGACGCCAAGCGCGGCACGATCCTCGATCGCAACGGCCATGAGTTGGCGATCACGAGGGAGGTCGAGAGCTGCTATGGCGTACCCGGAAAGATCGAGGAGCCCGCGCGCGCGGCCGCCGCCATCGCCTCTGCTCTCGCCGACCCCTCCCTCCGTTCCGACCTTCTCGATCGTTTCCAGTCGCGCAAGGACTTCGTCTGGGTCGCGCGCAAGCTTCCGGCCGAGGCGGTCGAAAAGATCCGCAATCTGGATCTCGAAGGAATCGGGTTCATTGCGGAAAGCAAGAGATTCGATCCGAAGGAAGAGCTCGCGAGTCATCTCCTGGGCTACGTCGGAATGGACAACAGCGGGCTCGCCGGCGTCGAGTATCAGTACGATCGTGAGCTGCGCGGGATGCCGGGAAAGGTTGTCGTCGAGATCGACGCCCGTCAACGCGAGTTTTCCTATTCGACACTCGTGCCGACCCAGCCCGGCAGCAACATCATTCTCACGATCGACGAGGTGATCCAGTACATCGCCGAGCATGAGCTGCGGGCGGCGGTCGAGCGGCACCATGCGCGGGGCGGGTCGATCACTGTCATGAATCCGCGCTCCGGTGAAATCCTTGCCATGGCCAACTGGCCGACATACGACCCGAATGAGCTTCAGGGCAGCCGTGAGGACCAGAGACGCAATCGCGCGATCCAGGACTGCTACGAACCTGGGTCCACCTTCAAGATCATCGTCGCCGCGGCCAGCCTCGCCGAAAAGACCGCGCGGATCGACGAAAAGTTCGACTGCCAACTCGGTGCCATCGAGATCGCAGGCCATCGCATCCGGGACCACAAGCCGTTCGGCGTCCTGAGCATGGATGAGATCATCGAATACTCCAGCAATGTCGGCTCGATCAAGCTCGGCCTCCGCCTCGGCAACCAGCGACTCTACTCCTATATGCGCGCATTCGGATTCGGCAGGCCGACCGGCATCGACCTGCCGGGCGAGAGCAGCGGGATCCTGCGCGAGCCAAAAGACTGGTCCCTGATCTCGATCGGCGCTCTCTGCATGGGCCAGGAGGTCAGCGTCACGCCACTCCAGGTTCTCTCGGCCACCTCAGCCGTGGCCAACGGCGGATTCGCCGTGCGGCCCCGCCTCGTGCGCCAGATCGTCGCTGCCGGCGGGCAGGGATGGAGCACGCCCACAACTCTGCCGCCCGTCCGGATTATCGATTCGACGGTCGCTCGCGACCTTGGCGACATCCTCACCGACGTCGTCGAGCGCGGCACCGGTATCGCCGCCCGGATGGACGGCTTCTCCACTGCCGGCAAGACCGGCACGGCACAGAAGGCCGACAGCAAGACGGGCCGGTACGCGCCCGGCAAGCACGTGTCCTCCTTCGTCGGATTCACACCCGTGGAGAACCCCGCTCTCGCCATGATCGTGGTCATCGACGAGCCCGAAGGCGCTTACTACGGAGGGCTCATCGCTGCGCCCGTCTACAAGATCTGCGCCGAGCGGATCCTGCGCTACATGAATGTGTTCCCCGAGCGCAGGCAGTCGGTCAGACCGCAGGTTACCTATGCCTCTCTCAGCCGGGGCGAACAGGCGGCTTACGCCGCAGAGGGAGGCGGTGGGGAGGTCGACGACTTCCGGCCCTCGAGGCGAGAACCGTCCGATGAGGAACCCACGGTCGAATCCGCTCAACTCTCTCGCGAGCCGGATGGACCCTTCCACGAGGCGCCGCCGACACAGCCGGGTCCCGCCTTCCCGGATCTCCACGGGAAGACGCTTCGCGAAGTGGCCCATGTTCTCGGCCCGATGGGGGTCAGCTTCGACGCCTCCGGCAGCGGGTACGTGATCGACCAGTCCCCGCGCCCGGGTGCGCCCATCGGGAAGCGCTGTCGCCTCGTCCTCTCGCTTCAGCGAGATCGTTGATGAAAGAGCATCAAGATGAAACTCTGTGACCTCATCGCCGACAGCCTGCCACAGATCATCTACGGCGATCCCGAGGTGGACGTCCGCGCGTTGGCTTATGACTCCAGGAAGGTCGAGCCGGGAGGCCAGCAGGGTGAACGGCGGTCGGGCACGGCCTTTTTCGCCCTGAAGGGCCTGGTTGATGATGGTATGAGGTTCATGCCCAAGGCCGTCGAACGCGGCGCCGTGGCATGCATCGCCGATCGGGACGCCGTAAGCCGGCCGGCCGGCGTCGCCGTGGTGCAGGTCCCAGATGCGCGCCGCGCGATGGCTGCGGCGGCAGACCGGTTCTACGGGTCCCCCAGCCGGAAGCTGTCGGTCGTGGGTGTGACGGGCACCAACGGCAAGACCACGACGACGTTCATGGTCGATTCGATTCTGACCGCTTCCGGGCATAAAACCGGACTGCTCGGGACCATCCGCTACCGCATCGGCGATTCGACCAGCGTCGCGAGTCGGACGACGCCCGAGGCAATCGATCTGCAGGCGATGCTCCACGAGTGCCTGGACTCGGGCTGCACCCACGTCGCCATGGAGGTTTCTTCGCACGCCCTGGAAATGCAGCGCGTCCAGGCAGTTCGTTTCGCCGCAGCCGTCTTCACCAACCTCACGCAGGATCATCTCGACTTCCACGGGGACATGCCTTCGTACCGTCGGGCCAAGCTGAAGCTCTTCGAATCCCTCGACTCCGACAGCATCGCCGTCATCAACCGCGACTCCGCGGAATTCGCCACCGTTGCCGCTTCGACTAGAGCCCGCGTGCTGAGCTACGGCATCGAGCCGGGTGCCGATGTCACAATCGAAGGATGTGACTTCACCATGAGCGGGTTCCGTGGCAGAGTACGTTCTCCGTGGGGGAGCTTCGAGTTGAGCTCCCCGATGACCGGGCGGTTCAACGTCCACAATGCCCTCGCGGCAGTCACCGCCGCCTGCGGGCTGGGGTTGCCTCCGGAGGTCGCGCAACGGGGGATCGCCGCTCTGAGCGCGGTGCCGGGTCGCTTCGAGACGATCGCATCCGGGAATTTTACTACAGTAGTAGATTACGCCCACACCCCCGATGCCCTCGAGAACATTCTCTCGAGCGTCCGGGCTGTCGCGCGCGGGCGCATCATTGCTGTCTTCGGATGTGGTGGTGATCGCGATCGCCGCAAGCGCCCTCTGATGGCCGCGGCGGTTGCCCGTCACGCCGATGCGGCCATTCTGACGAGCGACAATCCGAGGAGCGAGGCGCCCGAGGCGATCATGGACGAAGCGGAACAGGGTTTTGGCACATGGCGGTCCTACCGGAGGATCGTGGACAGGAAGGAGGCGATTCTGGCGGCACTGGCCGACGCGCAGGAGGGCGACGTTGTTGTGATCGCAGGGAAAGGCCACGAGGACTATCAGATCTTCAAGGACAGGACGATCCACTTCAGCGACCGCGAGGTCGTGGAGGGATGGAGGCGCTAGTGTCGGCTCTGATGGAGATCCTTGCAAACGCAAAGACGCAGAGGCGCAAAGAAGCTCTGATCCCATTCTGTGACTTTGCGCCTTTGCGTCTGTGCGTTGGACCGGAAACGGACTCGCCTGGATCTGACTCGGAGATCGACACACGCCATGCACTGCTGACGCATGAGGCTCCAAGACCGGGAGGCGTTGAATGCCGACATTGACGCTCCAGCAGATCCGGGCGGGCACAGGAGGGATCATTCTCTCGGGACGAAACGATGGAGCATTCTCGAGGTTCACGATCGACTCGAGAGCGGCCGGGCCGGGCGACTTCTTTTTTGCCATCAAGGGGCGGTCGCTGGACGGGCACGACTTCCTGTCGGATGCGGTGTCGAAGGGGGCGCGCGGCCTGGCCGCTCATCGTGACATGGACGAGCTGAGGTTGTTTCCGGCGGTGATCATGGTGAAGGACACGACCCGCGCCCTGCATGACCTGGCAAGTTGGGTGCGGCGCCAGTCCGAGGTCACGGTGATCGGCGTGACGGGAACGACCGGGAAGACCACCACGAAGGATTTTATCGCGACTCTCCTCGGGAAAAACGTCCTGAAAAGCGAAGGCAATCTGAACAATCAGTACGGTCTGCCTGTGAGTCTCCTGCGCCTTCAGCCGAAGCAGAGGTTTGCAGTTCTCGAGATGGGTATGTCGACTCCGGGCGAGATCGCGAGTCTGTGCCGGATCAGCGCACCGTCGGTCGGTGTTGTGACGAACATCAGTCCGGTCCATATGGAAACGATGGGGTCCATCCGAAACGTGGCGTTGGCCAAGGCGGAATTACTCGATGCGCTCCCGCGCGACGGCCTCGCCGTCATCAATGGCGACGATAGTTGGGTGGTCCGGATGTCACGCCGTTTCAAGGGTCGGATACTGAGCTACGGGTTTCAGGAGCACAACCGCTACCGTGCAACGCACATCCGGTTCTTGGGTGTGCGTGGAATGAGCTTCACGCTGGTGGTGGGCAGCCGCCGCTTCCCCGTGACGGCCCGCGTGATCGGGAAACACGCGCTCGCGAATCTCCTGGCAGCCGTTGCCGTGGCTGACGGCCTTGGCGTTCCGATCCCCACCATCCTGCGGCGTATCCCGTCGGTGCGGCCCGCGGGCTTGCGCGGGGAGATTGTGAAGCTGCCCAATGGCGCCCTCGTTCTCAACGACGCGTACAATTCGAACCCGCGGGCGCTCCACGCTGCCGTCGAGATGCTGGCCGGCTTCCCTTGCTCTGGCCGTCGCGTGCTGGTCGCGGGGGACATGCTCGAGCTGGGCACACAGAGCCGAGCGCTCCACACGCAGGCCGGGCGATTCATCGGGAATCAGAAGAAGATCTCCATGCTGATCACCGTGGGTCCACAGGCAACCCTGCTCGCCGATGGGGCCCGTCGCTCCGCGTACCGAGGCGAGATCCAGTCTTTCCGCAATGCCGGAGACGCGGCGGCGTTTCTCAGAAACTACACGCAGCGAGGAGATGTCATTCTGGTCAAAGGCTCTCGAGGTATTGCCCTCGAACGTGCCATCGAAGCACTCAAGGAGCCGCTGTGAATCCGATGAACTTTCCGCTGGAAGAGAAACTGCGCGGCAGCTCCACGCCGCGACCGGCATCCGATCGGCAATAGGATGCTCTACCTCATCTTCTACCCGTTGCACGACTACGGGGCGGTCTTCAACGTCTTCCGGTACATCACGTTCAGGACGGCGTATGCGAGCCTCACGGCGCTGTTTCTGAGCTTCCTGCTGGGCCCGTGGATGATCCGTAAGCTCCGCGACTTCCAGGTGGGGCAGCAGATCCGCGAGGAGGGTCCGCAATCTCATCGCGCAAAGGCGGGCACGCCGACGATGGGAGGCGTTCTGATCCTGGCCTCGATCCTCATCCCGACCCTCCTCTGGGCAGACCTCACCAATCCCCATATCTGGACCTGCGTCTTCTCTCTCACGGCCTTCGGCGCCATTGGCTTCCTCGACGACTACGCGAAGGTGCGAAAACAGAAGTCGCTCGGCTGGACCGGCAAACAGAAGATCGTGGCGCAAATCGCCATCAGCATTATCATCGGCGTCTTCCTCTTCTACATGCGCCGGTATGGCCTGTTCGAAACACACCTGACCGTGCCATTCTTCAAGAATTGGACACCGGACCTGGGCTGGCTCTACCTGGCCTTCATCATCATCGTCATCGTCGGCTCATCCAACGCCGTAAACCTGACCGACGGGCTCGACGGACTCGCCATCGGTACCTTCCTGGTCGCCTCATCAGCGTTCACCGTTCTCGCCTACATTGCCGGACACTCGGCCTTCAGCAGCTACCTGAATATCATGAAAATCTCTCAGGCGGGCGAGATCACGATCTTCTGCGGCAGCATGGTCGGCGCCAGCCTGGGATTCCTCTGGTACAACGCCTACCCGGCGGAGATCTTCATGGGCGACGTCGGCTCGCTTGCCCTCGGCGGAGCCCTCGGTACCGTCGCTGTCCTGATCAAACAGGAGGTCCTCCTTCTGTCGGTCGGCGGACTCTTCGTCATCGAGGCGCTCTCCGTGATTCTCCAGGTGGGTTCGTTCAAACTCACGGGCCAGCGCATCTTCAAAATGGCGCCTCTCCACCATCACTTCGAGCTTTCCGGGTGGAAGGAGCCCAAGGTGGTCGTCAGGTTCTGGATCGCAGCCATCATCTTCGCTCTGCTCAGCCTGAGCACACTGAAACTGAGATGAGAGTAGTTCAAAGTTCCAGGTTCAAAGTTCCAAGTTCCCGGACCGATGTGGGGCGATTACGACGCGATGTTTGTGCTTTTGACAATGGGCGGCCTGGGTTCCATCGAGCTGAGATGAGGCGAGTCCGAGGTCCGAGGTCCCAGATCCGAATCCCCCGAGCTCCAACCTTCCTGTCTCACTCCTGCCTGATCTTGAACTTTGAACTTGGAACTTTGAACTTCCTCCTCCAGTCGCACTCATGAACTACTCCGGGATGAACATCTTGGTCGTCGGCATGGCCCGCACGGGGCTCGCCGCCGCCGAGTTCCTCGTGAAGCGCGGTGCTCGCGTCACGATCAATGATGCGCAGCCGGCCAGCGCCCTGGGTGACGCCGTCGCGCGCGCCGCGGCATCGGGGGCTGCGGTCGTCGTTGGAGAGCACCCGGCCGATCTCTTCACCCGCGCCGATTTGATCGTCATCAGCCCTGGCGTCCCGATGTCCCTGCAGCCGGTCGCAGAAGCGCGCCGGCGCGGCATCCCGGTTGTCGGTGACATGGAGATCGCCTTCGCGGAGATGAAAGGGCGCATCTGCGCGATCACCGGATCGAACGGCAAGACCACCACGACCGCCCTCACGGGCAAGATCCTCTCGGACGCGGGTCTACCTACGGTCATCGCCGGCAATATCGGAACCCCCCTGATCGCGATGCTCGACCGGGACAGCGCCGAAACCTGGTTCGTATGTGAGATGTCGAGCTTCCAGCTCGAAGCGACTGTCGAGTTGCGCCCGCGCATCGCCTCAATCCTCAATGTCACGCCCGATCACCTGGACCGCTACGATACGTTCGGATCGTACGCCTCGGCCAAGCGGCGCATCTACGAGAAACAGACACCGGAGGATTTCCTGGTGCTCAACGGGGATGACCCCCTGCTGGCGGACGAGCGGCCGGCCTCTTCGCTTTACTACTTCAGTAGAAAGATGGAGCCCACTCAAGGCTGCTTCCTCCGGGGCGACGTCGTGGCGCTGTCGACGCCTCGTGCGCGGGGCACCCTGATGCCGGTTCACCAGATCCCGCTCAAGGGGACGCACAACGTTGAAAACGTCATGGCGGCCGCGCTGATGGCGCTTCTCGCAGGCGTGGAAATGCCGGGAATCAGGAAGAGCATCGAAGGATTCCGAGCTGTCTCGCACCGGCTGCAGTTTGTCGCGCAGATCCGCGGCGTCGATTTTTTCAACGATTCGAAGGCGACCAACGTCGACGCCACGATCAAGGCGCTGGAGAGTTTCCCCGGCAACATCATCGTGATCCTCGGGGGGAAAGACAAGGGAGGCGATTATGGGCCGCTGGCTGAGCTCTGTCGGCAGAAGGTGAAGGCGACAATTCTGATCGGGCAGGCGGCCGACAAGATCGCGTCATCGCTCGCGGGCGCATGCGCGCTTGAGCGGGCGTCCAGCTTGGAGGAGGCCGTTGGCCGGGGGTTCGATCTGGCCACTCCGGGTGATACGGTGCTGCTCGCTCCAGCCTGCGCGAGCTTCGATATGTTCCGCGATTTCGAGCATCGCGGTGACGTGTTCGTATCGGCTGTCACCCGCCTGAAGGCGAGGGTATCCTGATGGGCCGGAAGCTCAGCTCCGACAAGCCGCTCTTTCTGGCCGTGCTGGCGCTGGTCATGATGGGGCTGGTGATGGTCTTCAGCTCGTCGGCGATCACGGCAGTGGAGCGATACCATAACCCATACTACTTCCTGATCAAGCAGATGGTATGGGCAGGTCTGGGCTTCGCCCTGATGGGGGCGCTGCTCTACATCCCCTACCCCTTCTTCAGGCGGCCCGCCGTCGTCTACACGCTGCTCGCCATCGCGCTCGTGCTTCTCACCGCCGCCTTGTTCATGCCCACCGTCAACCGGACACACCGGTGGATACGGCTGCTCGGTTTCAGCCTGCAACCGTCCGAGCTGGCGAAGTTCGCTCTCCTGTTTTTCCTGACCTACCAGCTCGACAAGAAGAAAGAACGGCTCAACGACCTGAAGTGGACCGTCCTGCCGTGCGCGGCAGTCACCGCGGTGTTCTTTGTCCTGACCTACCTGGAGCCGGATTTCGGCGCGGCCATCACGTTGGCCTCGATTACCGGCATCGTCCTGTTTCTGGCCGGCGTCCGGCTCCGGTACCTCCTCGCCGGCGCTCTCGCCGTCGTCCCTGCCGGGCTGTTTCTGGTGCTGCGGGCCGGCTATCGCAAGGACAGGCTGCTGGCCTTCCTGGACCCCTTCGCCGACCCCCTCGGAAGCGGCTTCCAGATCATCCAATCCCTGATCGCGGTCGGGAAGGGCGGCGTGCTCGGCGGAGGACTCGGCGAGTCGACTCAGAAACTCTACTACCTGCCGTACGCCTACACCGATTTCATCTACGCCGTCGTCGGCGAGGAGCTCGGGCTCATCGGATGCATGGCCGTCATCACGCTTTTCCTCGTCATCATGTGGCGCGGCATGCGAGCTGCTGCCGGCGCCCCCGATTTCCATGGCGCGCTCCTTGCAGCGGGCATCACCGCGCTGATCGTGAGCCAGGGACTGATCAACATCTCAGTCGTCCTGGGACTCCTCCCCACCAAGGGCATTCCGCTCCCCTTCTTCAGCTTCGGCGGCTCCTCACTTCTCGCCAACATGCTCGGCATCGGAATCCTCCTCAACGTCTCGCAGCACAGCGGCTAGGTATGAACACATGACCGCGCGAACGACTCCCGACGCTCCACGCCCAACGACCGTGCTCATCGCGGCCGGCGGTACGGGGGGCCATCTCTTTCCGGCCATCGCGGTGGCCGAGGCCATGAAGCGGGCCAGCGGCGACGTCAGGATCACCTTCGTGGGGACCGGGAGGGAGGTCGAACGGCAGATCATCGATCGGGCCGGATACCCGCTCATCGAGCTCCTCACCAAGCCTCTCAAGGGGAAATCGCTGCTCTACAAGGCCGGTTCCCTGGCGCTGATTCTTCCGGCGATCATCTCCTCCATGCTGCTGATCCGCAGACTGCGGCCGGCCCTCGTGATAGGCGCAGGCGGATACGTCTCCGGGCCGTTTGTGCTGGCCGCTTCCTTCACCACCCCGACGTTGATCCTGGAGGTCAATCTCAAACCGGGACTGACCACGCGATGGCTGGCGCCATTCGCCGGTTGCGTTGCCTGCTCGTTCAAGGAATCCACCGCGCTTTTCGGGAAGAAGGGATTCCACGCTGGTCACCCTGTGCGCTCCGAGTTCTTCAGCCTCCCGCACATCGCGAAGCGCACGGGTGCTTTCACCGTCCTGGTGATCGGCGGCAGCCAGGGTTCGCGAGCGCTGAACCGCGCTATCCTGGACGCGGCGCCGATGAGAGACATTCATCTCATCCATCAGACCGGGCAGGCGCAATACGTCGAGGTCCGGGATGCCCATGTCGGGAAGGGAAGCGATGCTGAGATTGTGCCCTTCATCGACAAGATGGCAGATGCCTTCGCCGCGGCAGACCTGATTGTCTCGCGGGCGGGGGCCTCGACGATCTCCGAGATCGCCGCGGCGGGGAAGCCTGCGATCCTGGTCCCATTCGCCGCCGCGACGGACAATCATCAGGAGCTGAATGCGCGGGCGATGGAGAGATGTGGGGCTGCGGTGGTGGTGACCGAGCGGGATGCCGGATCGCTCGCCGCCCGGATCGACGAGCTTCGCCGCGACCCCGGGCGCCTGGTGGCCATAGGGGTGGCGGCCCGAGGAATGGCCAATCCGCGCGCGGCCGAGGAGATCGCGGATCTGAGCTTCCGCCTCATACGCGGAGATCGCGTGACGGGGGCGGCCGGTGTTTAGAAAAGGGTTCAAGAAGATCCAGCATGTCCACATGGTGGGTATCGGGGGCAGCGGCATGTGTGGGATTGCCGAAGTTCTGCTCAACCTGAAGTACCACGTGAGCGGATCGGATCTGAAGAAGAGCGCGGCGACCGAGCGGCTGGAGAAGCTGGGTGCGAGGATCGCCGAAGGGCACGCGACCGAAAATGTCCAGGGTGCGGATGTCGTCGTGATCTCGTCGGCCGTTCACGACGAAAACCCCGAGGTGCTGGAGGCGGTGAGGTTGAAGGTGCCCGTCATCGCGAGAGCCGAGATGTTGGCCGAGCTGATGCGGATGAAATACGGCATTGCGGTCGCAGGGTCTCACGGCAAGACGTCGACCACATCGATGATCGCCACGGTACTCGAGCACGGGCGATTCGATCCGACAGTCGTGATCGGCGGGCGACTCAACGTGTACGGCAGCAACGCGAAGCTCGGCAAGGGCGAGTTTCTCGTCGCTGAAGCCGACGAGTCCGACAGCTCGTTCCTCCATCTTTCCCCGACCATCGCCGTTGTCACCAACATCGACGTCGAGCACATGGACCACTTCGGCGACCTCCACGCGCTCCACGAGGCGTTCGTCCAGTTCATGAACAAGGTTCCGTTCTATGGCGCGGCGCTTGTCTGCATAGACGACCCGGGCGTGCAGGCCGTCCTCGGGCGTGTGACGCGCCGCATCATCACGTACGGAACCTCCGCCCAAGCCGATTACGGCCTCTCGCACGTCCAGCAGAAGCACCGTGAGACGATCTTCCGGGTGAGTCACCACGGCGATACCCGCGGCCCGGTTCGACTTTCCGTCCCGGGCGAGCACAATGCCCTGAACGCCGTGGCCGCCATCGCGGTCGCGCGTGACATGGGAATGGAGTGGGAGGAGATCCTGCCCGCTGTCGAGAGCTTCCAGGGGGCCGATCGCCGGTTCCAGCTCAAGGGCGAGTCGCGCGGAATCATGGTCATCGACGACTATGGGCACCATCCGACCGAGGTCAAGGCGACCCTCGCGGCAGCCAGGACCGGCTGGGAGGATCGGCGCATCGTCGTGCTCTTCCAGCCCCACCGTTACACGCGCACTCAGCTCCTCTTCGACCAGTTTTGCGGCGCGTTCCACCAGGCCGACCTGCTCATCATCACCGAGATCTACCCGGCAGGGGAGGCGCCGATCGAGGGGGTGAGCGGGGAGAAACTGGCCGATGGGATCCGGCGTTTCGGCCACAGGAATGTCCACTACTGTCCGGACATCGCGTCTGCCGTGGATTTGCTGGCCGAGCTCTGCAGGAAGGGTGACATGGTGCTCACCCTCGGTGCCGGCACGGTCACGCACGCAGGCCCTGAGCTCCTGAAGAGGATCGCATGAAGCGCCAGGATGACAGCAAAACCGAAGGGCTCGAAGCAGTCGAGCCCCATGTGCTTCGTGAACGCATGAACCGGGAAGTCGCGGACAGGCGCCGCAGGCGCAATCGGGTCAAGCGAATCTTCCGGCTGACGGTGTTCCTGGGGGCGGTGAGCTGTGTGGCGGCGTCGCTGGTCGAGGCGAATCGGTTCCTCACAACGTCCGAGATGTTCGCTACAAACGTCGTCAAGATCATCGGCAACAAGCGCGCGTCCACGGAAGACCTGGTGACTCTGGCTGGCGGGCCGCAGCTGGGCAACATCTTCTCGGTCGATCTCGGCGCCATCCGTACCAGGCTCCTGACCCACGGATGGGTCAAGGACGCTGCAGTGTCGCGGATACTTCCCCGCACGGTCGAGATCCGGGTAGCCGAGCGGACGCCCGTGGCGGTGGCGCTCACGGCAGCCGGCCCCTGGCTTGTGGATGCCGGCGGGTCGCGCCTGTCGCAGTACGTCGGGGGGCAGTTCGACCTGCCCTTCATCAGCGGCATCGAAGGCGATGGCGGCGACGATGCGCTCCACCTCGGTCTGCGCGTCCTTGCAACTCTGTCGAAGGCCGATCCGGGGATCGGGCCGAGAATATCTGAGATCAGCTGTGAGGGCCGATCGGCGCGGGTTGTCTTTCTGGACACTACGCCTGCGTTGATCCTGGGAGGCGACGAGTTCGTGGAACGGTTGGCGTTCTACCGCAAGATCGAGCTGGATTTGCGCGCGAGGTTCTCGCGCATCGACTACGTGGATCTGCGATTCGCCCCGCGGATATACATCCAGGGAGATTTCAGAGTGATCGAGGCGGTGCAGGGGGCGAACGGGAGTGGGGCGGGAGGCGTAAAAGAGTGACAATCTACAGGCGATCTGTCAATCGCTGCGAGCACCCAGCACTCCGTATTGAGGACATACTGGAAAAACGCATGAGAAACCGGATAAACAGGAGGTGATTTCCTTGGCAAGGCGGAAGGACAACTACATCTTCGGGCTCGACATCGGCACTCGGAAGACCTGCGCGGTGATCGCCGAGGTGAACGAATCGGGGGGCCTCGACATCATCGGCATCGGGATGACCGAGTCGAAGGGGTTGAGGAGAGGGATCGTGGTGAACCTCGAGGCGACGGTCGAGGCGATCCGGAAGGTGATTGAGGAGGCGGAGCTGATGGCGGGGGTGGCAATCGAGAGCGCCTACGTCGGCATCGCCGGCAATCACATCAAGGGGTTCAACTCGCGGGGGGTCATCGCGGTCGGGGGCAAGAGCCGGGAGATCACACGCGAGGACGTCCAGCGCGTGATCGAGGCTGCCAAGGCCGTCTCGATCCCTCCGGATCGGGAGATCCTCCACGTGCTGCCTCAGGAATTCATCGTCGACGATCAAGACGGGATCGGAGATCCGATCGGAATGACAGGGACGCGTCTCGAAGTGAACGTTCACATCGTCACGACCTCCGTGACTTCGACGCAGAACCTGATCGCCTGCGTCAACCGATCGGGAATGGTCGTGGCGGACATGGTTCTCGAGTCTATTGCCAGCTCCGAGACGATCCTGACTCCCGACGAGAAAGAGCTCGGCGTGGCGCTCATCGACATCGGCGGCGGCACGACCGACCTGGCGATCTTCGAGAAAGGAAGCATCTGCTATACCTCCGTCGTCCCGATCGGTGGGGACAGCTTCACCAACGATATCTCGGTTGGGCTCCGCACGCCGATCCCGGAAGCTGAGAAGATCAAGAAGCGGTACGGTTGCGCGCTGTCCTCGATGGTGGAAGATGATGAGACGATCGAGGTGCCGAGCATGGGCGGGAGGAAGCCTCGGATTCTCTCGAGGCAGATTCTCTGCGAGATCATCCAGCCGCGAGCCGAGGAGACCTTCAATCTGGTCCACGACGAGATCAAGAAGGCCGGCTACGAGAAATCGCTGAACTCCGGGATCGTTCTGACCGGCGGCGGAGCGCTGCTCGAGGGAATGCCTGAGATCGCCGAGCAGATCTTCGATCTTCCGGTGCGGCGCGGATCGCCTACGGGTGTTGGCGGGCTGGTGGATGTGATCAACAACCCCATCTACTCGACCGCCGTCGGGCTCCTGCTTTACGGGCACAGGAATACAGCGAGCCGGAGTCGAGTCCGAGGGGGAGAGAACACATTCAGCAGGCTGAAGACCTGGATCCGTGAGTTCATCTGAGGCTAACGGCTAATGGCTAACGGCTACTACGAGAAAGGAAAGGATATGAGCGACAAGGGCAGCCCGCTTTTCACCTTCGCCGAGGAGACGAGACCCGCCGCCCGGATCAAGGTCATCGGGATCGGCGGTGCCGGCGGCAACGCTGTCAACCGGATGATTCAGGCGCGCATTGTCGGCGTCGACTTCATCGCGGCCAATACGGATTGGCAGGCCTTGAAGGCGAACCCGGCCCCTACCAAACTGCAGCTCGGCGAGAAGCTCACGAAGGGGCTTGGCGCCGGGGCCAATCCGGAGATCGGAAAACAGGCGGCGCTTGAGGACACGGACAAGATCCTGGAGGTGCTTGACGGTGCCGACATGGTCTTCATCACGACCGGTCTCGGCGGCGGCACGGGCACCGGTGCGGCGCCGGTGGTCGCTCAGCTCGCTCAGGAGATCGGCGCGCTCACCGTGGCCATCGTGACGAAGCCGTTCTGGTTCGAGGGGAAAAAGAGGATGGCCGCGGCCGATCAGGGCCTGCTCGAGCTGCGTGACTGTGTCGATACGGTGATCGAGATTCACAATGAACGCCTCCTCCACACGATCGACCGCGCGACAACCCGATCCGACGCCTTCCGCATCGCCGACGACGTGCTGCGCCAGGCCGTGCAGGGTATCTCCGATATCATCACGGTCCCCGGGTTCATCAACGTCGACTTCGCCGACGTGAAGACGGTCGTGCTGGGCATGGGGATGGCGCTGATGGGTACGGGCGTCAGTCGTGGTGAGAACAGGGCTGTTGAGGCTGCGCAGAGCGCGATCTCGTCGCCGCTGCTGGAGGAGGCGAGCATCCAGGGGGCGCGAGGGGTTCTCATCAACGTCACCGGTGGTAAGGACCTGACGCTGCATGAGGTGCGGGACGCGGTATCGATCATCTCCGACGCGGCCGACGAGAACGCGACGATCATCTTCGGCGATGTGCTGGATGAGACAATGCTCGAGGAGATCAAGATCACGGTCATCGCGACCGGCTTCGATTCTCACAACGGACGGAACACCGGGAAGGCTGGCGGTCACAAGGCCGCCACGCAGCCGGTCATGCCCGCCGCTTCTAAGATCCCGGTCACACCGCCCTATGCGCAGACTCCCGCTCCACCGACGCCGCATTATCCGCAGAGCCAGTTCACGTCGCTCCCGGAGGACTTCCTCGACGTGCCAACTTTCCTGAGGCGCAAGACCGACTGATTCGGAGAAACGTATCGAGCGCAGGAGGAGGGGATTTTGCCAGGACTCGGGTCACACTACGCGAATCGATTCCGATTCAATAACGGGCTCTACAGGATGAACATCTAGGCGCCTTAGCGCTCGAATCTTACCAACATGTTGTCAGCTGTGGGTGAGGTATCCGAGGTGCAAACCACCAAGACTCCAAGGCACCAAGCCGCACCAAGGGGCAAAGCGATCCGCTTGGTGGGTCCTGGTGTCTTGGTGACTTGGTGGTATTGCGG